>JAAXOU010000025.1 GCA_012396115.1 Streptomyces somaliensis DSM 40738 | reverse complement strand
GCCCCCGTCCGCCTCGGAGCCGGCCCCGGGCACCTCCTCGGCCCCCGGCGGCGAGCCGGACCCGGAGCCGACCGCGACCGGCGGGCCCGCTCCGGCGCCGACCCCGACGCCCACCCCGACCCCCGAGCCGTCGCCGACGTGCACGCGCTGGCTCTGGTGGTGCGTCTGACCGTCGGCGTCCGACCGTCAGCGGTCGACCGTCAGCGGTCGACCGTCAGGGCGCGGCGGGTTCACCCAGCATGCGGCGCAGGAGGTCCCGCAACAGGGCCCGCTCCGCCCGGGTGAGGCCGGCCAGCGGCTCCCGGGCGAAGTCCAGGGCGTCCCGCAACCGGCGCGCGGTCGCCCGGCCCTCCTCCGTCGGGGCGGCCAGCTTGACCCGCCGGTCGGCCGGATCCGGTCGCCGCTCGACGAGGCCGCGGGCCTCCAGCCGGTCGACTATGCCCGTCACGTTGGACGGCTCGCACCGCAGCGACGCGGCGATGCGCCGCATTGGCAGCGGTTCCAGCGCGAGCAGGCCCAGGACGCGCGCCTGCGCACCGGTCAGCGCGTGGCGGGCGGCGGCCTGCTCGTACTCCTCGTGGTAGCGGGCCACGATCGTGCCGATGAGCTCCACGACCTCGTGGGTGAGGGGGTCCCTGCGTGCGCTGGCCATACTCCCAGCCTACCCCGTTGCTTGACAGGGTGAAATATCGAGGAGCATGGTTGTTTCAGGTGGCGAAACATCTTCTGGAGGCACGCACCATGTCCGCACTCCCGGCGTCCGGCCGCGAATGGCACCTCGTCTCCCGCCCGAGCGGCCCGCCCGTCCCCGAGGACTTCGCGCTGCGCGAGGCGCCCGTCGCCGCGCCCGGCGAGGGCCGCGTCCTCGTCCGGAACCTCCACTTCTCGGTCGACCCGTACATGCGCGGCCGGATGAACGACGTGAAGTCGTACGTCCCGCCGTTCCGGCTGGACCACCCGATGGAGGGCGGCGCGGTCGGCGAGGTCGTGGCCTCCGCCGCCGAGGGCTTCGAGGTCGGCGACCACGTGCTGCACGGCCTGGGCTGGCGGGAGTACGCCGAGGTCGAGGCGGAGCACGCCGTCGCGGTCGACGCCTCCCTCGCGCCCCTGACGGCCTATCTGGGCGTGCTCGGCATGACGGGGCTCACCGCCTACGCGGGCCTCTTCGAGACGGCCTCCTTCAAGGAGGGCGACGCCGTGTTCGTCTCCGCCGCGGCCGGTGCCGTCGGCAGCCAGGTCGGCCAGATGGCCCGCCTGAAGGGCGCCTCCCGGGTGATCGGCTCGGCCGGCTCCGACGAGAAGGTCGGGCTGCTGCTGGAGGAGTACGGCTTCGACGCCGCCTTCAACTACAAGCACGGCCCGGTGGCCCGGCAGCTCGCCGCCGCCGCCCCCGACGGCATCGACGTCTACTTCGACAACGTCGGCGGCGAGCACCTGGAGGCGGCGATCTCCTCGCTCAACGTCCACGGCCGCGTCACGGTCTGCGGCATGATCGCCCAGTACAACGCCACGGAGCCCACCCCCGCCCCGCGCAACCTGGCGCTGGTCATCGGCAAGCGGCTGCGCCTGCAGGGCATGCTGGTCAGCGACCACTCCGACCTCCGGCCGCGCTTCGTCGAGGAGGTCTCCGGCTGGCTGCGCTCGGGCGCCCTGAAGTACCGCGAGACGGTCGTCGAGGGCATGGAGAACGGCGTGGACGCCTTCCTCGGCCTGCTGCGCGGCGACAACATCGGCAAGATGATCGTCTCGCTGACCCGCTGACCCTAAGTAGCGGACGGCGGACGGCGGACGGCGGATGGCGGGCGGCGGGCGGCGAGCCGGACCACGGCCAGGGAGGCGCCCCGCCCCCACCCCCGCCCCCTCCCGAAACGGCGGTGGCCGGAGGCCCACCGGCGCCGCCCCGCCGATAGGGTGATCCCATGCGTGATCTCGGCAAGGGTTTCGGCTTCCTCCTGCAGGGCCAGCGATGGGTCGGCAGACACGGCCGCTGGTTCGGGTTCGGGCTGCTGCCCGGCCTCGTGACGCTCGTTCTGTACGCCGCCGCGCTGGTCGGCCTCCTCTACGGCGCCGGCGACCTGACCGGGTGGGCGACCCCCTTCGCCGACGGCTGGTCGTCGCACTGGCGGAACCTCTTCCGGGGCTTCCTCACCGCCCTGCTCTTCGTCCTCGCGCTGTTCCTCGCGGTGGTCACCTTCACGGCGGTGACGCTGCTGGTCGGGCAGCCCTTCTACGAGTCGCTCTCCGAGGCGGTCGACCGCTCCGAGGGCGGCCGCGTCCCGGAGTCCGGCCTGCCGTTCTGGCGCGGGCTGTGGATCTCCGCCCGCGACAGCCTGCGCGTCGTCCTGCGCGTCGCGTCCTACGGGGTCCTGCTGTTCGCCCTCGGGTTCGTCCCGGTGATCGGCCAGACCGTCGTCCCCGTGCTCGGCTTCTGCGTCTCCGGGTACTTCCTCACCGAGGAGCTGACCGCCGTCGCGCTCCAGCGCCGCCGCCTGGGGCTGAAGGAGCGGCTGCGGCTGCTGCGCGGCCACCGCATGATGGCCCTCGGCTTCGGAGTGCCCCTGACCCTGGCGTACCTGGTGCCGTTCGTCGCCGTCTTCCTCATGCCGGGAGCGGTCGCGGGCGCCACCCTGATGGCGCGCGAACTGGCGCCCGACGCCGAGGACGGGCCACACCCCGGGCCCGCCGCCGGGCCCGGGACGTCAACCCCCGCCCCGCCCGGGCTCCACAAGGACTGACGCCCACCGCCGGCCGACGGCGGCGCGCACCAGCCCCGGCTCGACCGGGTCCGCCTCGGCCAGCAGCCCGCCGTCCGGGCCCCACACCGCGCTGCGCCCGCAGCCGGTCCAGGGCCCGGCGGCGCCCACGTGGTTGGCGAGGACCACGTACAGCCCGCTCCGCCGGGCGACGGCCGGGTAGACGGCCGCCCGCTCGCGGACGCCGTCGCCCGTCCCGTACAGGGAGCTCGCCAGGTACACCCGGCAGCCGTCCGCCGCCGCCCGCTCGCCCAACCCGGGGAAGTGGCTGTCGAAGCAGGTGGCCAGCGCGAAGCGGTGGCCGTCGAGGGTGAACCGCCCGTCGGCGGTGCCCGCCGCGAACACCTCGCGCTCCGCCTCGTACAGGTGCTGCTTGTCGTAGCGCGCCAGCGTCGTCCCGTCCGGGCCGATCACGTACGAGGTGAGGTACGGCCGGTGGCCCCGCTCCCGGCCCGGCGCCGGGCCGTTGACGACGGCCGCCGCACCGGCCGCGCGGCACGCCTCCCGCACCGGGTCGAGGCGCGGGTCGTCGGCGGTCAGCCACAGGCCGGGGTCGGCGGCTATCAGACCCGGTTCGTAGCCCGTGAGCGCCAGCTCGGCGAAGACGACCACCCGGGCCCCGGCCGACGCGCGGACCATCTCCGCCACCGTCCGGACGTTGGCGCCGACGTCGCCGGGGACGGCGGTGAACTGAGCCGCTGAAACGATCATGCAGTGATTATCCACGTCCGGTGCGGGACTCCCCGGCCGCGACCGCGACGATCGCGCGGACCTGCGCCGTGATCGCCTCCCGGTCGCGCAGCAGCTCGGGGTCCTCGACCGCGTCCGTGTTGCCCGCCCCGAACCGCAGCACCGGCGTGTGCACGTGCCCGCCCGGCAATTCCGGCAGGCCCAGCCGGTCGCGCAGCAGCGTGGCCCGGTAGGCGATCTCGTTCGACAGGTAGTCGCCGCCCCCGCCCGCGCGGGCCGTCGAGCCCGGCGTCGGCCCGTCCGGCCGGACCACCGGCTCGCTCCCGCCCGCCGGCACCTCGGTCACCCGCGTGTTGTCGTACACCGGGAACGGGCCCGTGCCGGCCTCGGTGATCGCCGCGTACGGCAGGCTCGTCACCGTCCACTGCGGCCGTGACGCGGGGTCGCCGACCGGGACGGGGCCGGTCGCGGAGACGTTCTCGTTGTCCGGGAACCCGCCCCGCCAGGCGCCGTTGTACCGCTCCACGTCGAAGCGGCCCGCCCGCCCCTGACTGACCGTCGTGAACACGTCCAGGTGCGGCAGGTGCGGTCGCAACGCCCGCTCCACCTCGCCGTCGGCGAAGTCCCGCCACCGCACCGGGAAGACCGCCGCCTCCACCCGCGCCCACCCGCCGTCCGGCGTGCGCAGCAGCGTCCCGTCCAGGGCGAGGGCCGCCGCCCCCGAGGGGTTGCCGATCCGGATGTCCCGGTCCAGCGTGAACGGGTCGAACCCGGTCACCAGCACGCGCCTGACGCCCCGGCCGCGGGGAAAACCGATCGCGTCCTGACCGCGCGACGCCGACTCCAGACGGTCCAGCAGCCGCTCCCGCGCCTCCCGCCGGAGCCCGAAGGGAGGCTCCCAGCCGCGCAGTTCACGGGTCATGCCGAGCCGCGCCCAGTACAGCGGCCGGTCGTCCCCCCGCGCCAGGTCGCCACCCGCGGGCCCCCGGCCCTGCGCCCGGTCGACGGCCCGTCGCCACAGCGCCGCGCCGTGCCGTACGACGACCCGTTCGGCCTGCGCGTACGACCCCGCGCCGCGCAGCGCGGCGGCGAACCGGGGTGCGGCGCCGTCGAACCCGGAGCGCCGCAGGATCTCCCGCGGCACGTCTCGGTCGAGCCGGGCCTCCTCGACGGAGGGGCCCTCCGCGGCGGTCGGACCCGGGGCGGCGGACGCGGCGGCGGTGGCGGGCACGGGGGGAGCGCCCAGGGCGAGGGTGGTGGCGGCGGCCGCGAGGGCCAGGGCGAGGGGGGTGGTGCGTATGCGGGGCACGGGGGTCCTTCCGTCGGGTGCCCGCAGTATCCCGATCTCCGGCGGCACCCGCCACCACCTCCCCACGGGCCCCTGCGCCCCTCCGGCCGCGGGACCCGAGGCGTCCCGCGGCCCGGATCCTACGCGGGGGGCCCGGACGTGACGGTGCGGTAGGCGATCTCCGCCAGCTTTCCCTGCCCGTCCCGGCTCGGGTGGAACACGTCCCAGGGACTCAGCTGCGCCTCGGCGAAGGGGTACGCGAAGACGGCGCCCCCGTCGTGACGGCACCGCTCGTCGCGGGCGCAGACGTCCCGCAACACCCCGTTGTAGGCGACGACCCGCTCGCGCACCCGCCCGCGGCGCTCCTCCGCCGCCGGGCCCGTGTCATGGGCGTCGGCGAGCATCGACGCGCAGACGCCCAGCGACCACACCCGCCGTCCCACCGGGTGCCCCCGCCCCGTGGACCACAGCCGCCGCAGGTCCGGGATGCTCGCCACGTACACCTGCGTCCGGGGCGCCGCCCGCCGCAACCGGGCCATCGCCGCCTCGAACGACGCCCGGAAGTCCGCGACCGGCGTCATCAGGTCGGCGGACGGCCGGCAGGCGTCGTTCGCCCCCACCATCACCGCCACCAGATCGGGTTTCCGCTCCGCGGCCAGCTCCATCTGCCCGGGCAGCTCGGCGACGCGCGCTCCCGACCGGGCCAGGTTCCAGCTGCGGGAGGCGAGCGCGGGGGCGCCGAGCAACCGCAGCGCCAGGCTGTTCACCCGGGTGTCCGAACCGGTGGCCCAGGACGCCTCCGGGCAGTCCGCCAGCAGTTCGCAGGTGTCGAAGCCGCGCGTGATGGAGTCACCGACCGCGGCGACGGACGCCGGCCGCGGGTTCCAGGAGGAGGTGGGGGAGGGGGCGGGCCGCGCCGGGGTGGTGCGCCGCGCCGTGTCCGGGGCGCCGCCCCCCGGGGAGGCGGCGCATCCGGAGAGGACAGCGCCGCAGATCAGGGCCGTCGCGAGAGCGGTGCCGCGGCGGACGCGGCCGGTGGCGGAAACGGTTCCGGGCCCGGGCGCGGAAGCGGCGTCCCGGCGGCTGGGGGCTTCGTGTCGAGGGGCCACGGACCGACCGTACGCCATCCCGCGCACCCCGGCGCACGGTAGTTTCTCCCCGTCGGACCGGAGGCGCCCGACCGGTCGGCTCCGGTGAATCACATCACGTCACAAGCTGCCCGTTTTGCGGAGTTTCGCTCCCGATGCTGTTTACTGAGGCCGCTGGGAGAAGGCGAACCTCGTCCCACACTGGAGGTCCCGGTGACGACATGTGGAGTCCTGTACGTCCACTCCGCGCCGCGCGCGCTGTGCCCGCACGTCGAATGGGCGATCGCGGGGGTGCTCGGCACGAGGGTGCAACTCGACTGGATCCGGCAGCCGGCCTCACCGGGCACGTGGAGAGCCGAGTTCTCCTGGAAGGGCGAACCGGGCACCGCGTCGAAACTGGCCTCCGCCCTGCGCGGCTGGGGGGTGCTGCGCTTCGAGGTGACCGCCGAACCCTGCCCCGCCGCCGAGGGGGAGCGCTACAGCGCCACCCCCGACCTGGGCATCTTCCACGCGGTCATCGGCGTCCACGGTGACATCATGGTCCCCGAGGACCGGCTGCGCGCCGCCCTGGTCCGCTCCGCGCGGGGCGAGACCCGGCTGGAGGCCGAGGTCGCCGAGCTCCTCGGCAAGCCCTGGGACGACGAGCTGGAGCCCTTCCGGTACGCCGGCGAGGGCGCCCCGGTCCGCTGGCTCCACCAGGTCGTCTGACCCCTGCGGCCCCGGCCCTTCGCGGCCCCGCTGCCCGGCGCGCGAGGGGCTCCGCGGTGGTCGCGGGGCCCCTCGCGCACCGTACGGGGCGTCAGACCGTGCGGAAGGCGAGGACCACGTTGTGGCCGCCGAAGCCGAACGAGTTGTTGATCGCCGCGATCGTGCCCTCCGGCAGCGCTCGGGGCTCGTCGCGCACGATGTCCGCGTCGACCTCCTCGTCGAGGTCGTCGACGTTGATGGTCGGCGGGGCCGTGCGGTGGTGCAGCGCCAGGACCGTCGCGACGGTCTCGATGCCGCCGGCCCCGCCCAGCAGGTGACCCGTCATCGACTTGGTCGCGGAGACCGCGACGTGGTCCAGGTCGTCGCCGAGGACCTTGCGCAACGCCTTCACCTCGGCGACGTCGCCCTGCGGCGTCGACGTGGCGTGCGCGTTCAGGTGCACGACCTCCGACGGCTTGAGGTCCGTGGAGTCCAGCAGGTTCTGCAGGGCGGCGGCGATGCCCCGGCCGGTCGGCTCGGGCTGCGCGATGTGGTGGCTGTCGGCGGACAGGCCCTGCCCCAGCGCCTCGCAGTACACGCGGGCACCGCGCGCCGCGGCGTGCTCCGCGGACTCCAGGACGACCACGCCCGCGCCCTCGCCCAGCACGAAGCCGTCGCGGGCCCTGTCGTACGGGCGGGAGGCCTTCTCGGGCTCCTCGTTGTTCTTGGACATCGCCATCATGTTGGCGAACGCCGCGACGGGCAGCGGATGGATGGCCGCCTCGGTGCCGCCCGCCACGACCACGTCGGCGCGGCCGGTGCGGATCATCTCGATAGCGTAACCGATAGCCTCGGCGCCCGACGCGCACGCCGACACCGGGGTGTGCACGCCCGCCTGGGCGTTCACCTCCAGGCCGACGTTGGCGGAGGGGCTGTTCGGCATGAGCATGGGCACCGTGTGCGGCGAGACCCGCCGGGCGCCCTTCTCCTTCAGCACGTCGTACTGGTCGAGCAGGGTCGTCACACCGCCGATGCCGGAGGCGATGACGGAGCCGAGCCGCTCCGGGCGGACCCCGCCGTCCTCGCCGGCGGGACCGGAGAAACCGGCGTCGGCCCACGCCTCGCGCGCGGCCACCACCGCGAACTGCGCGGAGCGGTCCAGCTTGCGGGCCAGCGGCCGCGGCAGGACCTCCGACGGGTCGACGGCCACGCGGGCCGCGATCCGGACGGACAGGTCGGCGAACTGCTCCCCTTCGAGGGGGCCGGCGCCCGAGCGCCCGGCCAGCAGCCCCTCCCAGGTCGAGGCGGAGTCGCCACCCAGCGGTGTGGTTGCGCCGATACCGGTGACGACCACGGTGCGATTGGTCGGGCTCACAGGAATTCTTTCTCCACGTGTATGAGGTATGCGTGAAAACGGCGCCACCACTGGGTGGCGAACCGGTCAGGCCTGGTGCTTGAGGATGTACTCGGCGGCGTCGCGGACCGTCTTGAGGCCCTTGACGTCCTCGTCCGGGATCTTCACCGAGAAGCGCTCCTCGGCGGCGACGACGACCTCGACCATGGACAGGGAGTCCACGTCCAGGTCGTCCGTGAAGGACTTGTCGAGCTCGACGTCCTCGGTGGGGATGCCGGCGATCTCGTTGACGATCTCGGCGAGACCCTCGACGATCTCTTCCAGGGTGGCGGCCATGTTGGCGCTCCTTCGGTGTGTAGCTCTGTGCTTGGCAGAGGTTGTGACGGCGTTCCGTCCGGTACTGGAGAGCGGAACGGTGCCTCAGGGGAGGGTAACGACCGTCGCGGCGTAGACGAGTCCCGCCCCGAAGCCGATGACGAGCGCGGTGTCACCGCTCTTCGCCTGCCCGGTCGCCAGGAGCCGCTCCATCGCGAGCGGGATCGAGGCGGCCGAGGTGTTGCCGGTGGTCTCCACGTCGCGGGCGACCGTGACGTGCTCCGGCAGTTTCAGCGTCTTCACCATCGAGTCGATGATCCGCATGTTGGCCTGGTGCGGGATGAAGACGTCCAGCTCGGCCGCGGTGAGGCCGGCCGCGTCGAGCGCCTGCTGGGCGACCTTGGCCATCTCGAAGACGGCCCAGCGGAACACCGCCTGGCCCTCCTGCGCGATGGCGGGGAACCGCTCCACCGTGCCGTCGCGGTAGTCCGTCCACGGCACGGTCTGCTTGATGGTCTCGGACTTGTCGCCCTCGGAACCCCAGACGGTCGGGCCGATCGCCGGCTCGTCGGACGGGCCGACCACGACCGCGCCGGCGCCGTCACCGAACAGGAAGGCGGTGGCCCGGTCCTCCAGGTCGGTCAGGTCGCTGAGCCGTTCCACGCCGATCACGAGGACGTACTCGGCGGAACCCTCGACGACCATGCCCTTCGCGAGCGTCAGCCCGTAGCCGAAGCCCGCGCAGCCCGCCGAGATGTCGAACGCGGCCGGCTTGCCCGCCGTGAGCCTGTCGGCGATCTCGGTGGCGACCGCCGGGGTCTGCTTGAAGTGCGAGACGGTGGAGACGACGACGCACCCCACCTGCTCGGGACCGATCCCGGCGTCCGCGAGGGCCTTGCCCGCCGCCTCGACCGACATCGCGGTCACCGTCTCCTCGGGCGACGCCCAGTGGCGGGTCGCGATGCCGGAGCGCGAGCGGATCCACTCGTCCGACGAGTCGATCCGCTCCAGGATCACCTCGTTCGGCACGACCCGGGTCGGGCGGTAACCGCCGACCCCCATGATCCGCGCGTGCGGAGCGCCCTTGCCGGGCCTGATCTTCGCCATGCTCTACGGCTCCTTGCTCCGGTTCAGGAGACGACGCCGGCGTGCTCGGCGATGAGCGCCCGTGCCGCGTCGAGGTCGTCGGGGGTCTTGAGCGCGAGCGTCCTGACACCGGGCAGGGCCCGCTTGGCGATGCCGGTCAGCGTGCCGCCCGGGCACACCTCGACCAGCGCGGTCGCGCCCAGTCGCTGGAACGCCTCCATGCACAGGTCCCAGCGCACCGGGCTGGCCACCTGGCCCACCAGCCGGGCGACGACGTCGGCACCCGTGGCGACGGTCCGCCCGTCCTTGTTGGAGACGTAGACGACCTTCGGGTCCTCCGGGGCGAGATCCCGTACGGCCTCCTCCAGCGCGGCCACGGCCGGCGCCATGTGGTGGGTGTGGAACGCGCCGGCGACCTTCAGCGGCACCACGCGGCGAACGCCCTCGGGCTTGTCCTCCGCCAGGGCCGCCAGCTGCTCCATGGTGCCGGCGGCGACGATCTGGCCGGCCCCGTTGACGTTCGCCGCGGTCAGGCCGAGCCCCCGCAGGTGCTCCACGGTGGCCTCCGGGTCGCCGCCGAGCAGCGCCGACATGCCGGTGCGGGTCACGGCGGCGGCCTCCGCCATGGCCAGGCCACGGGCGCGCACGAGACGCAGCGCCGCCGCCTCGTCGAGGACGCCCGCGAACGAGGCGGCGGTGATCTCACCGACGCTGTGGCCCGCGACGGCGTCCGGAGCGGCCCCGCCCAGCGCGGCGGCGGAGAGCAGGCCCGCGGCCACCAGCAGCGGCTGGGCGACCGCCGTGTCGCGGATCTCCTCCGCGTCGGCCTTCGTGCCGTAGTGGACCAGGTCCAGCCCGATGGCCTCCGACCACGCCCCGACGCGGTCGGAGGCGCCCGGAAGATCGAGCCAGGGAGTCAGGAAGCCGGGCGTCTGAGCGCCTTGGCCGGGAGCGACGAGTACGAGCACCCTCACACTCTCTCTTGTGGACGGTCCTGGACGCCCGTGAGGACTGGGACGAAGAACCGTCGGGCGAATTGTTGATCCCCCACAAAACCCTAGGACTGCGTCTCGCTGTCGGCGAGGCGCCCCAGGATCAGCGCGATCCGCAGTGTGAAGGCCGACCGCACGTCGGACGGTGACCAACCCGTGACATCAGTCACACGTCGAAGCCGGTAGCGCACGGTGTTGGGGTGCACGAACAGCATCCTTGCGGCGCCCTCAAGGCTACTCGCCTGCTCCAGGTACACGCTCAGGGTCTCCAGGAGGGCCGAGCCGGCTTCCTCCAGCGGCCTGTAGATCTCCTCCACCAACTGCTCGCGCGCGAACGGGTCCGACGCGATCGCGCGCTCCGGCAGCAGATCGTCCGCGAGGACCGGCCGGGGAGCGTCCTGCCAGGCCGAGCACGCCTTCAGGCCCGCCGCCGCCGCCTGCGCGGACCGGGTCGCGGACAGCAGGTCCGGCACCACCGGGCCGGCCACCACGGGCCCCGCCGCGTACGGGCCGATCAGTGCCTTTGCCACGGCCAGCGGGTTGTCGCTGCCGCCGGCGATCACCACCAGGCGGTCGCCGAGCACACCCGTGAGGACCTGCAGCTTCGCGTGGCGGGCCGCCCGCCGGATCGCCTCCACGGTCAGTTCGCTGTCGCCGTCCGGGGCGGTCCCGAGGACCACGCACACGTGCTCCGGCGAGTTCCAGCCGAGGGCGGCGGCCCTGCTGACGGCGCCCTCGTCGGCCTCGCCGGACAGCACCGCGTTCACGACGAGGGACTCCAGCCGCGCGTCCCACGCGCCGCGCGCCTCGGCGGCCTGCGCGTACACCTGCGCCGTCGCGAAGGCGATCTCCCGCGCGTAGACGAGCAGCGCCTCGCGGAGCACGGACTCGTCGCCGGGGGCGGCGACCTCCTCGATCGCCGACTCCATGACCTCGATGGTCGTGCGGACCATCTCGACGGTCTGGCGCAGCGTGATCGCCCGGGTCAGCTCGCGCGGCGCCGTGCCGAACACGTCGGTGGAGATCGCCTGGGACGCCTCCGGGCGCCGGAACCACTCGATGAACGCGGCGATGCCGGCCTGCGCCACCAGGCCGATCCAGGAACGGTTCTCCGGGGGCATCGCCCGGTACCACGGCAGCGTCTCGTCCATGCGGGCGATGGCGCCGGCGGCGAGCCGACCGGAGGATTGTTCGAGTCGCTTCAGGGTCGCTGCGTGCGGGTGGGCGTCGTTCACTGCGGGATCGGGCACGGGACAAGACTGCCTCATCGGGACGGCGGCCGGACCGGCCGGTCTACCGTTGGACCCGTGATGTCCGTACACAGGGCCGAGGAGCGCCACCCGGGCGGCGACCCGGACGCCGGGGTCGCCACCCGGCACGCCTTCTCGTTCGGTCCCCACTACGACCCGGACAACCTCCGCTTCGGTGCGCTCGTCGCCTGCAACGAGGAGCGGCTCGCTCCGGGCGCCGGCTTCGACGAGCACCCGCACAGCCACACCGAGATCGTCACCTGGGTCGTCGAAGGCGAGCTGACGCACCGGGACTCGGCCGGGCACACCACCGTGGTCCGCCCCGGAGACCTCCAGCACCTCAGCTCCGCGGGCGGCGTCCGTCACGTGGAACGCAACGACGGCGCGGCGCCGCTGGTCTTCGTCCAGATGTGGCTCGCCCCCCTGGAACCCGGCGGCGACCCGTCGTACGGGATCGTCCGCGGCCTCGCCGACACGACCCCCTACGCGGTGCCCGCCGCAGGCGCGACGCTCCACGTGCGCCGCCCGGACGCGGGCGGGCACGCCACCGTCCCGGACGCGGACTTCGCGTACGTGCACGTGGTGCGCGGCGAGGTCCGGCTGACCGGCGACGGCGGGGAATGGAGGCTGTCGCCGGGCGACGCGGCCCGGATCACCGGCGCGCGGGGCGTACGGCTGACCACCCTCACGCCCGCCGAGGTGCTGGTGTGGGAGATGACCCGGCCGGCGCCGGGCTCCCGGGCGATCAGGCGCGGCGCAGTTCGGCGAGCACGGCGTCGGTGAACGACGGCCAGGCCTCGACCGCCCAGGGGCCGAAGGCCCGGTCCGTCAGCGCCACGCACGCCGCACGGGCGTCCGGGTCGACCCACAGGAACGTGCCCGACTGCCCGAAGTGCCCGAACGTCCGCGGCGACGACGAACCGCCCGTCCAGTGCGGCGACTTGCCGTCCCGGATCTCGAAGCCCAGCCCCCAGTCGTTGGGCCGCTGGTGCCCGTAACCGGGCAGGACGCCGCCCAGGCCCGGATGGACGACCGTCATCGCCTCCAGAACCGTCCGGGGGTCCAGCAACCGGGGCGCCTGTACCTCCGCGGCGAACCGCACCAGGTCGTCCACCGTCGACACCGCGTCCTTCGCGACCGAACCCTCCAGTGTCGTACCCGCCATCCCGAGCGGCTCCAGCACCGCCTGGCGCAGGTACTCCGCGAACGGGATGCCGGTGACCTTCGCCACGTGGTCCGCCAACACCTCGAAACCCGTGTTCGAGTAGATCCGCCGCGTGCCCGGCGCCGCCATCACCCGGTCCTCGTCGAAGGCGAGCCCCGACGTGTGCGCGAGGAGGTGCCGCACGGTCGACCCCTTCGGCCCGGCCGGCTCGTCGAGTTCCACGGCGCCCTCCTCGTGGGCGACGAGCACGGCGTACGCCGTCAGCGGCTTCGTCACCGAGGCGAGCGGGAACCGCCGTCCCGTCGGCCCGTGGGCCCCCGCGAGGGTGCCGTCCGCGCGGACCACCGCGGCGGCCGCGGCCGGTACGGGCCAGTTCTCGATCGTCGCCAGGCTCTGCATGCCGATGAGGGTACTTGCTCGTCGCGGCGCTTGCTTCGAGCGCGCTCGAAGGTCCTAGCGTGGGGGCATGACGGTGATCGAGAGCACTCCGGCGGCCCCTCGGGCCGCCGATGCCTGCGCCACCCCGCCGCCCCGCCACCCCCGTCCCGACGGACAGGACCGCTACACCATCAGCGAGGTCGCCGCCTGGACCGGCCTCACCGCCCACACCCTCCGCTGGTACGAGCGCATCGGGCTGATGCCCCACGTCGACCGGTCGGCCACCGGCCAGCGGCGCTTCACCAACCGGGACCTGGACTGGCTCACCCTGGTCGGCAAACTGCGGCTGACCGGCATGTCCGTCGCGGGGATGGTCCGCTACGCCGAACTGGTCCGCGCGGGCGACCACACCTTCGACGAGCGGCGCGAACTCCTGGAGGCCACCCGTCACGACGTCCTGGCCCGCATCGCCGAACTCCGCGAGACCCTCGCCGTACTCGACTACAAGATCGACATCTACACGGGCGCCCGACCGGCGCCGGAAAGGGTTGCACGATGACCTCCGAACAGACGATCCCGCAGGTACGACTCGGTGCGACGGGTCCCGTGGTCGGCGTCCAAGGCCTGGGTGCCATGGGCATGAGCGAGTTCTACGGCGACACCGACGAGGCCGTCGCCCGCGACACCCTCGAAGCCGCCCTCGAAGTCGGGGTCACCCTCATCGACACCGCCGACATCTACGGGCGCGGGGCCAACGAGGAGTTCCTCGCCCCGTTCGTCGCCGCCCACCGCGACCAGGTCACCCTGGCCACGAAGTTCTCCCTGGTCCGCACCGACGATTCCTCCCCCTGGGCGGTCCGCAACGACCCCGCCTACATCAAGTCCGCCGTCGAGGACAGCCTGCGCCGCCTGGACGTCGACGTCATCGACCTCTACTACATGCACCGCCGCGACCCGGCCGTGCCGCTCGCCGAGTCCGTCGGCGCCATGGCCGACCTCGTACGGGAGGGCAAGGTGAAGCACCTGGGCCTCAGCGAGGTCACCGGCGGGGAGCTGCGCGAGGCCCACGCCGTCCACCCCATCGCCGCCCTGCAGTCCGAGTGGTCGCTGTTCTCCCGCGACGTGGAACAGAGCGCCGTCCCCGCCGCCGCCGAACTGGGCGTCGCGCTCGTGCCGTACTCCCCGCTCGGCCGGGGATTCCTCGCCGGTGCCTTCGCCGACGCCTCCAAGGACCTCTCGGAGAGCGACTTCCGCCGCTCCCAGCCGCGGTTCTTCGGGGACAACGCCCGCCGCAACACTGCCCTCCTCCAACCCCTCCGCTCCATCGCCGCCGCCCACGGTGCCACCCTGGCCCAGATCGCCCTGGCCTGGGTGCAGCAGCGCGCAGCCGTGCACGGACTGTCCGTCGTCCCCATCCCCGGCACCCGCAGGCGCAGCCGCCTCCTGGAGAACGCCGCCGCCGTCCGCATCGTCCTCACCGACTCCGAACTCGACCTCCTCGAACCCATCGCCGACCAGGTGGTCGGCAGCCGCTACGCCGACATGTCCCTCACCTCGGCCGCCCGCGAGGACCGGCCCGCCGGCGCCCACTGCCCCGAGGCCCTCACGTCAGCCCCAGAGCGAAGGCCGTGAAACCCGCCGCCAGGGCGCCCGCCACCGCGCGGTGCGCCCCGGTGGCGTTCGCCCACGGCGACTCGAAACCCCGCGCGTACCGGCCTATGAGCATCAGCAGCGCCGCGAACACCGGGAGCCACGCCACCCGCGCCACCACCCAGTCGAAGGTGTCCGGCGCCGTGGTGAGACCGGGAATCGCGCCGGCCGTCAGGGACGCGGGTACGGCCGCCGTGAGCATCGCCGTCTGGTGCCAGCACAGGATGGTCATCGCCGACAGGTTGACGACCACGACCGGTGCCCACAGCACGGGACGCCGTAGCAGGGCCCCGAGCCGGTCCCGCAGCAGTATCGCGGCCCCGCTCTGGGCCGCCGCCAGCGCGAGGACGAGCAACGACGGCGGATGCGAGTTGGTACGCGCCTCGCCCGGCACACCGACCATCGAAACCGGGTAGTGGAACACGGCGAGGAGCGCCGCGAAGAGAACCACACCCCCCGCGAGCAGCACCCACGCCCCCCGCCAGCCGATCCGGCGTTCACCCCACGACACCCCGAGCTGGTAGGCGAACAACCAGCCCGGCAGCACGTTCAGCAGACCCAGCCACGACGGCACGCCCTCGGCGTACGGGCCGTACCGCAGCAGGTCGACGACGGCGACCCAGCAGAGCAGCGGCGCCGCCGCCCACGCGCCCATGGCACGCGCGGCCCGCACGCAGCAGGGGGTGAGCGCGGTGATCACCGCGTACACGCCCACGAACCACAGCGGCTGTATCACCAGTGTCGCCCCGGTCCGCAGGGTGTCACCGGGCACGCCCACCGCGAAGCCCGCCGCTATCAGTACGGCCCACACCGCGGTCACCCCCAGAACAGGCCGACCGAGCCGGGCCATCCTGCGGCGCAGCCACTCGCCGGTGCCGCCCGGCCGGCGCCGGTAGGAGAGCACGGACGCGTAACCACCCACGAGGAAGAAGACGCCGAGCATCTGCAGAACCCAGCTGACGGGCGCGAGGGACCCGAACGCCGACAGCGGACTCGCGTTGTGAATCGCCCCCTCCCCGTCCAGGGTGAATCCGCCGAGCAGCCAGTGCCCGGTCGGCACCGACAGCAGAGCCAGCGCGCGCAGCCCGTCGACGGCCCGGTCGCGGTGGGCCGGTGTGTGCCGTTCGACACGGTCGGCGAGTTTCACGCGGCCTCCCCCCGGGCGATCGCGGCGAACACCCGGAGCGAGGTGGTGCCGGGTGCGAGATAGCCGCTGTGGCCCCGCACGTCCTCGGCGGGCACCCGCCGGGAACCGAACCCCTCGGACACCGGGTCCCTGCCATGCCCCAACCCCAGGAAGCTCGTGTGGGGGACCTCGGATATCCAGTCGGTCGGGCCCTTGGCGGCCCACACCCGCGCTGCCGTACCCAGCTCCGCGACGTTCGCCGCGCGCATTCCGGGAGAACCGAAGACCACCAGGTCCTTGGCCTTTACCTCGGCCGCGGCCAGCCCGCACACCACCGAGCCGTAGCTGTGGCAGAACAGCGACGGGGTGGCGGTGCCGGTCGCGGCGAACCCGTCGGCGAGGCGGACCAGCCGTCTTGCCCCCGCCTCGGCGAGGCCGCCGGTCGCCGCGTCGAGACCGATCCCGACCGGCGTGGTGTATCCGGCCCAGGCGACCACCGCCGTGCGCCCGCCCGTCGCCGACCGCAACTGACGGGCCATCCCGGCCGGTGTGCCGTACGGGTCGCGGGGGCGGTCGTACGATCCTGCGTCGATGTCGGACCCCGGTACCACGACCGCGACGTGACGACTGTGCTCCAGGTCTCCGAAGACCTCCGCCACCAGGCCGCGACCGCGCGGGTCGAAGGCGAGGAGGCGACGGCCGGCCAGGTGCGCGTACCGCACGTCACGACTCGCGGAGAGGGCGTTGGCCTTGTACCGCAGATCCACCGGAACCCCGTCCAGGTTCCCCACCACGCCGGGGTGCCGTCGGGCCAGACGGTGCCGCTGCCGTTCGTCGAGGCCACGGAAGAACGAGGCCACCTCGGCCGGCGCGGCTCGTACGGGATCCGGCAGGGGCCGTCCCAGTGAGGCGTCGGCCAGCCAGGTCGGGCTCCCCGGCGGCGGACCGGTCATGGCCTGCTGGGTGGTTCCCGATGCCCAACCGGCCGTCCCGGTGACGACGGTCGTCGCCAGCGCGGCGGCGACCAACACCCTCTTGTAACGGCGCATGACGTCCCCCTCCTGTGCCTCGTGCGGTGTGACGAGGAGGAAGGTAGGAGGCTGCCCGCCCGACGATCGTCACCCTGCGGAGCCAACCGCCGGCTGATACCGGAGTAGGGGGTGTCCTATGACCGCCGCCGCGGGCGGGTGCTGCCGGTGCCCCGGTCGGTCAGACGGTCTCACCGGGGGTGACGAGCCCGGACTCGTAGGCGAACACCACCGCCTGAGCACGGTCGCGCAGGCCGAGCTTGGCCAGGACACGTCCGATGTGCGTCTTCACCGTCTGCTCCGCGAGGACCAGGTGCGCGGCGATCTCCTGGTTGGACAGCCCGCGCGCGACCAGCTCCAGAACCTCCGTCTCACGCGGTGTCAACCCGTTCAGCCGCACGGAGCGATCCCTCCGCGGCGCGGGCCGCCGGGCGGCGAAGTCCTCGATCAGCCGCCGCGTCACCGACGGGGCGAGCAGCGCCTCGCCTCCCGCCACCACACGCACGGCGGCGATCAGGTCGGCCGGCGGCGCGTCCTTGAGGAGGAAGCCGGACGCCCCGGCGCGCAGCGCCTCGTACACGTAGTCGTCCACGTCGAACGTCGTCAGCATGAGCACCTTGGGCCGATGGGCCGCCCCGGGCGGCGGGTTCAGCAGCTCGCGCGCCGCGGCGAGTCCGTCCATCTCCGGCATGCGCACGTCCATCAGCACCACGTCGGGGTGCGCGGATCTGCCGACTTCGACGCCGGCCCGCCCGTCCGGTGCCTCGCCCACGACGTCGATGTCGGGCTGCGCCGACAGCAGTGCGGCGAACCCCGCCCGCACCATGGCCTGGTCGTCGACGATGATCACGCGGATGGTCACGAAGGTCCCCTCCCGGCGGATGGGGGAAGCGGTGCGATCAGCGGCAACCGTGCCGCCACACGGAAACCGCCGTCCGGCAGCGGTCCGGTGTCGAGCCTCCCGCCGGTCAACCGTACGCGCTCCCGCATCCCGATCAGGCCGTGCCCCGTCCCGGACGTCTCCAGCGGTGAGACCGGCTCCGTCGGCGGGCCGTTGACCACCAGGACGATCAGCCACTCCAGGTTGGGCGAGCGCGAGACGGAGACCCGTGTCCGGGCGCCCGGTGCGTGCCGCACCACATTGGCCAGCCCCTCCTGCACGATCCGGTAGGCCGACAGGTCCACGGCCTGGGGAACGAGCCCCAGGTCCGTCGCCAGCGACAACTCCACCGGCAGCCCAGCCCGTATCGTCGCCTCGACGAGCTGCCGCACCCGGTCGACACCCGGCTGCGGGGCCCGCTCGCCCTCCGCGTTCTCGCTGCGCAGCACCGTCAGCAGCCGCCGCATCTCCGCCAGGGACTCCCGCGCGGAAGCCGCCATGGACGAGAACTCCTCGCGCGCGGCGTCCGGGAGCCCCTGGATCCGGTAGGGAGCCGAGTCCGCCTGCACGGTGATCACCGACATGTGGTGGGCGACCACGTCGTGCAACTCGCGGGCAATGCGGGCCCGTTCCTCCAACAGCGTCCGCCGGGACCGCTCGGCCTCGCTGATGGTCTCCTGTTCCACCAGCCGCCGTTGGGCGTCGCCGCGCTCCCGGAGCATGCCGGTTATCAGCAGGACGACACCGCTCAACACGAACAGCACCAGGGAGACGCCCCCACCCGCCCCGCCGAACAGCTCGAACGCGAATCCGGCGGCACCCGTCACCAGCCACACGCTCACCAGGGCCCGCCGCTGCTCGCGCAGTCCCACGGCGAGCATCAGTCCCAGGTAGCCCACCACGACCATCGGCGTCCACGGCCACGGCCGGCTCCCCGCGACGCCCGTGTCCACGGCCACCAGCGCGCCGAGCACATCGGCGGCGAAGACGACCCACCACGCCTGCAGCGGCCGTGACACGGCCATGAGCAGCGGTGCCGTCTGAGCCGTGGCCAGAAGACCGGCCACGCCGCCGTTCACGCCGTAGTCGTCGACGAGCACCATGACCGTGACCGGCAGCAGCGGCGCGACGAACGCCAATGCCAGCACGTACGGCGTGAGGCGCACCCATCGCGACGAGGCCTGTCCGAACAGGGGCGCCCCCGGCTGTGTGGGTGTCGACAGCGCCACGCCGACCGCGTGCACCGCGTCCCGCGCGAAGCGGCGGACCCGGCCGGCGGGGGTGGAGACGTCGTCGGGCGCGGGCCTCGGAGGAAAGGGGGACTGACCCACCGGAGGGAAGCCGGGCGGACTCTCCGGGGGGAGGCGGGGCGGGGAAGCGCTGTTCATGGTCTCGCCAGCCTAGGCACACGCCGCATTCCGGGCGTCATACCGGGGAGCCAGTTCTCCGCCTCGTACTACGTACTACGGTATGACGCGCTGTATACCACCGTCACAACTCGGCGAGCAACTCGGCCTTCTTCGCGGTGAACTCGTCATCCGTCACCAGGCCCGCCCGGTGCAGGTCCCCCAGGTGCCTTATCCGGTCCGCTATGTCCGCCGGGTCACGCCGACCGGCCCCCACGGGGACCGGCACCGGCACCGGTCGGTCCGCGTGCCGCACCGCCTGGAGCACCGCGGCCGCGAACGGGAGCGATTCGTGGACCGGGCCGTAGCCGAGGCCGAAGACGACCGCCGCCGGGTCCTGGTCGGGCTGGGCCGGCTCCGCGTCGACGCCGCGCCGCACCAGTCTCAGGTGCCCGTCGGTGCCGTCGGGTCCGTCGGGCGAGCGCCACTGCACCCCGCAGAGGTCGCTCACCGCGAAGGACTGGTCGCCCGCCTTCCACTTGGCGGTCGACGCCCCCGTCCAGAACCATCGGAAGGAAACATTCCGGCCATCGAAGGAGGCTTTGCCGTCGTACGCCTTGAAATGCAGCGGAGGCTCGGGGGCGGCCACCAGGAACCGCTCGGCCGGCTCCCCGCGCTCCGGCCCGAGGCACGCCCGGAGCTCGTCCGCGTGGTGCTCGGCGAGCGTCCCCCGCTCGACGGGCAGTACCAGCCGGTAGGGGTCGCACCCCTCCTTCAACTGGCCGTCCGCCGCTGCCATCAACGGGTCGGCACCCGCACGCGGCACGGCGTGCAGCACCACCGTGCCCCGCTTGCCCGGGGAGAGCGTCACCGACTCCAGCGCCCGGTGCGGAACACGTCTTTCGCGTAGCGTCTGGAACAGCTTCGGCGCGCGGATCCCCCGTTCGAAGCGGATGAGCACGGCGTCGGTTTCGAACTCCCAGGTGGCATGAATTCCGGCCAGCACATCACCCATGCGCCTCATCGTATGCGGCGTGCGCCCGCGCGTCGCCCCCGGAAGACGAGCGGAAATGGACTGCGTCGTCCGACTTCTGCGCGGAGTGGGCCGACACGGCACCGCGGATTCCGCTACGGCAGGCGCTCGTACCTCCGGCGCAGCGCACGCTGCCGTAGGCGCCGACCCCTATCTCGGCGAAGTTCCGCAGGCTGTCCGTCTCCGGCACGAAGTACCCGGCGTGCCCCGGCGCGCCGTCCGCCGACAGCAGCCGCGCCCCGAACCCCGGTGCCACCGGGTCGGCGCCGTGCCCCAGCCCGCCGACGTCCAGGTACGGCACGTCGGCTATCCAGTCCCCGGGGTCCCGCATGGCCCACACCCGCGCCGACGTACCGAGTGCCGCCGCGCTCTCGGCCCGCATGCCGGGGCTGCCCGCCACGGCGATGTCGGTGACCCGCCCGGGCAGCCGACGCGCGGCGAGTCCGCACACCACGGATCCGTAGCTGTGGCAGAAGAGGGAGACGGGCGACCTGCCGGGCAGTGCGCGGATCAGGGAGACCAGCCGCATCGCCCCCTCGGCGGCGAGTCGCCCGGTCGCCGCGTCCACCCCGACGCCGGCCGGCGAGGTGTAGTCGGCCCAGGCGATGACCGCGGTCCGCACGCCGGGCGCAGCCTCGCGCTCGGCGGCGTACAGGGATTTCGCCATTCCGTGGGGAGCCGTGTACCGGCGGGCGGTCTTCTCGAAGGTGAGCAGGTGGGTGTCGACGCCCGGCACGATCACCGAGACCCGCTCGGCGCGCTCGAGGTCACCGAGCACCTCCGCCACCCGGCCCCGTCCCGAGGGATCGAACGCGAGGATCCGCCGCCCGGCGGACAGGAGCGAGGAGAACCTGTGCGCCCGCCGTGCGGCCTCCCGGCGACCGTCGGCGGAGAGCCGGCGGTCGGCGGCGCGGGCGCGTTCGACGGCGAGGGAACGACGGAGCGCCTGCCGGTTGGCGAGGTACCGCAGGGACACCGGAGCCCCGGCGAGATTGCCGACGACGAGCGGGTGCCTCTGGACGAGCCGTATGCGCTGCGCCGGCGTGAGGGAGGCGAAGAAGGCGGTCACGGTCGTCGGCGGCGATGCCGGATCGGGAAGCGCGCGACTGCCGATCCGGTCGGCGCGCCACGACGCCGCTGCCGCGCTCCACGGGTCCGGTGGCGCGGCGCGCACGCGGTGCGGACCGGTCCAACCCGTCGTGGCGAGGAGGACGAGGATCACCGCGAGGGCCGACGAGGTCCGCCAGACGGTGGGCGAGGAAGGGGGGATGGTGGGAGTCACTACGAGACACCTTAGGAGAGACCACACGGCCCCCACACCAGGTGTGACACAGATCATGGTTTGTGGGATGAGGTGGACAAGGAGGGGCTCGTTTCCGCAGGTCGAGGGCGCCTGGCGGCACCGTGGAGGGACGGCGGTCCGTCCCGTTCGCTTTCCTGCCACGACCGTCCCCTCGGCCTCTTCGCCGTCTGGTGGGAGGGGGCCCGTGGGCCACTCGTCCCACCGGGCGCGTTCCACCCCGCGCCGTCCCCGCCGACCCCGCGTTTGCCGCCTGCACGGACGACTGTCCGGGACAAGGCCGCCGCCGTCCCGTCTCCGGTGTCACGGCGCTCGCGGTAGCCCTCGTCACGGCCCCCGCCAGGAGGCGCCCACACCGAGACCGGCGGGCCCGATGCCCGAGCCCGACTCGACGACACCGTCGAAACCCCAGCTCACAGGCCCCGCAACCGCCTTGCCGCCGTGCTCCTCGACATGTCCACCTGACTTCCCGGTCTCACCCGTCCGAGTGGATCGAGTCGAAGCCTCTTCCCTTCGACCGTCACACAACGTCAGGCTTGGGGCAGACATCGATACGGAGTGTCACGAATCGGGGGTTGATCCACATGCGTACGTCCTCAAGGCCCTTCTTCACGGCCGGACTCGGAATGGCCGCGATCACCATCGCCGTCCTGGCGACCTATGCCTCACCCGCCGGCGCCGCGCCCCCCACCCTCGGCCCGTGCGACAGTGGACAGCTCTGCCTGTGGGGGAAGGAGGCGTTCAAGGGCGAGCGGCGGACACACGAACTGGCGACCACGGACATCGACAGCTGCGTCGCACTCCCCGCCGGTACCGCGGCGGCGGCGCTCGCCAACCGCACGGGACGGCCCGTCACCACCTACCAGTCCGCCACCTGCGAGGAGACCGGGGAGTTCGAGACGTACCCGGGCAGCGGCACGTGGGTGCCGCGCTCGCCCTACCAGGTGCGGGCCTTCAAGATCTGGGAGAACTGACGCCGGCCCCGTGCCCTGACCGGGCACGGGGCTCCGCCGTGACCTCTCGGGCGTCGACGGGCGTCCGAGGACCGGGCGGCCCCACCCACGGTTCCCGTCCTTCGCGCGTCACAACCCCCGGCCGTTGCCAGCCGCCGCATCCGAAGCGGGCGGCTAACCGCGCTTGCGCGCACCGGCGCCACACCCACTGCCGAGGCACCCGGCAGGCACCATCGGGTCCGGCTACCGGCAGCGGGCCCGGTCGACGGCCCTCGGCACGTGACCGCAGCGGCCCGCGGCCCTCACCGCCCTGAAGGAGCGCCGCGTCCCGGGGAAGCAGTCCCGGAGGCGCCCCGCACCGCGCCCCTCGCGCCACGACGTTCCCGTCCGGCGCGTCCCAACTCCACACGGAGCACGAACCGATGAGCACGACACCACCAGACCCCTCACGCCCACGTCAGGAGCCTTCGGCACACCCCACGCCCTTCCACCACCGGCGGCGACGGCACAGGCCGCAGCGGCCGGATCGACGGGAGCACCACCGCCGGGAGACCCCTTCGACGAACACCTGCGAAGACCCACCGCGACGCTGCCGTGGACGGCCGTACGGCGCGGCCGACGGCGGACGCCGCCCGTGCGGCCCGCTCCGCGCCCATGCGCGGCGCCTCCCCCCGCGCCCCGGCACCGGGAAGGACGTCCACCACGCGTACGACGCCGGGGCCCACCACCGGGACCGGCAGGGGCCTCGGGGGGTACTCCTCCCACCGGACCCCTACCGCCCGTCGCTCCGTACGGCACGTCGCGGGGGCGGACCGGGGGCCGGGACGCCAGGGCGCCCGGGCCCCCGGCGGGACGCCTCAGGCGTCACCGCCCGCCGGCCCCGGATCGGCCGCCGACACGTCCAGCAACCGGTAGCGGTCCACCGCCTGCTTCGGCGCGGAGCGGTCCACCTTCCCCAGCCGCGCCAGTTCCGTGAGCACTCCCAGCACGATCGACTGCGCGTCGATGTGGAAGTACCGGCGTGCGGCCCCGCGCGTGTCCGCGAAACCGAAGCCGTCCGCGCCGAGCGAGTTGTACGGCCCCGGAACCCAGCGCGAGATCTGGTCCGGGACCGACCGCATCCAGTCCGAAACGGCCACGAAGGGACCCTCGGCACCCGACAGCTTCCGCGTCACGTACGGCACGCGGGGCTCCTCCTCCGGATGCAGCAGGTTGTACTCCTCGACCTCCACCGCATCGCGGCGCAGCTCGTTCCAGGACGTCACCGACCACACGTCCGCCCGCACGTCCCACTCCTCGGCCAGGATCCGCTGCGCCTCCACGGCCCAGGGGACGGCCACGCCGGACGCCATGATCTGCGCCGGCACCGAGCCGGCCCCACCGGCGCGGAACAGGTGGACACCCCTGACGATGCCGTCCACATCCACGTCCTCAGGCTCCGCCGGGTGCTGGATCGGCTCGTTGTAGACCGTCAGGTAGTAGAAGACGTCCTCGCCGTGCGGGTGTTCCTCCGACGAGCCGTACATCCGCCGCAGCCCGTCCTCGACGATGTGCGCGATCTCGTACCCGAAGGCCGGGTCGTAGGCGACGCACGCCGGGTTGGTCGAGGCGAGCAGCTGGGAGTGGCCGTCGGCGTGCTGGAGTCCCTCACCGGTCAGCGTCGTCCGGCCGGCGGTCGCGCCGAGCACGAACCCGCGCGCCAGCTGGTCGGCCATCTGCCAGAACTGGTCACCGGTCCGCTGGAAACCGAACATCGAGTAGAAGACGTACACCGGGATGAGCGGTTCGCCGTGCGTGGCGTACGCCGACCCGGCGGCGATCAGCGACGCCGTGCAGCCCGCCTCGGAGATGCCGTCGTGCAGCATCTGGCCGGTCGGGGACTCCTTGTAGGCGAGCAGCAGTTCCCGGTCCACCGCCTCGTACTGCTGACCCAGCGGGTTGTAGATCTTGGCGCTCGGGAAGAACGAGTCCATGCCGAACGTGCGGTACTCGTCCGGCGCGATCAGCACGAACCGCTTGCCGATCCCCTTGTCCCGCATCAGGTCCTTCAGCAGCCGCACGAACGCCATCGTCGTGGCGATCGACTGCTGGCCGGACCCCTTCTTCACCGCCGCGTACGCCCCGCCGTCCGGCAGGGCCAGGGGCTTCGACCGCACGACCCGCGTCGGGACGTAGCCGCCCAGCGCCCTGCGGCGGTCGTGCATGTACTGGATCTCCTCCGACTCCCGGCCCGGGTGGTAGTAGGGCGGGAGGCCGGACTCCAGCTCGCGGTCGGGGATCGGCAGGTGCAGCCGGTCGCGGAACCGCTTCAGGTCGTCAACGGTCAGCTTCTTCATCTGGTGGGTCGCGTTGCGGCCCTCGAAGTTCGGGCCGAGCGTCCAGCCCTTGACCGTCTGGGCCAGGATCACCGTCGGCTGGCCCTCGTGGGCCTTGGCCGCCGCGTACGCCGCGTAGATCTTCCGGTGGTCATGGCCGCCGCGCCCCAGGTGGAGCAGCTGCTGGTCGGTCATGCCCTCGACCATCGCGCGCAGCCGGTGGTCGTCACCGAAGAAGTGCTCCCTGATGTACGCGCCGGACTCCGTGGCGTACGTCTGGAACTGCCCGTCCGGCGTGGTGTTCATCCTGTTGACCAGGATTCCGTCCCGGTCCCGGGCCAGCAGGGGGTCCCAGGAACGGTCCCAGATCAGCTTGATCACATTCCAGCCGGCACCGCGGAAGACCGACTCCAGCTCCTGGATGATCTTCCCGTTGCCCCGGACCGGACCGTCGAGGCGCTGAAGGTTGCAGTTGACGACGAAGGTCAGGTTGTCGAGGCCCTCGCGCGCTGCCAGGGTGAGCTGGCCCAGCGACTCCGGCTCGTCCATTTCGCCGTCGCCGAGGAACGCCCACACGTGGGAGCGCGACGTGTCCGCGATGCCCCGCGCCTGCATGTAGCGGTTCATCCGCGCCTGGTAGATCGCGCCCAGCGGGCCCAGCCCCATGGAGACCGTCGGGAACTCCCAGAAGTCCGGCATCAGCCGGGGGTGCGGATACGACGACAGGCCGTCGGGGTACTTCGACTTCTCCTGGCGGAAGCCGTCCAGCTGCGCCTCGCTCAACCGGTCCAGCAGGAAGGCGCGGGCGTAGATGCCGGGGGAGGCGTGGCCCTGGAAGAAGATCTGGTCGCCGCCGTCCCCCTCGTCCTTGCCGCGGAAGAAGTGGTTGAAGCCCACGTCGTACAGAGAGGCCGAGGAGGCGAAGGTGGCGATGTGCCCCCCGACGCCGATACCCGGACGCTGCGCACGCGAGACCATGACGGCCGCGTTCCAGCGCGTCGCGTTGAGGATCTTGCGCTCGATCTCCTCGTTGCCGGGGAAGAAGGGCTCGTCCTTGGTGGCGATGGTGTTGACGTAGTCCGTGCTGCGCATCTCGGGCACGGCCACCCGCTTCTCGCGGGCGCGCTCGATCAGGCGGAGCATCAGGTAACGAGCCCGCTCCCGCCCCCGCTCGTCGACGGCGGCGTCGAGGGAGTCGAGCCATTCCCGGGTCTCTTCCGGATCGAAGTCCGGGACCTGGCTGGGAAGGCCGCCAATGATGATCGGGTTGCGATCGGATCCGGAAGCCACGCTGTTCCTTCGCTGTTCGATGTGTCTACGGGTGATGACAGGCGGGACGGAGTGTCGGCTTTGCGGTCGCGTAGCCACCATCGTCTACCCCGTGGGCGCCCACGTCATCTTTACCGGGTGGTAACCGGCCGTCGCCGCCCCGGAACGGCGGGCGGCGACCTGGTGGGCGGGGCGTGCGCAACCCCCTAAAGTGGGTCAAGAGGTGTGGCGGATGTCATGATCGCGGGAGGGCGGGTACCCGGAGTTGCGGCAGGACGGCCCCAAAAGTCACCGTTTCGGCGGTCTGGGTCGCCGGGTACTTGCGCGATCGGTCCAGCACGTGTGGACTACGCCCAATGCCACGCGCACGCGCGCGGCCCGAGCACTTTCCCATTCATGATCAGGAGGCAAGCCGTGAGCGCGACCGCGGACCACGCGGAGGAGCGGACCAACCCGGCCGCAAGGCTGGGGTTCGAGCCCGGACAGGTGGTCCAGGAGATCGGCTACGACGACGACGTCGAGCAGGAACTCCGTGAGGACATCGAGGCTGTCATCGGCCAGGAACTCGTCGACGAGGACTACGACGACGTCGCCGACGTCGTACTGCTGTGGTTCCGCGACGAGGACGGCGACCTCACGGACGCGCTGGTGGACGCCATCGGCCTGATCGAGGAAGGCGGCCAGATCTGGCTGATGACGCCCAAGACCGGGCGTGACGGCTACATCGAGCCCAGTGACATCAACGAGGCCGCCCAGACCGCCGGCCTCTCCCAGACCCGGAGCATCAACGCGGGCAAGGACTGGGTCGGCAGCCGCCTGGTCAGCCCCAAGGCGGGCAAGCCCAAGCGCTGACCGCCGGACCCCGCGGCCGGGCCCCCGCCGAGTGCGTCGGCGGGGGCCCGTTGCGTAGGCTGGGCCCCCAGCGATCCGCCCACCGAAGGGATGCTTCTGCCATGGCGATCGAGGTCGGCACCAAGGCCCCGGACTTCGAAGTGAAGGACAACCACGGGCGCACCGTGCGGCTCGGCGACTTCCGCGGCGAGAAGAACGTCGTGCTGCTCTTCTACCCGTTCGCGTTCACCGGCGTCTGCACCGGTGAGCTGTGCGCCCTGCGGGACCAGCTGCCGCGCTTCGTCAACGAGGACACCCAGCTGCTGGCCGTCTCCAACGACTCCATCCACACCCTGCGCGTCTTCGCCGAGCAGGAGGGCCTGGAGTACCCGCTGCTGTCGGACTTCTGGCCGCACGGCGAGGTCTCCCGCGCCTACGGCGTCTTCGACGAGGAGAAGGGCTGCGCGGTCCGCGGCACCTTCATCATCGACAAGGAGGGCGTCGTGCGCTGGACGGTCGTCAACGGCCTGCCCGACGCCCGCGACCTCAACGACTACGTCAAGGCCCTCGACGCCCTCTGACGCCGCCGGGGCGCGAAGCGGCCCCGCGGCGGACGGGCCCCGCGCCCGCGCGCGCCATCCGAAACGCCTGACTCGTCGGCGCAAGAGCGTGCCCGCGGAGGGAACCCCTCACTAGGATCCAGTCGTTTATCCGATGCCAACGCACGACGGGGGCGCTGCCCCTGGAAACCAATGGAGGGACTCGTGGGAGTCAGCCTCAGCAAGGGCGGCAACGTCTCGCTGACCAAGGCCGCGCCCAACCTGACCGCGGTCACGGTCGGTCTCGGCTGGGACGTCCGCACCACCACCGGTACGGACTTCGACCTGGACGCCAGCGCTCTGCTGCTGAACGCCCAGGGCAAGGTCGCCACCGACGGCAACTTCGTCTTCTTCAACAACCTGAAGAGCCCGGACGGTTCCGTCGAGCACACCGGTGACAACCTCACGGGTGAGGGCGAGGGCGACGACGAGCAGATCAAGGTCAACCTCGCGACGGTCCCGGCCGACGTCGACAAGATCGTCTTCCCGGTCTCGATCTACGACGCCGAGAACCGCCAGCAGTCCTTCGGCCAGGTGCGCAACGCGTTCATCCGCGTCGTGAACCAGGCGGACGGCCAGGAGCTGGCCCGCTACGACCTGAGCGAGGACGCCTCGACGGAGACGGCCATGGTCTTCGGCGAGCTGTACCGCCACGGCGCGGAGTGGAAGTTCCGCGCCATCGGCCAGGGCTACGCCTCCGGCCTGCGCGGCATCGCGCAGGACTTCGGCGTGAACGTCTGAGTCGTACCCCAGCCCCGTCCGGCGCCGCACCCGTCCGGTGCGGCGCCGGACGCGCACTTCTCACCGCACGGCACACGGGCCGCCGCGGGCACACCGACGCACGACACGCAGCACGTCACCGCACGTCACCGGGGAGGATCATCGCATGGGCGTCACGCTCGCCAAGGGAGGCAACGTCTCCCTCTCCAAGGCCGCACCCAACCTGACACAGGTGCTGGTCGGACTCGGCTGGGACGCGCGCTCGACCACCGGCGCGCCCTTCGACCTCGACGCCAGCGCGCTGCTCTGCCAGTCGGGCAGGGTCCTCGGCGACGAGTGGTTCGTCTTCTACAACAACCTCACCAGCCCCGAGGGTTCCGTCCAGCACACCGGTGACAACCTCACCGGCGAGGGCGACGGCGACGACGAGTCCCTCGTCGTCGACCTCGGCAAGGTCCCCGCCCACTGCGACAAGATCGTCTTCCCGGTCTCGATCCATGAGGCCGACAACCGCGGCCAGACGTTCGGCCAGGTCAGCAACGCGTTCATCCGCGTCGTGAACCAGGCGGACGGCCAGGAGCTGGCCCGCTACGACCTGAGCGAGGACGCCTCGACGGAGACGGCGATGATCTTCGGTGAGCTGTACCGCTACGGCGGCGAATGGAAGTTCCGGGCCGTGGGCCAGGGGTACGCGTCAGGCCTCCGGGGCATCGCTCTAGACTTCGGGGTCAATGTTTCCTAAAGCTGGTCCCAGGGTTCGCTCAAGTCCCGGCGCACTCGGCGTGGAGGAGACCCTCCCGCAAGCCTCGCCCGGGGGGACCCCCAACACGATTGGGTAGTCAGTGGTTCTGAAAACCTTCGGCTGGTCGTTCGCCGTCACGGCGCTCGGCCTCGCTTTCGCCGCCTGGCAGTGGGGGTGGGAGGCGTTCGGGATCGTACTGATCCTGTCGATCCTCGAGATCTCCCTCTCCTTCGACAACGCGGTCGTCAACGCCGGGATCCTCAAGAAGATGAACGCCTTCTGGCAGAAGATCTTCCTGACGATCGGCATCCTGATCGCGGTGTTCGGCATGCGGCTGGTCTTCCCGGTCGTCATCGTCGCGATCAGCGCCAAGGTCGGCCCGATCGAAGCCGTACAGCTGGCGATGGACCAGCCGGAGCAGTACGAGAACCTGGTCACCGACGCGCACGCGGCCATCGCCGCCTTCGGCGGCATGTTCCTGCTGATGATCTTCCTCGACTTCATCTTCGAGGAGCGCGAGCACAAGTGGCTGGCATGGCTGGAGCGCCCGCTCGCCAAACTGGGCAAGATCGACATGCTGTCGGTCTGCATCGCGCTCATCATCCTCCTCGTCACCGCCGTCACCTTCGCCACCGAGGCGCACACCAGCACCGGCCACGTCGACAAGTCCGCCACGGTGCTGCTCTCCGGTGTCGCCGGCCTGATCACCTACCTGATCGTCGGCGGCCTCTCCGGCTACTTCGAGAACAAGCTGGAGGAAGAGGAGGAGCGGGAGCACGAGGAGGAGGAGAAGGCCAAGCAGCAGGGCAGGCAGGTCTCCGCGGTCGGCCTCGCCGGCAAGGCCGCGTTCTTCCTCTTCCTGTACCTGGAGGTCCTCGACGCCTCGTTCTCCTTCGACGGCGTCATCGGTGCCTTCGCCATCACCAACCACATCTTCTGGATGGCGCTCGGCCTCGGCATCGGCGCCATGTACGTCCGGTCGCTCACCGTCTACCTGGTCCGCGAGGGCACCCTCGACGACTACGTCTACCTGGAGCACGGCGCCCACTACGCCATCGGCGCCCTGGCCGCGATCCTCCTGATCACCATCCAGCACGAGATCAGCGAGGTCGTCACCGGCCTCGTCGGCGTCCTCCTCATCGCCGCCTCCTTCCTCTCCTCGATCCGCCGCAACAAGCGCGCCGGGGCGGTCGGGGGCCCCGGGGAGAGGGCCGGGGTCTCGTCCGGGGTGTGACGACCACTGCATGGGACCGGGGTGTGACCGCCCCGGCGATGCGGAACGCTTCTGAGCGGGGCGGCCGGGTGCTCCCGACCGCCCCGCCGCGCATCCGGACACCTTGGGGGTGGCATGGCCTTCTGGAACATCCTGCGGCGCGACAGGACGGCGCAGTTCGACTCGGGCGGCGTCGCGGCGCACGTGATCGGCCTGACACAGCGGCGCCCGACGGTCTCCCTGACCAAACAGGGCGCGGCGACCGGCAACCTGCGCGTCAACCTCTCGTGGAAGATGCGCACCTCCGACTTCGCCAGCAGGCCCCGGTGGAGCGAGCGGCTGCTGCGGGACCCGCTGAAGTTCTTCCAACCCGAACCGGTCCAGGCCCACACCCGGGCCGTGACCAACGTCGACCTGGACATCGGGTGCCTCTACGAGCTGGCCGACGGCACCAAGGGCGTGGTCCAGCCCCTCGGCGGCTACTTCGGCGACCTGAACGACCCGCCGTACGTGAAGCTCAGCGGCGACGACCGGTTCGGCTCGCCGTCCGGTGAGACGATCTTCGTCAACCTCGACCACCGCGACGACATCAGGCGCCTGCTGTTCTTCGTCTACATCTACGACCAGACGCCCGCCTTCGACCGCACCCACGCCATGATGACGCTCTACCCGAGCAACGGCCCGCGCATCGAGATCGAACTCGACGAGCGCGCCCCCGAAGCCCGCTCCTGCGCGGTCTTCCTGCTGGAGAACGTCAAGGGCGAACTGCTGGTGCGGCGCGAGGCGAAGTTCGTCTACGGCTTCCAGGGCGAGCTGGACCGGATGTACGGCTGGGGCATGCAGTGGGGCCGCGGCTTCAAGGCCGAGACGCCCTGACGGCCGCGCCGCCCCGCACCGCGTCCCCGCACCGGATTCAGCGCTGGAACTGCGGCCCCATCGGCGGGAGCCGGAAGTCAGGGTCCGGCACGGGCGCCCCGGCGGCCGCCGGGACCGGCCGGGAGGCCGGGTGCGGGTAGCCGTAGCCGGGGCCGGGCT
>JAAXOU010000249.1 GCA_012396115.1 Streptomyces somaliensis DSM 40738 | reverse complement strand
CGGGAGGGTCCGGCGGCCGCGCCGTCCCCTCCCGCACCGCACCCGCCGAGCCCCAGGACCAGCACGAGGGCCGTGGAGCCGGCCGCCCGGCGGCGGCGCCTCCCCCGCCGCCGCGGGGACGCGGGGCGGGATATGCCGGTTGTAGGGCCGTTCGGGTGATTGGCCGGTCGATCGGAGGCGGCGGACCCGCCGGGGGGCGTAACAAAAGACCCGGCGACGTCCGGTACCGGTCCCATGTCCACGGGTTCGTTGCGGGTGGTCACGCGCTTGCCTCCTCCCCGGGGCCACCGGGCCCCGGTACCGACGCGCCGAGTGCGTCCATCTCCTGCATTGAAACCCCGTCCCCCCGAGTGAGGTGCGCGGGGGGCCGGGAACCACAGCCGTCCGCCCTCGTCGCCGTCGTGCCGCCCGTTCCCCGGACGACACGCCTCCCCCGTACCCCGCTCACCCCGTCCCGCCCGAGGAGCCCACGCTGTCCCGCGAACCCCTCTCCGCCGCCCCGCAGACCCTCGCCCCCGCGCCGGCCGCGGTGGTCCGGGCCCGCGCCCCCCGCCCCGGCGACCGGCTGGCCCCGTTCAACGCCGCGCCCGCCGCCACCGCCGAGGCGTCCCTGCTGGCCTGCTGCGGCAGCCGCCGCTGGGCCCGCCGCGTGGCCGCCCACCGCCCCTACCCCGACGTCGGCGCGCTCCTCGCCGCCGCCGACGAGGCAGCCTACGACCTGTCGGGCGCCGACCTAGACGAGGCCCTCCACGCCGAGGAGCCGCCCGTGCTGCCCCCCGGCTCCTGCCCGGCGGCCGCCACCGCCCTGCGCGCGGCGCACGACGCGTACCTGACGCGTTTCGGCCACCCCTTCGTGGTCTGCCTCGACGCCGACCGGCCCGAGGAGCATCCCGGCTGGCTCGTGAGCGGCATCAGGTCACGACTCGGCAACGAACCGGAGAAGGAGCGGGCCGTCGCCGCCGAGGAGCTCCGCCGCCTCATTCGGGCACGACTTGTCCGCATCCTCACCTGAGGTACCGGTTTGGTCGCCGACAGTAGGCCGTCCGTGCCTGTTTGGTTGCCTGTTTGATCACACCCCCGGACCCCGCGTGGGGGAAGCGGCGAGTCGTCGCTACCATGACCGGGGCCGGTGGACCGTACCCGGCCGGGTCTGACCGACAGAGAAGCCGGCCGACCCTGATCCCCGCTCCCGGAGGGTTTTTCCGTGCCGGCTGGAACGCTGTACCGCGGCCGGGAAGGGATGTGGTCGTGGGTGGCTCATCGAGTCACCGGCGTCCTCATCTTCTTCTTCCTGTTCGTACACGTACTGGACACCTCTCTCGTCCGCGTCTCGCCCGAGGCCTACGACGAAGTCGTGGCGACGTACAAGACGCCGATCGTCGCGCTGCTGGAGTACGGCCTGGTGGCCGCCATCCTCTTCCACGCGCTCAACGGCCTGCGCGTCATCGCCGTGGACTTCTGGGCCAAGGGCCCCCGCTACCAGAAGCAGATGCTCTGGACCGTCGTGGGCCTCTGGATCGTGCTGATGGCGGGCGCCCTGTACCCCGTCCTCGGCCACGCCGCACGCGAACTGTTCGGGAGCTGACGCCAGACATGTCCGCTGACCTCTCCAAGACCCCCGCCGACCCGTCCGGGGCCCCCGCCGGCCCGTTCGGCGGCGTGAGCATGTACGACGCCGACAACCCGGCCCCGCTGATCGAGCCGCCCCGCAAGCGGACCAAGCGGAGCCCGAAGTCGACGCGGGGCAACTTCGAGCTCGCCGCGTGGCTGTTCATGCGCCTGTCCGGCGTGGTCCTCGTCGTCCTCGTCATCGGCCACCTGCTGATCCAGCTCGTGCTGGACGGCGGCGTCTCCAAGATCGGCTTCGCCTTCGTGGCGGGCCGCTGGGCGTCCCCGTTCTGGCAGGTCTGGGACCTGCTGATGCTGTGGCTCGCGATGCTCCACGGCGCCAACGGCCTGCGTACCGTCATCAACGACTACGCCGAGCGCCCGAACACGCGCCTGTGGCTCAAGGGCCTGCTGTACACCGCGACGGTGTTCACCATCCTCCTGGGCACGCTGGTGATCTTCACCTTCGACCCGAACATCCGCTAGGCACGGGCTGGGGCAATCCACACCATGAAGATCCACAAGTACGACACCGTCATCGTCGGCGCCGGCGGCGCGGGCATGCGCGCCGCCATCGAGGCGACGAAGCGCAGCCGCACCGCCGTGCTGACGAAGCTCTACCCCACCCGCTCCCACACGGGCGCCGCGCAGGGCGGCATGGCCGCCGCGCTGGCCAACGTGGAGGACGACAACTGGGAGTGGCACACCTTCGACACGGTCAAGGGCGGTGACTACCTGGTCGACCAGGACGCCGCCGAGATCCTGGCGAAGGAGGCCATCGACGCCGTCCTCGACCTGGAGAAGATGGGCCTGCCGTTCAACCGGACCCCGGACGGCACCATCGACCAGCGCCGCTTCGGCGGCCACTCCCGCAACCACGGCGAGGCCCCGGTCCGCCGGTCCTGCTACGCCGCGGACCGCACCGGCCACATGATCCTCCAGACGCTGTACCAGAACTGCGTCAAGGAGGGCGTGGAGTTCTTCAACGAGTTCTACGTCCTGGACCAGCTGATCACCGAGGTCGACGGCGTCAGGAAGTCGGCCGGCGTGGTCGCGTACGAGCTGGCGACCGGCGAGATCCACATCTTCCAGGCGAAGGCCGTCGTCTACGCCTCCGGCGGCTGCGGCAAGTTCTTCAAGGTGACGTCGAACGCGCACACCCTGACCGGCGACGGCCAGGCGGCCGTGTACCGGCGCGGGCTGCCGCTGGAGGACATGGAGTTCTTCCAGTTCCACCCGACGGGCATCTGGCGCATGGGCATCCTGCTGACGGAGGGCGCCCGCGGTGAGGGCGGCATCCTCCGCAACAAGGACGGCGAGCGCTTCATGGAGAAGTACGCGCCGGTCATGAAGGACCTCGCCTCCCGCGACGTCGTCTCCCGCTCCATCTACACGGAGATCCGCGAGGGCCGCGGCTGCGGTCCCGAGGGCGACCACGTCTTCCTGGACCTGACACACCTCCCGCCGGAGCAGCTGGACGCCAAGCTCCCGGACATCACCGAGTTCGCCCGCACCTACCTGGGCATCGAGCCGTACACGGACCCGATCCCGATCCAGCCGACCGCCCACTACGCGATGGGCGGCATCCCGACGAACGTCCGGGGCGAGGTCCTGGCGGACAACACCACGGTCGTCCCGGGCCTGTACGCGGCCGGCGAGGTCGCCTGCGTCTCCGTGCACGGCGCCAACCGCCTGGGCACCAACTCCCTGCTCGACATCAACGTCTTCGGGCGCCGCGCCGGCATCGCCGCCGCCGAGTACTCCGCGAGGGCCGACTACGTCGAGCTGCCGGAGAACCCGGAGTCCTTCGTGGAGGAGCAGGTCGAGCGCCTGCGCCACTCCACGGGCACCGAGCGGGTCGCCGAGCTCCGCCGGGAGCTGCAGGAGACCATGGACGCCAACGTCATGGTGTTCCGCACCGAGCAGACGATCAAGACCGCGGTCGAGAAGATCGGCGAGCTGCGCGAGCGCTACCGGAACGTCGCCATCCAGGACAAGGGCAAGCGGTACAACACCGACCTGCTGGAGGCCATCGAGCTGGGCAACCTGCTCGACCTGGCCGAGGTCATGGCCGTCTCGGCGCTGGCCCGCAAGGAGTCCCGCGGCGGTCACTACCGCGAGGACTACCCGAACCGCGACGACGTCAACTTCATGCGCCACACCATGGCGTACCGCGAGGTCGGCGACGACGGCACCGAGACCGTCCGCCTCGACTACAAGCCGGTCGTCCAGACCCGCTACCAGCCGATGGAGCGTAAGTACTGATGGCTACCCCGACCCTGGAGAAGACGGCCGCCAAGGCCGGCGCCTCCCCCTACATAACGGTCACCTTCCGGGTCCGCCGCTTCAACCCCGAGCTGTCGGACGAGGCCCAGTGGCAGGACTTCCAGGTCGAGATCGACCCGAAGGAGCGGGTGCTCGACGGTCTCCACAAGATCAAGTGGGACATGGACGGCTCGCTGACCTTCCGCCGCTCCTGCGCGCACGGCATCTGCGGCTCCGACGCCATGCGGATCAACGGCAAGAACCGGTTGGCGTGCAAGACGCTGATCAAGGACATCAACCCGGAGAAGCCGATCACGGTCGAGCCCATCAAGGGCATGACGGTCCTCAAGGACCTCGTGGTCGACATGGAGCCGTTCTTCCAGGCGTACCGGGACGTGATGCCGTTCCTGATCACCTCGGGGAACGAGCCGACGCGGGAGCGGCTGCAGTCCGCGGAGGACCGGGAGCGCTTCGACGACACGACGAAGTGCATCCTGTGCGCCGCCTGCACCTCCTCCTGCCCGGTGTTCTGGAACGACGGCCAGTACTTCGGCCCGGCCGCGATCGTCAACGCCCACCGCTTCATCTTCGACTCGCGCGACGAGGCCGCGGAGCAGCGGCTGGAGGTCCTCAACGACAAGGACGGCGTGTGGCGCTGCCGCACCACGTTCAACTGCACGGACGCCTGCCCGCGCGGCATCGAGGTCACCAAGGCGATCGCCGAGGTCAAGCGCGCGCTGATCACGCGCCGCTACTGACGCCCCGGCGCTCGGCGCGCCCCCGCGGACGGCCCGCTCCCGTACCACCGGTACGGGAGCGGGCCGTCCGCCGTTTTTTGGCCGGTAAGGGCCGTGGACCGACTGGGTGTGGTGGGCATCTACCGGGGGGCGGGGTGCTCGTCCCGCCTGCCCGGTCCGTTCCGTCTTCGTCTGTGAGGCCCCCATGTCCGAAGCACCGCCCGCGTCCGTACCGGGAACCACGCCGGGAACACCGCCGGAAACCGGCCCCGAGGCGCTGCCGGGGACCGGCCCGGAGGCGCCGCGGGCCGCGTCCCCGGCCGCCGGGGAGCGGGAGCCCGTGACGGTCCCCCAGGACCGCACCTGCCCCTACCATCCGCCGACCGCCTTCGACCCCCTCCGCGAGGAGCGCCCCCTCTCCCGGGTCCGCCTCTACGACGGCCGCCTCGTCTGGTTCGTCACCGGCCACGCCGCGGCACGGGAACTCCTCGCCGACCCGCGGTTGTCGACGGACTCCACCGACCCGGCGTTCCCCATCCCCACCGAGCGGGCGGCGGTGCTCCGCACCCGGCGGCGGGCGGTGATGCTCGGCGAGGACGACCCGGTGCACAACGAGCAGCGCAGGCCGCTGATCCCGAGCTTCACGCTGAAGCGGATCGCGCAGCTGCGCCCGGACATCGAGCGGATCGTGCACGGGCTGCTGGACCGGATGGTCGAGCAGGGCCCGCCGGCGGAACTGGTGAGCGCGTTCGCGCTGCCGGTGCCGTCGATGGTGATCTGCGAGCTGCTGGGCGTGCCCTACGAGGACCACGAGTTCTTCGAGGAGCAGTCCCGCCGGGCGCTGCGCGGCCCCCGCGCGGAGGACAGCACCGAGGCGGCCGACCGGCTGGAGGAGTACCTGGGCGGTCTGGTCGACGCCAAGCGGACCGCACCGGGGGACGGGCTGCTGGACCAGCTCGTGGTGGAGCAGTACACCACGGGGCGGATGGGCCGGCAGGAGCTGGTCGACCTGGCGCTGCTGATGCTGGTGGCGGGGCACGAGACGACCGCCAACATGCTGTCGCTCGGCACCTTCACGCTGCTGCGCCACCCGGAGCGGCTGGCGGAGCTGCGGGCCGACCCGTCGCTGCTGCCGGCGGCGGTGGAGGAACTGCTGCGGTTCCTGTCGATCGCGGACGGGATGCTGCGGTTCGCGCGGGAGGACGTGGAGGTGGCCGGGACGGTGATCCGGGCCGGTGAGGGCGTGGTCTTCTCGACGTCCCTGATCAACCGGGACGCCTCGGTGTACGCGGACCCCGACGTCCTCGACTGGCGGCGGTCGGCCCGGCACCACCTGGCGTTCGGCTTCGGCATCCACCAGTGCCTGGGACAGAACCTGGCGCGGGCGGAGATGGAGATCGCCCTGGGGGCGCTGCTGGAGCGCCTCCCGGGACTGCGGCTGGCGGTCCCGGCGGAGGAGATCCCGTTCAAACCCGGCGACACGCTGCAGGGGATGGTGGAGTTGCCGGTGGTCTGGTGAGGAGGCTGGGCACCATGCGAATCTCCATCGATCAGGACCGCTGCATCGGGGCGGGCCAGTGCGCCCTGACGGCCCCCCAGGTGTTCACCCAGGACGACGACGGATACGGTGCCCTGCGGCCGGGGCACGACCCGGACCACCCGATGGCGAGGGAGGCGGCCCGCGCCTGCCCGGTACGCGCCATCACGGTCGCCGACTCCTGACGGGCGGGCCCGCCCCGGTGCGGCCGGGGCG
>JAAXOU010000248.1 GCA_012396115.1 Streptomyces somaliensis DSM 40738 | reverse complement strand
CCCTGCCCGGGGGCGGCGGGGGCGGCGGCCCGGTGCGCGGCGCGATCCCCCGCCGTCCTGGCGGGGCCCGGTCCCGCGCCCGGCCTCAGCCCACGCGGCCGTAGGAGACGGACTGGGACCAGATGCGTTCGAGCTTCACCCACGACCCGCTCTTCGGGGAGTGCCAGATCCGGTCGCTCCCGGCGTAGATCCCGACGTGGTACACGCCGCCGCCGCCGTGGAAGAAGACCAGGTCGCCCTTGCTCCGATCCGACTTGGCCACCCTGCGCGTCGTGTTGTACTGCGCCTGCGCGGTGCGCGGCAGCTTCTTGCCGGCCCGCTTGTACGAGTAGAGCGTCAGGCCCGAGCAGTCGAAGCGGTGCGGGCCGGCGGCCCCCCACTGGTACGGGGCGCCCTTCTTCGAGGCGGCGACCTTCAGCGCCTTGCCGGCGGCGGCCGGCGCGGCGTGCGCCGGCGGGGCCGCGCCGGGGGCGGCGACGGAGCCGCCGACGGCGGCCAGGGTGAGGGCGGACACGATCCCGGCGATCCGGGTCGGCAGCGGGCGGGTGGGGGAGGGGCCCGGGGAGGCGTCCCCGGGCGGAACGTGCGGGGTGGTGCGGGAGGGCGGTGCCGGGACCTGATCCTGCGTCGCGGACATGCAGTACCCTTCGTCAACCCGCCTGTGAAGGATTGCCTGTCGGGTTCGGACAGGACGAAGATGCCCGGCCGCTGACGCGGCTTCACCCCGAGGGGGACCGGTCCGCACGCGTGCGGTGGCCGCCCCGTACTGCTCGGGTCCTCCACTCCTGCCGATCCACGGGTGTCGACCAGTCGTCCGGACGGCGGCAGGACTCGGCGTCCGCCCGGACCGCCCCGCCGGGGTGGCGGGGGCTTGTCGTCGAGGCGGATCTTTCCCTTCCGGTCCCGGGATCCGGGGCTTCGACGGGGCGGTGTGAGACTCGTCACGATCGGGCCGGACGGGTGAACGGCGGTGTTTCCCGGCCGGCCGGCGCCGTCCCGGCGCGTCCCTTACCTGCGGCGTCGCGGCCGCGAACCGGCCGGGGCCCGCGCTCGGCCCGCAACTCGGCCCGCGCGAAGTTCGTCCCTTCATCTGAGCCGAACGGCCGAGCCGGTGTCCCCCGGCCGGGTCCGCCGAACCGTTCAGGCCGACGGGTCCTGAGGCAGCGTCACCCGCCGCGTGCGCCGCTCGCCGTCCAACGCGCGCAGGGCGCGCGCCAGGGTCCCCGTGTGCACCTCGTGCTCGCCGCGCCGGTGCATCAGCGCCAGGGCGTCGCGCAGCGCCACCGCCCGGCCGGCGAGTGCCTGCGCCGCCCGCAGCGCGCCGTAGGTGTGCGCGGCGCGGGCCGGGTTGAGGCGCCCCATCAGGTCGACGGCGTCCAGGTACGCGTCGACGTAGGCGCCCTCCGCGCGCGTGAGGGCCGGCAGGGGCGGGGGCTCCGCGGGCCGCACGGTCAGCCCCTCCGGGTGCGGACCACGCGGTCCACGAGGCCGCGTTCCCGCGCGCCGGCCGCGTCGAGGACCAGGTCGCGGTCGAGGTCGGCGGCCACCCGCTCCCGTTCCCGCCCGGTGTGCCGGGCCAGCAGGTCGATGAACAGGCCGTGCTGGCGCGCCAGTTCGCGGGCGTGGACGTCCAGGTCGGAGGGGTGGCCCCGCAGCGGGTCGGCGAGTTGGGGCTGCCGGAGCAGCACCCGGGCGCCGGGCAGGACGGCGCGCTTGCCGGGCGCCCCGGCGGCGAGCAGGACCGCGGCGGTGGACGCCGCCTGCCCGACGCAGGTGGTCGCCACGTCGCAGGTGACGACCTGCATGGCGTCGTAGATCGCGGTCATCGCGTCGACCGGGCCGCCGGGCGAGTTGATGTACAGGGAGACGTCCCGGTCCGGCGCGGCGTACTCGAGGTGGACGAGCTGCGCCACCACGTCGTTGGCGGCGGTGGCGTCGACCGGGGTGCCGAGGAGGACGATCCGCTCCTCGAGGAGCCTGGAGTACGGGTCGAGGGTGCGGGTGCCCCGAGCGGTGCGCTCGGTGAACTCGGGCAGGACGTGGCGGGCGCTCGGGTCCATGGAAGCCTCCATCCGTAAAAAATGTACAGGACGTACAGAAGGTTAGAATGGGAGCATGGCCCACGAGATTCCGGTGACGCAAGCCCGGGCGGAACTCGCCGATCTGATCAACCGCGTCGTCTACGGCGGTGAGCGGGTCGTCGTGACCCGGCACGGCAAACCGCTGGTGGCACTGGTCTCCGCCGCCGACCTGGAACGACTCGAGTCCACGCCGGAGGCGGCCGGGGAACGCGCGATCGGCTCCCTCACCGGGCCGGGGGAGGCGGCGTCCGCTCCGCGCGAACACCGCAGGTTCGGCATCGCGGCCGAGCACCGCCCCCACGGCGGCTGACCGGCACCGCGCCGCACGCGGGCGGGCGCTCCGTCCTCCCGGCGCGGCCGGGAACGCGGCGTCCGGTGCGGGGCCGTCCGGCGGGGGCGGGCCGCCGGACGGCGGACGGTGCCGGGCGGCGCACCGGGCCGCGTCGGGAGGGCGCGGGGACCGCGCCCGGGTTCCCCGCGGCGTCCGGCGCCGCTCAGCCGGGGCGCCGCCGCGACGGGGCGCACCGCGGACCGGGCGCCGCGCCCGAGGCCTTCACGTCGGCCGCGTACTCGTCCACGTACTCCTGCCCCGACAGGGCGCGGATGCGGTACATGATCTCGTCGGTCACGGCCCGCAGGACGGCCTTCTCGTCGTCCATGCCGGCGAAGCGGGAGAAGTCCAGCGGCTCGCCGAACCGGATCGTGACCCGCCCCATCCTCGGCACGACCTTCCCGGGCGGCTGGAGTTCGAACGTGCCCACCATCGCGCACGGCACCACCGGGACGCCGGCCCTCAGCGCCATCACCGCGACCCCCACCCTGCCCTTGTAGAGCCGCCCGTCAGGCGAGCGGGTGCCCTCCGGGTAGACGCCGAGCAACTCGCCCCGCGCCAGCACCCGCAGGCCCTCGCGGACGGCCGCCTGCCCGGCCCCGCGGCCGGAGCGGTCCACCGGGATCTGCCCCGCGCCGCGGAAGAACGCGGCGGTCAGCCGCCCCTTGAGGCCGGGCCCCGTGAAGTACTCCTGCTTGGCCAGGAACGTGATGCGCCGCTTCAGCACGGCCGGCATCAGGAAGTGGTCGGAGAACGACAGGTGGTTCCCCGCCACGATGGCCGCGCCCGCCTCCGGGACGTGCTCCAGCCCCTCGATCCGCGGCCGGAACAGCAGCCGCAGCAGCGGCCCGAGGAGCACGTACTTGAGCAGGTGGTAGAACACGGGCTGGCTCCCTACGCTGCCGGGTCGGCCTGGGTGGGCGCTCCACCGGGCCGGGGCGCGCGGAGGGGGTCCGGGACGTGTGCGTCCGTCGCCACCCGCGGTCACCTCCGGTCGTGTGCGCGCCGTCCTGGTCCCCGGCCCCCGCGGGGAGGGCCGGGTCATGGTGAACGTATGCCCGCTGCCGGGCCTTCCTCTCAGGAAACCCGCGCCCGTCAGGGAGCGGACGCCGCCGCGGGGCCGGACGCCCCGTCAGGAGGGGCCCGGGAGGCGGGGCGGCGGTTTCAGGCGGGCGGCGAGGATGGCGATGTCGTCCTCGTTGTCGGCCCCCAGGCCGATCATCAGTTCGTCGCAGAACACGTCGAGCGGTTCGCGCGCCAGGGCGGCGGTACGACGGCTCAACCGCTCCAGGGCGCGGTCCAGCGGTTCGCCGCGGCGCTCCACGAGCCCGTCCGTGTACAGCAGCACCGTCGCGCCCGCCGGGACCGCGTCCGTCGCGCGCGGACGGGGCAGACCGGGGTCCAGGCCGAGCAGCACGCCCGACCCGGCCTCCAGGAACCGGGTGCGGCCGCCCGCCGTCGTGAGCAGCGGCGGCAGGTGCCCCGCGGAGGAGTGCACCAGGCTCCACGGCCCCTGCTCCGGCCCCTTGACCAGGCCGTAGACACAGGTCGCGGTGGCCTCCCGGTACAGGCTGTGGTTCGCCGCGTCCAGACGGCGCAGGACCGTCTCGGGCGGCTCCTGGCGGTCGACGGCGATGCCGCGCAGCATGCTCCGCAACTGGCTCATGGCGATCGCCGCGTCCAGGTCGTGGCCCGTCACGTCGCCGATGACCAGCGCGGTGTCCCCGTTCGGCAGGACGAAGCCGTCGTACCAGTCGCCGCCCACCTGCGCGGTGGTGGACGAGGCGGCGTAGCGCGCCGCCAGCTCCAGGTGCCCCGCCCGCGGGAGCACGGGCAGCAGCGAGCGCTGCAGGCGTTCGGCGATGTTGCGGGTCTCCTGGTACAGGCGCGCGTTGTCCACCCCCAGGGCGAGCGTGCGGACCAGGTCGCCGACGAGCCGCGCGTCCTCCTCCGTGAACGGCTCCCCCTCGTCCGTGCGGGCCACGGTGAGCGCGCCGATGATCTCCTGCCGGGTCCGCAGCGGGGCGACGACGGCACTGTGCGTCCGCAGGCGGTGGAAGAGCTCCCGGTAGTGTGCGTCCAACGCGCTCGGGGCCCGGTCGGGCCGGGGAGAGGCGCCCAGCAGCAGGGGGCCCGCGCCGCTCAGCACCCGGGCCAGTGGCCCCCGCGAGGCGTCCGACAGCGGCGGCAGCGTGCCCTCGAACTCCTCCATGCGCAGTTCCCCGGGGGAGCGGTGGACCACGCACACCCGCTCCACCCGCGCGTCCTCGGTGCGCAGGTCCACCGCGCACCAGTCGGCCAGCCGCTCGGTCAGGATCCGGCCGACCCGCGGCAGGCCCTCCTCCAGGTCGACGGCGTCGCTCAGCGCGGCCCCCGTTTCCGCCAGCAGCGACAGCCGTTCCAGCGCCGGCAGGACCGCTCCGCCACGCCGGTCCGCGCCGCCCCGGGAGAAGGCCGCGGGAAGCGGCGCGGCCCGTTCCCGCGCCCTCGCGGACCGGCTGCCGGCGCGGCGTTCCGACGGGGCCGGCGCGGCGGCGCGGGGGGAGAGCCGGGCGATGAACACCGTACGGCCGTCCGCCGCCTCCTGGCTCTGGACGAACAGCCGGACCGGCACCAGCCGCCCGTCGCGGCGGAGCGCGGGGAGCGGCACCGACCGGCCCAGGATGCGCGGCCGTCCGCTGAGCAGCAGCGAGGTGAAGGCCGCGAGGTGGCGTTCGCGGAGGTGCTCCGGGACGATGGCGGTCAGCGGCCGGCCCACGAGGTCGTCGGGGTGCCAGCCCAGGAGGTCGGCGGCCGGGCCGTTCACCGCGATGATCCGGTTCCGCTCGTCGGCGGCGACCGTCGGCACCCTGCGGGTCCGGACGTGGCCGGCGTCCCACGGCACCACCTCCGCCGGACCGGAACCCGGTTCGCGCGGCACCACCGTCCACGCGGTGGGGGGCGCGCCGGCGAGCTGACCGGTGATCTGGCCGAACAGCCACGCGTGGAAGACCCGGCTGCGCGGCAGCGACGGCAGGGTGAGCAGCCGCTCGTCCCGCGCCGCCTCCTCCGCCGCGTCGAGCACCCGTCCCAGCGCCTCCACCGCCGGCGCGGCGCCGGGCGGCAGCCCCAGGGACAGGGAGCGCATCCCGCCCCAGGCGGGCCCGCCGCGCAGCGCGGCCGTGACGCACGCGCTGATCACGTCGTTGGCGTCCTGGGCGGCGGCGAGGTCCCGCGCCGGGATCCCCAGGTCGTCCCCGCCGGCCGCGGCGACCGCCAGCTCCCTCAGCAGGGCGTGCCGGTGGTGCTGCGCGGCCGAGTACAGCGCGTCCGGCACGTCGACGAGCGTCACCCGTCCCCCGGAGACGGGGGGCGGGGCGGGCGGCTCCCACGCGGAGGGCGGCGGCGTCCCCCCGGGCCACAGCTCGAACCACACCGCCTTGGCGTCCCGGTCCGCCCGGACGCCGTACCGGGACGCCAGCAGGCCCACGAGCGCCAGTCCCTGCCCCGTGGCGGCGTACGGGGGGCAGTGCCGCGGGACCGGCACCCGCGACGGCAGGCGGTCCCCGACCTCCACGCGGACCCTGCCGCCCACGACCCGGGCCGACACCTCCACCTCGGTGCGCGCGCACAGCACCGCGTTGGTGACCAGCTCACCGGTCAGGAGTTCGGCGGTGTCCACCAGGTCCGGTGCGACGCCGTCCAGGGCGGCCCGCACGAACCGCCGGGCCCGCGGGGCGCTCCGCGGGTGCGGCGGGAACCGCCGTGCCGGTTCCACGGGGGCATCGAGGTCGCCCATGACCTCAGTCTGCACGAGCCGGCCCCGCCGCGCGGCCCCGCCCGCCCCGCGGCGGGCGGACGACCGTACGGCGGGGCCGCGCCGTTCCTAGCGGAGCCCCAGGCAGGGCAGCCACGCGCGGGACGCGCCGTGCGCGGCCGTGAGCAGGGCGGCCAGCGCCCCCGGCGCGCCCGTCAGCAGCTCCGCCGGCCAGCCGGAGGGCGCTGCGGCCGGCGGCAGGCGCCGGCGCA
>JAAXOU010000247.1 GCA_012396115.1 Streptomyces somaliensis DSM 40738 | reverse complement strand
CACGCGGGTGCGGGCGGCGTCCGCGGGGCGGGTGTCGTTCGCGGGGCCGGTGGCGGGGCGGGGCGTCGTGGTGGTGACGCTCGCGGCGCCGCCGGGGGCGGTGCCGTCGAGGATCACCTACGAGCCGGTGCGGGCCCTGGTGGAGGCCGGGACGGAGGTGCGGGCGGGGCAGGTGGTCGCCCTGACGGCCGCCGACGCGGCGTCGCACTGCGCGGGCGTGTGCCTGCACTGGGGGCTGCGGCGGGGGGACTCCTACCTGGACCCGTTGTCGCTCCTGCCGCCGCGGCTGCTGCGCCGCCCGCCGTCCCGGCTGCTCCCCCCGGCGTGAGGCCCGTGTGCGGCGTCAGCGGCCGGCGACGCCCCGCAGGACGACGGCGACCGCGGTGTCGGCGACGGCGGACGGCTCCTCGGCGGCGCCTAGCTCGATGCGGCGGACGGCCGCGTCGACGACGCCCTGGAGGAGCATCGCGGTGAGCCGCGGCTCGGGCCGGCCGAGTTCGGCGAGGGCCTCGACGACGATCGCGACGAGGCCGCCGTGGGCGGCGCGGATCTTCTCGCGGGCGCCGTCGTCCAGTTCGCTGGCGGAGATGGCGACGACGGCGCGGTGGCGGCGGTCGCCGACGAGTTCCAGCTGGCGGCGCACGTACGCCTCGACCTTCGCCTCGGGGGTCGCCTCCCGCTCCATGGCCGCCTCGACCTCCGCCGCCCAGACGGGGAAGTCGGCCGCGCACAGCTCTTCGACGACGGCGGCGCGGGAGCGGAAGTACTCGTACACCGACGACCGGGCGAGGCCGGTGCGTTCGGCGAGGGCGGGGAAGGTCAGCGCCTCCGTGCCGCCCTCGGACAGCAGGGAGCGCGCCGCGTCCAGCAGGGCTGCGCGCTGCATCGTGCGGTGCTCGGCCACGGAGGCCGCTCGGATCCTCGGCACGGGTCCCACTGTACGGGCGCCCGTCCGGCCCCGGAGGACCCTCCCCGGTCATTGTCCGACGTCCGCCAGCTTCGCCCTGAGCTGGAGGACCGACTTGGTGTGGATCTGGCTGACGCGGCTCTCCGTGACGCCCAGGACGTTGCCGATCTCGGCGAGGGTGAGGCCCTCGTAGTAGTAGAGCGTGACGACGGTCTTCTCGCGTTCGGGGAGGGTGTTGATGGCCCGGGCGAGCAGGCGGCGCACCTCGCGCCCCTCGGCGACCTCGACGGGGTCGTCGGCGGCGGTGTCCTCCAGGGTGTCCATGAGGCGGTCGCCGTTCTCTCCGCCGACGTGCAGCAGATCCTCCAGTGCGACGACGTTGGCCAGGGAGAGCTGGCTGAAGACGGCGTGGAGGTCCTCGACGGGGATGCCCATCTCGGCGGCGACCTCGCCCTCGGAGGGGGTGCGCCGCAGCCGCGCCTCCAGGGTGGCGTAGGCGCGCTCCACCGCCCTGGCCTTCTGGCGTACGGAGCGGGGGATCCAGTCCAGGGCCCGCAGTTCGTCGATCATGGCGCCGCGGATGCGGGTGATCGCGTAGGTCTCGAACTTGATCGACCGGTCGATGTCGAACTTCTCGATGGCGTCGATCAGGCCGAAGACCCCGGAGGAGACGAAGTCCGCCTGCTCGACGTTGGGGGGGAGGCCGACGCTGACCCGGCCCGCGACGTACTTCACGAGGGGCGAGTAGTGCAGGATCAGCTGCTCCCGCAGCCGCTCGTCGCCCGTTTCCTTGTACGACCGCCACAGCTCGTCCAGCGACGAGGGGGCGGCCGGCCGGCCGCCGCCCCGGGCGGCGGGCGGCGGAACCGCAGCGCGGTCGGACCCGGAGGTGTGCTGGGGCATGCGTCGCCTTGAGCCGTTCTGCCGTGGTGTGCGGGGATGGACGGTGGGTAGCGGTGAGCGTAGCGTGACTGAGCCGTCGCGGTGAGCGAAGGCGAAGGGATCGTCCGTAGGCGGGATCACGCCGTCGGCCGCATCTTCGAATGGCGGCGGCGGACCGGTCGTGGGCGACTCCGCCGCCGCCGATGGGGCGGAGATGGTCATCGGATTCACCTTTTCACCCGATTGCTCCAGGTCAAGGACTGCCTCGCCGGGCATCCGGGTGGCTTCCCCCGACGGTCGTCAACCGCCAGATGTCGCCATGTCGTTCGACGTACCCGAGGGAGTGGAGCTCGTACAGTCTGCCGAGTGCGTCGTCAACGCTCGTCCCGGCGCTCGTCGCCACCTCGGGGACGGTCGCGGTCCGGCCGGGCCGCGGGAGCGCGTCGAGCACGCGTGCGGTGAGCGGGTCGAGGAGGTCCCTCGGGACGACGGGGCCCCGCCGGTCGGGGGCCAGCTCCCCGATGTCGCCGACGAGTTCGACGACGTCGTCGGCGTCGGTCACCAGGGTGGCGCCTCCGCGCAGGAGTTCGTGGACGCCGGCGGAGAGCGCGCTGGTCGCGGCGCCGGGGACGCCCATCGTGTGGCGGCCGAGCCGCTGGGCGTCGCGCGCGGTGGCGAGCGCTCCGCTGCGGTGGGCCGCCTCGACGACGACGGTGCCCCGGGTGAGAGCCGCGATGACGCGGTTGCGCAGCAGGAACCGGGGCGGTGTGGGGTGGTCCCCGGGCGGCAGCTCCCCCACCACCAGGCCCTGCTGGGCGATGCGCCCGATCAGCGCGGCGTGCCCGCGCGGGTAGGCGACATCGACCCCGCAGGCCAGTACGGCGACGGTGGCGCCCCCCGCGCCGAGGGCGCCGCGGTGGGTGGCGCCGTCGACGCCGAACGCCGCGCCGGAGACGACGACCCAGCCGCGCTCGGCCAGCCCGGCGCCGAGCACGGCCGCCATGTGCGCCCCGTAGGACGTGCACGCGCGGGCACCGACCACGGCGACGGAGCGCAGCGCCCACCTGCGCAGGTCGGAGGGGCCCCGCACCCAGAGCCCCAGGGGCCTCGCGTCCCCGAGGTCGTCGAGCTGGCTGGGCCACTCGGCGTCACCGGGGACGACGAACCGCCCACCGAGCCCGCCGACCAGCTCCAGGTCCTGCTCGGGCCGCACCCGGGCCGCCCGCGCCAGGTATCCCCGGAGGCGCCGCTCGCCCGCCCCGGTGAGCGAGCCGCTGCGGTACGGCTCCGCGGTGAGCCGTCGCAGCAGCTCCACCGGGCCCAGTTCGCGCAGCCACCGCCCGCCGTGTTCGTCCCCCGGTTCGAGCACCCGGCACAACCCCGCCCGGGCCACCCGCTCCTCGTCCGCCGCCCCGGCGTCCGCGGTACCCGTCGCCGCGTACGCGCCCCCGGTGCCGGCCTCCGCCGCACGCCCCGCCGGCCCGTCCGCCGGCCCGGTGCGCCGGAGCCGGTCCGCCCGCCCGCCCCCGGTGCCCGTCATCGCGGTCCCCCCGTGCCCGCCGGTACGCCCCGCGGGACACCGGTGCGCAGCTCCAGGGCGAGGTTGACGTCACCGGCGTCGGGCCGGCCGCGGCCGGCCAGGTCGGCGAGGGTCCAGGCGGTGCGCAGGACCCGGTCGAGGCCGCGGGCGGTGAGCAGGCCGCGCTCGATGTCCTGTTCGGCGGCGGCCAGCGCGCCGGGGGCCGGATGCCAGCGGGTGCGCAGTTCGTGGCCGGGCACCTCGGCGTTGCGGGTCCACGGCGTGCCGTCCAGGCGGGCGGTGGCGCGCTCCCTGGCCGCCCGGACGCGGGCGGCGACCACGGCGGTGGACTCGCCCTTGGCGGCGATCAGGTCGGCGCGGTTGACCGGTTGCACTTCGATCCGCAGGTCGACACGGTCCAGGAGCGGTCCCGACAGGCGCGACTGGTAGCGGCGGATCACCGACGGGGGGCACTCGCAGGCGTGCCCGTGCGCGCTGTACCGGCCGCACGGGCACGGGTTCGCGGCGAGGACCATGAGGAACCGCGCCGGGAGCCGCACCACCCCCGCCGCCCGCGCCACGATCACCTGCCCGGACTCCAGGGGCTGGCGCAGGGCGTCCAGCGCCTTCCCCGGGAACTCGGGGGCCTCGTCCAGGAAGAGCACGCCCCGGTGCGCGAGCGAGACGGCTCCCGGGCGCGGCAGCCCGTTGCCGCCGCCGATCAGGGACTGCATCGTCGCCGAGTGGTGCGGTGCGCAGTACGGCGCCCGGCTCACCAGCGGTCTCCCCGGTGGGAGGATGCCGGCGACGGAGTGGACCGCCGTCACCTCCAGCGATTCGCCGCGGGTCAGCGGCGGCAGCAGGCCGGGCATCCGCTCGGCCAGCATCGTCTTGCCCGCGCCGGGCGGGCCGGACAGCAGCAGGTGGTGGCCGCCGGCGGCGGCGACCTCCAGGGCGAGCCGTGCGGCGCGCTGTCCGGCGACGTCCACCAGGTCGGGTCCGGTACCGGGGTCGGCGGCCAGCCCCGTGCCGGCCCCGGCGCCGGGGACCACCAGGCCGGCCAGCATCGGGGCGGGCCGGTACTCCTCGTCCGGCTCCTCCTCGGGCACCGGCGCGTCGGTGAGGACCGCGACCAGCTGGCGCAGGCTCCGCACGCCCAGCACGGACACCCCCGGGACGAGCGACGCCTCCCCCGCGGTCTGCTCGGGGACGACGACGTGCTGGTACCCGGCCTCGGCCGCCGCCAGGACCGCCGGCAGCACGCCCCGCACCGGTCGGACCCGGCCGTCGAGGCCCAGCTCCCCGATGAGGACGAGGTCCGCGATGGTGCGCGGATCGATCAGCTCGGCCGCCGCCATGACCGCGCAGGCGACGGCGAGGTCGAACCCGGAGCCGGCCTTGGGCACCGACGCGGGGCTGAGGCCCACCGTCAGCTTCTTCTGCGGCCACTGCGCGCCGGAGTTGACCATCGCGGCCCGCACCCGGTCGCGGCTCTCCGACAGGCTCTTGTCGGGCAGGCCCACCAGCGTGAACGCCGCGACCCCCGGCTCCAGGTCCGCCTGGACCTCCACCACCACTCCCTCGACGCCGACCAGCGCCACCGAGCACGTCCGGGCGAACCCCATCAGGCCACCCCCCGCACGTGGTGCACGACGGGCGCGCCGCGCCGGGGCAGCACCACACCGACCAGGTCGATGCGGACCCCGCCCGGAGGCGGCCCGCCGTGCCGGTCGAGCCAGCACTCGGCGAGCTTCCTCAGCCGGTCCGCCTTGGCGTGCGTGATCGCCGCCAGCGGGTGCTGGAAGTCGCTCGCCCGGCGGGTCTTCACCTCGCAGACCACGACCGCGTCGCCGTCGCGGGCGACGATGTCGATCTCGCCGCCGCGCCCGCAGCGCCAGTTCCTGGCGAGGACGGCCATGCCCGCCTCGCCGAGCCGGCGTACCGCCAGCCTCTCCCCGTACTGCCCGAGTGCCCCCGTGGCGTTCATCCCGGCACCACCTCCGGTACCGACTGTGACGCCTCGGACGCCCAGGCGTGGATCTTGTGGACGACCGGGCCCGTTGTGGACAACCCGGTCACCCGCACGGGTGGGTCAGCTGCCCGGGAGCTCCAGGTCCGTCTTGTTCAGCTCCTCGATGTTCACGTCCTTGAAGGTGAGCACCCGCACCTGCTTGACGAAGCGGGCCGGCCGGTACATGTCCCAGACCCACGCGTCCGCCATCGACACCTCGAAGAAGACCTCGCCGTGCACCGAGTGCACCTGCATCTCGTAGTCGTTCGTCAGGTAGAAGCGCCGCTCGGTCTCGATGACGTATTTGAACAGCCCGACGACGTCTCGGTACTCCCGGTAGAGCTTCAGCTCCATCTCGGTTTCGTACTTCTCGAGGTCCTCGGCGCTCATGGCATGTTCCCCTTCAGCCGTGCGTGCCCCCATTGTGCGCCAGTCATCCGCACCCCTGGACGATTTCCGGGGGCAGGACGACCGGTGCGGGCGGCGGGCCCTCGTCGAGCAGCGTGCGCAGCAGCCCGGCGAGTCGTGTCGGGTACACCGTCTCACGGGCCGTCGACAGTTCGGCGGAGGTCCACCACCTCAGTCCCGTGACGCTGCGGGTCTCCAGCTCGGTGAGGCGGTCCCCCAGCACGGCGGTGGTGTGCCGGGTCCGGGCCAGGTAGTACCACTCGTCCTGGTTCCAGCGGCGCCCGGCGAACGGGAAGGAGCAGATCCGCCGCCACAGCACCGGCCCGAGTTCGACGTCGGTGATGCCGGTCTCCTCGGCCAGCTCGCGCAGCGCGGCCTCCTCGCGGGTCTCGTCGCCCTCGACGCCGCCGCCCGGGGTGAACCACCAGGCCCGCGTCGGGTCGTCCGGCTCGTGGCCGTGCAGGAGCAGGACCCTGTCGTCGGGGTCGAGCAGCACGGTCCGCGCCACCCGTCGCAACTCGCCCGGCGGCAGCCCCGCGGGGAGGTCCCGGTCCGGCCGCGGCTCCCCCGGTGCGCGCCCGTGCCCGCCCGCCGGCCGCGCCGTCCCATCAGCCACGCGCCGCCCCGCCCCGCTTCCGCGACCCCGGCCGTG
>JAAXOU010000246.1 GCA_012396115.1 Streptomyces somaliensis DSM 40738 | reverse complement strand
GGGGCCGGCGGCTCAGCGGCGGCGCCGGTGCAGGGCCACCGCGGCGGCCGTGCCGCCCGCCAGCGCCCCCACGCCCGCCGCGGCGGGGATCCCGACCCTCGCGGCCTTGCGGCCCGTCCGGTAGTCGCGCAGCCGCCACTCGCGGTCCTTGGCGTACCGGCGCAGCTTCGTGTCGGGGTTGATCGCGTACGGGTGGCCGACCAGCGACAGCATCGGGATGTCGTTGTGCGAGTCGCTGTACGCCGCGCAGCGCTCCAGGTCCAGCCCCTCGGCGGCGGCCAGGGCCCGTACGGCCTCCGCCTTGGCCGGGCCGTGCAGCGGCTCGCCGACCAGGCGGCCCGTGTACACGCCGTCGATCGACTCGGCGACCGTGCCCAGCGCGCCGGTCAGCCCGAGCCGCCTGGCGATGATCGTCGCCGTCTCCACGGGCGCCGCCGTGACGAGCCACACCTTCTGCCCGGCGTCCAGGTGGGCCTGGGCGAGCGCGCGGGTGCCGGGCCAGATCCGGCCGGCCATGTACTCGTCGTAGATCTCCTCGCCGATGTCCGCCAGCTCGGAGACGCGGTGGCCCTTCACGATCGACAGGGCGCTCTCGCGGGCGTTGCGCATGTGGTCCGGGTCCTCGACGCCGGCCAGCCGGAACCACGCCTGCTGCCAGGCGAACCGGGCCAGCTCGCGGCGCTGGAAGAACTTCCGCTTGTAGAGGCCGCGGCCGAAGTGGAAGAGGGCGGCGCCCTGCATGACGGTGTTGTCCAGGTCGAAGAAGGCGGCCGCGCGGACGTCGCCGCGCACCGGGAACTCGGTCCCCGGCTCCGCCAGGGCCCGGTCCAGGAGCTCCAGCTGCCGGGAGGTCTTGCGCGCGGCCTCCGCGGCGGCCTCGCCGGCCAGCACGCTGCGGGCGGTGGCGGGGCGCCTGCGGGGGGAGAGCCAAGCGAGTGCGGCCATGGCGTGAGCATAGCCAGACTGTTCGCCATCGCCCGACTCGTGGGATGCCGACGTGTGAACCCCCGGCGGCGAAGGTGTGAAGCGGCTCGCGGTGGGCGGACAATGGGCGCATGTTCGGACGTGCGAGGAAGGGGGCGGCCGGTCCGCGGACCGTGACGCTCATCGGGAAGCCCGGCTGCCACCTGTGCGACGACGCGCGCGAGGTGGTGGAACGCGTCTGCGCGGAGACGGGCGCCGCGTGGGAGGAGAAGGACGTCACCCGCGACGAGGAGCTGCACCGGGCCTACTGGGAGCAGATCCCCGTCGTGCTGGTCGACGGCGAGCAGCACACCTTCTGGCGGGTGGACCCGGGGCGGCTGCGGGCGGCGCTGCGGGGCTGACCCGGGGCCGACGGGGGCCCGGGGCGGGGGCCTTCCGGCGCCGGGCGGCGGCGGGGGCCGGAGGCGGTTACCATCGGGTGTTTTTTGTTCGGTTTCGGGGGCGTCATCGTAGGGAGTGTGCACGGCTTTGCCCTATCCGGATATCGAACGCGCCGAGTCTCCCGTCGGTTCCGCGATGGCGCGAAGGGGGCGCGTGACCCCGATCACTTTGCATGGACAAAGCGGACATCATCTTTGTGCACGTGTTCACAAAGACATAGCCTGCTTTCGACGGGGCGGTCTCGGGAGGGGCCGCCCGCAGCCCCGCTCATCCCGCAGGAGCACCGTGGCAACTGGCCGAACCCACCGACCGGCGACCCGCAGCCGAGGCATCCCCGAGGCCACCGTCGCCCGCCTCCCGCTGTACCTGCGGGCGCTCACCGCGCTGTCGGAGCGCTCCGTGCCCACGGTCTCCTCCGAGGAGCTCGCCGCGGCGGCCGGGGTCAACTCCGCCAAGCTGCGCAAGGACTTCAGCTACCTCGGCTCCTACGGTACGCGCGGGGTGGGCTACGACGTCGAGTACCTCGTGTACCAGATCTCCCGCGAGCTGGGCCTGACCCAGGACTGGCCGATCGTCATGGTCGGCATCGGCAACCTCGGCGCGGCCCTCGCCAACTACGGCGGCTTCGCCTCCCGCGGCTTCCGGGTGGCCGCGCTGATCGACGCCGACCCGTCGATCGTGGGCAGGCCCGTCGCCGGCATCCCCGTCCGGCACATCGACGACCTCGAGCGGATCGTCGAGGAGAACGGCGTCTCGATCGGCGTCATCGCCACGCCCGCCGGCGCCGCCCAGCAGGTCTGCGACCGGCTCGTGGCCGCCGGGGTCACGTCCATCCTGAACTTCGCGCCGACCGTCCTGTCCGTCCCGGACGGCGTCGACGTGCGCAAGGTCGACCTGTCGATCGAACTCCAGATCCTCGCCTTCCACGAGCAGCGCAAGGCCGGTGAGGACGGCCCCGCCGGCGTCGTCGACGGGACCGGCCTGCCGTCCGCCGCCGTGCGCGCCGTCGCCCCGCAGGCCCCGCAGTCCGCCCCCGCGTCCGCGGGCCACGAGGGAACGGACGGGGACGTCCCCGCCGTGATGCCGGCATGAGCCTCCTCGTCGTCGGCCTCAGCCACCGCAGCGCCCCCGTCAGCGTGCTGGAGCGGGCCTCCCTCGACTCCGGCACGCAGAACAAGCTGCTCCAGGACGCCCTGGCCGCCGAGCCGGCCGCCGAGGCCGCCGTCCTGGCCACCTGCAACCGCATCGAGCTCTACGCGGACGTGGACAAGTTCCACGCCGGCGTCGCCGAGCTGTCCACCCTCCTGGCCGAGCACAGCGGCCTCGGCCTGGAGGAACTCACGCCCTTCCTGTACGTGCACTACGAGGACCGGGCCGTCCACCACCTGTTCTCCGTCGCCTGCGGCCTGGACTCGATGGTCGTCGGCGAGGGCCAGATCCTCGGCCAGATCAAGGACGCCCTCGCGCGCGCCCAGGAGCTGCACACCGCGGGCCGGCTGCTGAACGACCTGTTCCAGCAGGCCCTGCGGGTCGGCAAGCGCGCCCACAGCGAGACCGGCATCGACCGGGCCGGGCAGTCCCTGGTGACCTTCGGCCTGGAGCAGCTCGCCGCCGGGACGCCCGTACCGGCCTGGGCGGAGGGCAAGCGCGCCCTGGTCATCGGCGCCGGCTCCATGTCGTCGCTGGCCGCGGCGACCCTCGCCCGGGTCGGCGCCGCCGAGGTGGTCGTCGCCAACCGCACCGTCGAGCGCGCCGAGCGCCTCGCCCGGGCGCTCTCCGAGCCCGGCGGCACGGGCGTCGCCGCCCGCGCCGTCCGCATGGCCGACGTCGACCGCGAGATGGCCCGCGCCGACGTGGTCGTCTCCTGCACGGGGGCGACCGGCCTCGTCCTCACCGCCGCGGCCGTCGAGACCGCCGCGGCGGGCCGCACCGCCCCGCTGGCCCTGCTCGACCTGGCCATGCCCCGCGACGTCGACGCCGCCGCGCACCACCTGGCGAACGTCCGCCTCGTCGACATCGAGACCCTCGCCGAGGCGTCCGCCGACGCGCCCATGGCCGCCGACGTCGGCCGGGTCCGCGGCATCGTCTCCGACGAGGTCGCCGCCTTCGGCGCCGCCCAGCGCGCCGCGCACATCACCCCGACCGTCGTCGCCCTGCGCGCGATGGCCGCCGACGTGGTGGCGACCGAGGTGGCCCGTCTGGAGGGGCGCCTGCCCGGCCTCGACGGCAGGCAGCGCGCCGAGATCACCCAGACCGTGCGGCGCGTCGTCGACAAGCTGCTGCACGCGCCGACCGTGCGCGTGAAGGAACTCGCCGGCGAGCCCGGCGGCGCCGGGTACGCCGAGGCGCTGCGCACGCTCTTCGACCTCGACCCGGAGACGGTCGCCGCCGTCTCGCGGGCCGACCTGACCGACGCCGACGTGAACCGAGGGCGAGTATGACCGAGAGGGCCCAGAGCACCCAGAGGGCACTGAGGCTGGGAACCAGGCGCAGCAAGCTCGCCATGGCCCAGTCCGGGCACGTCGCGGACGCCGTCCGCAGGCTGACCGGCCGCCCCGTGGAGCTCGTCGAGATCACCACGTACGGGGACACCTCCCGCGAGCACCTGGCGCAGATCGGCGGCACGGGCGTCTTCGTCGCCGCGCTGCGCGACGCGCTGCTCGCCGGCGAGGTGGACTTCGCCGTCCACTCCCTCAAGGACCTGCCGACCGGGCGGCACGAGGGCCTCGTGCTCGCCGCGGTCCCGGTCCGCGAGGACCCGCGCGACGTGCTCGTCGCCCGCGACGGGCTCACGCTGGCCGAGCTGGCCGCGTCCGCCCGCGGCGGCACGGCCCGCGTCGGCACCGGCTCGCCGCGGCGCATGGCGCAGCTCAACGCGTACGCCCGCGACCACGGCCTGCGCATCGAGACCGTCCCGATCCGGGGGAACGTCGACACCCGCGTCGGCTACGTCCACGCCGGCGAGCTCGACGCGGTCGTCCTGGCCGCGGCGGGCCTCAGCCGCCTCGGCCGGATCGGCGAGGTCACCGAGTTCCTGCCGGTCGACACCGTCCTGCCCGCCCCGGGCCAGGGCGCCCTGGCGATCGAATGCGCGTCCGGCGACGACGACCTCGTCGCCGCGCTCGCCCCGCTCGACGACGCGCACACCCGCGCGGCCGTGACCGCGGAGCGGTCCCTGCTCGCCGCCCTGGAGGCCGGCTGCTCCGCCCCCGTGGGCGCGCTCGCCGACCTGCCGGCCGGCGACCAGGATGTTCATGAGATGCGCCTGCGCGGCGTCGTCGGCACCACCGACGGCTCGACGCTGGTGCAGTTGTCCACCACCGGTCCCGTACCCACGTCGCACCACGACGCGGTGGCCCTCGGCCGCGAACTCGCGGACGAGATGCTCGCCAAGGGCGCGGCCGGTCTTATGGGGGAGCGAGCACTTTGAGCCCCATCACCGCATCCAAGACCTCCTCGGCGTTCTCCGCGTGCGGGCACGTCACCTTCCTCGGCGCCGGACCCGGGGATCCGGGGCTGCTCACTCTGCGCGCCGTCGAGGCGCTGGCGGGCGCGGACGTACTGATCGCCGAACCCGATGTGCTCGACGTCGTACGCGGCCACGCGCGGGCGGGTGTGAGCACGCCCGAGCTGGCGGTTGTCGACGAGGCGTCAATGACCGCCGGGGTCCCGGTGTTGAGGGACGCCGCCAATCTTGTCATGGAGGCCGCGCGGGGCGGCAAGCGGGTGGTGCGTGCGCTCAGCGGCGACCCGGGCCTCGACGGCGACGCGGGCGCCGAGATGCTCGCCTGCGCCGCCGCCGGCATCCCCTTCGAGGTGGTGCCCGGCATCGCCACCGCGGTCGGCGTGCCCGCGTACGCCGGTGTCCCGCTGCGCGACTCCCGGGGCACGGATGTCCGGTTCGTGGACGCCCGCACCGCGAGTGACCGCTGCTGGGCCGAGGTCGGCGCGTCCGACGGCACGGTGGTGGTCTCCACGACGCTGGACTCCGTCGCCTCCGCCGCCGGCGAGCTGGTCGCGGCGGGCCGCAAGCCGGACACCCCGCTGACGGTCACCGTCGCCGGCACGACCACCCGGCAGCGGACGTGGACGGCGACGCTCGGCTCGATCGCGCAGACCCTGAAGCAGGCGAAGGTGCTGCCCTCCCCGCAGGGCCACCAGCCGGTCATAGCCGTGGTCGGTGAGCACAGCGCCGCCGCCCAGCGCGACCAGCTCGCGTGGTTCGAGTCCAAGCCGCTGTTCGGCTGGAAGGTCCTCGTCCCGCGCACCAAGGAGCAGGCGGCCTCCCTCTCCGACCAGCTCAGGTCCTACGGCGCCGTGCCCAGCGAGGTCCCGACCATCGCCGTCGAGCCGCCGCGCACCCCGCAGCAGATGGAGCGCGCGGTCAAGGGCCTGGTCACGGGCCGCTACGAGTGGATCGCCTTCACCTCGGTGAACGCCGTGAAGGCCGTCCGCGAGAAGTTCGAGGAGTACGGGCTCGACGCCCGCGCCTTCGCCGGGATCAAGGTCGCGGCGGTGGGCGAGCAGACCGCGAAGGCCCTGGTCGACTTCGGCGTCAAGCCGGACCTGGTGCCCAGCGGGGAGCAGTCCGCGGCGGGGCTGCTGGAGGACTGGCCGCCGTACGACCCGGTCTTCGACCCGATCGACCGGGTGTTCCTGCCGCGCGCCGACATCGCGACGGAGACGCTGGTGGCCGGGCTGATCGAGCTGGGCTGGGAGGTCGACGACGTCACGGCGTACCGGACCGTGCGCGCGTCGCCGCCGCCGGCGGAGACCCGCGAGGCGATCAAGGGCGGCGGTTTCGACGCGGTGATGTTCACGTCCTCGTCGACGGTGCGGAACCTCGTCGGCATCGCGGGCAAGCCGCACAACGTGACGGTGATCGCCTGCATCGGCCCGGCGACCGCGAAGACGGCGGAGGAGCACGGCCTGCGGGTGGACGTGCTGTCGCCGGAGCCGTCGGTGACGAAGCTGGCGGAGGCCCTGGCGGAGTTCGGCGCGAAGCGCCGCGCGGCGGCGCTGGAGGCGGGCGGCCCGGTCACCCGCCCCTCCGAGCGGCGCCCGGGGGCGCGGCGCAGACGGACGACGACCTGACGACCCCTCCCCGGCCCGACCGGGCCGCTTCCCGACCGCCGACGGGGCGGAGGCGCACCTGACGGGTGCGCCTCCGCCCCGTCGCCGTGCGGCCGGGGGGACCGAGGCGGAGCCGCCGCCGCGCGGGCCCCGAAGAGCCCCGAGGCCGGCCGGTGCCGGGAGGCACGCCCCCGTACG
>JAAXOU010000245.1 GCA_012396115.1 Streptomyces somaliensis DSM 40738 | reverse complement strand
GGCCGCGGTGGCGGCCGTGGTGGTGGCGGCTGCCGGCGGGGCGGGCGGGCGGACGGCGGGTCACCGGGCACATCGCGCGACACCCCCGCTGCCCGCGCCGACGCGCCCGCCGCCGACACGGCCGCCCTCCTTCGCGAAGGTCGCGAAGGCGTCGCGGACCGTGCGGGCGTCGCGGGCCATCAGAAGTCCCACCCGTCGTCGTCGGGGGCGGGGAGCGCGGTGCCCGCCCCGGCGAACGACTCGCCCACCATGCCCGCGGCCAGCGTGGTGCCGTCCGCCGGGTCGATCAGCAGGAACGAGCCGGTGCGGCGCGAGTCGGCGTACGCGTCCGGCGCCAGCGGCTCGGCCGTGCGGATCCTGACGGTGCCGATGTCGTTGGCCACCAGCGCCCCGGGCTCCGGGTGCCGGGAGAGGTCGTCCAGGGCCAGCCGGGACGGGATCTCCTCGACGATCGCCTTGACCGTGCGGGTGGTGTGCTTCAGCAGGACCCGCCGGCCCGCGGTCAGCGGCCGGTCCGCCAGGTGGCAGACGGTCGCCCCGACCTCCCGGACCACCGCCGGGGCCTCCCCGGACGGCACGATCAGGTCGCCGCGCGAGACGTCGACGTCGTCCTCCAGCAGGACGGTGACGGACTGCGGCGTCCACGCGGCGTCGACCGGCGTGCCCAGCAGGTCGATCCCGGAGATCCGGGAGGTGCGGCCCGAGGGCAGCACGGTCACCTCCTGGCCGACGCGGAGCGTGCCGGCGGCGATCTGCCCCGCGTAGCCCCGGTAGTCCGGGTGCTCGGCGGTCTGCGGGCGGATCACGTACTGGACGGGCAGCCGGGCCGGGAGGCCGGTCAGGTCGCGGCCGGCGGGCACGGTCTCCAGGTGCTCCAGCACCGTCGGGCCGCCGTACCAGTCCATCGTCGCGGACGGCTCCACCACGTTGTCCCCGGCGAGCGCCGAGATCGGGATCGCGGTGACCTCGGGGACGCCCAGCTCCTTCGCGTAGGCCGTGAACTCCCCGGCGATCCGCGCGAAGACGGCCTCCGCGTACCCGGCGAGGTCCATCTTGTTGACGGCCAGCACGACGTGCGGGACGCGCAGCAGCGCGGCGATCGCGGCGTGCCGGCGGGTCTGCTCGACCACGCCGTTGCGCGCGTCGACGAGGACCACGGCCAGCTCGGCGGTGGACGCGCCGGTGACCATGTTGCGCGTGTACTGCACGTGCCCGGGGGTGTCGGCGAGGACGAACCGGCGCCGGGGGGTGGCGAAGTAGCGGTACGCCACGTCGATGGTGATGCCCTGCTCGCGCTCGGCCCGCAGACCGTCCGTCAGCAGCGCGAGGTCGGGCGCCCCCCGGCCGCGGGAACGGGAGGCGCGCTCGACGGCCTCCAGCTGGTCGGCGAGGACCGACCTGGAGTCGTACAGCAGCCGCCCCACGAGGGTGGACTTGCCGTCGTCGACGGACCCGGCGGTCGCGAGGCGCAGCAGGGTGGTGGCCGAGTGCTGCTCGGCGGTGGTGGCGGCGGACATCCTAGAAGTACCCCTCGCGCTTGCGGTCCTCCATGGCGGCCTCCGACAGCCTGTCGTCGGCGCGGGTGGCGCCCCGCTCGGTCAGCCGGGACGCGGCGATCTCGGCGATCACGGCGTCGAGCGTGGCGGCGTCGGAGTCGACGGCCCCCGTGCAGGACATGTCGCCGACCGTGCGGTAGCGGACGAGCCGCCTCTCGACGGTCTCGCCCTGCCGCGGGCCGCCCCACTCGCCGGCCGTCAGCCACATGCCGTCCCGGGCGAAGACCTCCCGCTCGTGGGCGAAGTAGATCCCCGGCAGCTCGACGCCCTCGCGGGCGACGTACTGCCACACGTCCAGCTCGGTCCAGTTGGACAGCGGGAAGACCCGCACGTGCTCGCCCGGGGCGTGCCGGCCGTTGTACAGCTGCCACAGCTCGGGCCGCTGGCGCCGCGGGTCCCACTGCGAGAACTCGTCGCGCAGCGAGAACACCCGCTCCTTGGCGCGGGCCTTCTCCTCGTCGCGCCGCCCCCCGCCGAACACCGCGTCGAAGCGGTGCCGCCGGATCGCCTCCGTCAGCGGCACGGTCTGCAGCGGGTTGCGGGTGCCGTCCGGGCGCTCCTTCAGGGTGCCGTCGTCGATGTACTCCTGCACGGACGCCACGTGCAGCCGCAGGCCGTGCCGGGCGACGGTCCGGTCGCGGTACTCGAGGACCTCGGGGAAGTTGTGCCCGGTGTCCACGTGCAGCAGCGGGAAGGGCACCGGCGCCGGCGCGAACGCCTTCAGCGCCAGGTGCAGCATGACGACGGAGTCCTTGCCGCCGGAGAACAGCACCACCGGCCGCTCGAACTCGCCCGCCACCTCGCGCAGGACGTGGACGGCCTCGGACTCCAGCGCGTCGAGGTGGGACAGTGCCGACGGGCCGCTCCGCCGCCCCGCCGCCGTCCCGGTGGTCGCGGTCATGCCAGGCCCCTCTCGGTCAGCAGCGCGTGCAGCGCCCGCGCGGACTCCTCCACCGTCTGCCGGTGGGACTCGATCCGCAGATCGGGGTCCTCCGGCTCCTCGTAGGGGTCGTCGACGCCGGTCAGGCCGCTGATCTCGCCGGCCGCCCGCTTGGCGTACAGCCCCTTCACGTCCCGCGCGGAGCACACCTCGACCGGCGCCGCCACGTGCACCTCCAGGTACGCGGTGCCCTCCCGCCGGTGGCGCTCGCGGACGGCCGCGCGGCTGTCGGCGTACGGGGCGATGACCGGCACGAGGACCTTCACGCCGTTCGAGGCGAGCAGTTCGGCGACGAAGCCGATGCGCTGCACGTTGGTGTGCCGGTCCGCGCGGCCGAAGCCGAGGCCCGCCGAGAGGAACTCGCGGATCTCGTCGCCGTCGAGCACCTCCACCCGGTGGCCCCCGGCGCGCAGCCGGCCGGCGAGCTCGTGCGCGAGGGTGGTCTTGCCGGCGCTCGGCAGACCGGTGAGCCAGACGGTGGCCCCAGTCACGTGCGTCTCCTGGGAAGAGTGGTCGTTCGTCATGTGTGCAGTCCGCATTCCGTCTTGGCGCGGCCCGCCCAGCGGCCGGCGCGCGCGTCCCCGCCCGCCGGCGTGCGGCGCGTGCAGGGGGCGCAGCCGACGGAGGCGTATCCGTCCGTCAGCAGCGGGTTGGTGAGGACGCCGTGCTCGGCGGCGTACGCCTCCACGTCGTCCCGCGTCCACCGGGCGATCGGGGACACCTTCACCTTCCGCCGCCGCGCGTCCCATCCGACGACCGGCGTGCCCGCCCGGGTCGGGGACTCGTCGCGGCGCAGCCCGGTCGCCCACGCGGCGTACCGGGCCAGGCCCTCCTCCAGCGGCTCGACCTTGCGCAGCGCGCAGCACAGGTCCGGGTCGCGCTCGTGCAGCCGCGGCCCGTGCTCGGCGTCCTGCTCGGCGACGGTCCGGCGCGGCGTCAGCGTGACGACGTTGACGTCCATCACGGCCGCGACCGCGTCGCGCGTCCCGATGGTCTCGGGGAAGTGGTAGCCGGTGTCGATGAACACCACGTCCACGCCGGGGAGGACGCGCGAGGCGAGGTGGGCGACGACGGCGTCCTCCATGGAGGAGGTGACGCAGAAGCGCTCGCCGAAGGTGCCGGCGGCCCACCCCAGCACCTCGGGCGCCGGGGCGTCCTCCAGCTCGCGGCCGGCGCGCTCGGCGAGGACCCTGAGCTCCTCGTCGGTCTCCGGGGCGTTCACGCCGTCCCCCCTCCGTCGTCGCGGCGGCCGAGGCCCCGGGCCAGCAGACCCAGGAACTTCAGCCGGAAGGCCCGGTTGCAGGCCCCGCACTCCCACGTCCCGTGCCCCTCCCCGGCGGGGCGCAGGTCCTCGTCACCGCAGTACGGGCAGTGGAACGGGACGGCACGCTCGCTCACGACAGGGCCTCCTCGCTCGCGCGGGCGGCCCAGGCGGCGAAGCGTTCGCCGTCCTCGCGCTCCGCCCGGTAGCGGGTGAGGACGCGCTCGATGTAGTCGGGCAGTTCGGCGGAGGCGACCTTCAGGCCGCGCACCTTGCGGCCGAAGCCGGCCTCCAGGCCGAGGGCGCCGCCGAGGTGGACCTGGTACCCCTCGACCTGGCGGCCTTCGCCGTCCAGGACCAGCTGGCCCTTGAGACCGATGTCCGCCACCTGGATGCGGGCGCAGGCGTTGGGGCAGCCGTTGAGGTTGATGGTGATCGGCTCGTCGAAGTCGGGCAGCCGGCGCTCCAGCTCGTCGATGAGGGACGAGCCGCGCGCCTTGGTCTCGACGATGGCCAGCTTGCAGAACTCGATGCCGGTGCAGGCCATGGTGCCGCGCCGGAACGGCGACGGCTCCACCCGCAGGTCGAGCGCCTCCAGCGCGGCGACCAGGGAGGGCACCCGCGCCTCCTCGACGTCGAGGACGAGCATCTTCTGCTCGACGGTGGTGCGGACGCGGCCTGAGCCGTGCTCCTCCGCCACCTCGGCGATCCTGACGAGGGTGGCGCCGTCGACGCGGCCGACGCGCGGGGCGAAGCCCACGTAGAAGCGGCCGTCCTTCTGGCGGTGGACGCCGACGTGGTCGCGCCACCGCCGCACGGGCTGCGCGGGGGCGGGGCCGTCGACGAGCCCGCGCCCGAGGTACTCGTCCTCCAGCACCCGGCGGAACCTCTCGGCGCCCCAGTCGGCGACGAGGAACTTCAGCCGGGCGCGGTTGCGCAGGCGGCGGTAGCCGTGGTCGCGGAAGACGGAGATGACGCCGGTGAAGACGTCGGGGACCTCGTCGAGGGGGACCCAGGCGCCGAGCCGGACGCCGATCTTCGGGTTGGTGGACAGCCCGCCGCCGACCCACAGGTCGAAGCCGGGCCCGTGCTCGGGGTGCTCCACGCCCACGAACGCCACGTCGTTGATCTCGTGCGCCACGTCCAGCAGCGGCGATCCGGAGACCGCGCCCTTGAACTTGCGGGGCAGGTTGGAGAACTCCTCGTTGCCGACGACGCGGCGGTGGATCTCCTCGACGGCGGGCGTGCCGTCGACGATCTCGTCCTCGGCGATCCCCGCGACGGGGGAGCCGATGACGACGCGCGGGGTGTCCCCGCACGCCTCGGTCGTGGACAGGCCCACCTCCTCCAGGCGGCGCCAGATCTCGGGGACGTCCTCGATGCGGATCCAGTGGTACTGGATGTTCTGCCGGTCGGTGATGTCGGCGGTGCCCCGGGCGAACTCCCGGGACACCTCGCCGACCACCCTGAGCTGACGGGTCGTCAGGCGGCCGCCGTCGATGCGGACGCGCAGCATGAAGTACTCGTCCTCCAGCTCCTCCGGCTCCAGGACGGCCGTCCTGCCGCCGTCGATCCCGGGCTTGCGCTGGGTGTAGAGGCCCCACCAGCGCATGCGGCCGCGCAGGTCGGCGGGGTCGATGGAGTCGAATCCGGTCTTCGAGTAGACCGTCTCAATGCGTGTCCGCACATTGAGACCGTCGTCGTCCTTCTTGAACTGCTCGTTGCCGTTGAGGGGCGTGAAGTGGCCCCTGGCCCACTGGCCCTCGCCGCGGTGGCGCCCCGTCTTGCGGCGGGAGGCGGCGGGTGCGGGCTTCTCCGGGGTGGCGGCGGCCATGGCTGTACGTCCTTCAAGGCTGCGGGAGGGCGGCTCCGACCCGCACGGCGAGGCGCAGGTCGGGGTTCCTGCGCGTCATCGCGTGGCGGGCTTCGGGAGGATCGGGGGTCGCGGCGGTGCCGGTCGGCTCAGCTCGCCGGACACCTGGCGCTGGACGTGCGGCCGAGGTCGACGTGCCGCCGGCTCACCAGGGCGGTTCCAGCTCGGGACATGGCGGAAGCGTGTCACGGTGATTTGGACGCAGTCCACCTTCGTCCACATGACGGACGTTAATGTCTCGGTATGCAGACGGCTGTGGCGCGGGTCACGCTGTCCGGTCGGGCCCGTCCCGCGGCGTTCCGGGAGGCTCAGGCGAAGGCGCCCGGCCAGGGGCCCGGCGTCTCGACGGCCGGCTTCCGCGTGACCTTCGTGTCGTGGAGGCGGAAGCCGCGCCGCCGGTAGTTGGCCAGCGCGTGCTCCCCGTCGAGGGAGCAGGTGTTCACCCGGACCCGCCCGGTGGGCGCCCGCTCCGGCCAGCGGTCCGCCAGGTCCCAGGCGCGGGCCGTGCCGTACGACAGCAGGTGGCCGCCGATGCGCCGCCCCCGGAAGGCGGGGAGCAGGCCGAAGTACATGATCTCCACCACACCCCCGTCCTGCGGGTCCAGCTCGACGTAACCGGCGGGCGTCCCCCTCTCGTAGGCCACCCACGTCTCGGCGCCGGGCCGCTCCAGGACCTCCCGCCACTGCGCGTGCGTCATCCCGAGCCGGTCCACCCAGGAGAGGTCGCCCCCCACGGAGCAGTACAGGAACCGGCTGAACTCGGGCGAGGGCACCCCGGCGCGGACGATCTCCACGTCCCCCTCCGGCTCGGCGGCGGGCCGCAGGTCGTCCGGGGAGGTCTGCTCCAGGTACCAGGTGGTGACGGCGATGCTGTCCATGCCGGCCAGGGAACCACGGGGCGCACGCCCCCGGCCAGGGCGGTCCGGGGACCGGGACACCGGCGCCCCGGCGCCGGGCCGGTCCCGGCCCGTTCGGCACCGGCGCGGCACCGGTCCCACGCGTCCCGGCGCG
>JAAXOU010000244.1 GCA_012396115.1 Streptomyces somaliensis DSM 40738 | reverse complement strand
GGGCGCGGGGCGGCCGGACCGCGTCCGGGTGACCGCGGCGGGAGGGGCGCCCGGCGCGGCACGGACCCGGGGACGCGGTCGCCGCGCCGCCCCTACCCGGTGAGCCGCAGGCCCGTCACCAGGTCCGGCCGGATGCGCAGCGCGGCGTTCACCGCAGGATGCTCCGCCCAGGGACGCAGGCGGGCGGTGAAGCGCGCCAGTTCGCCCTCGTCGGTGACCCGGTGGGCGTAACCGGTGACCACCACGCTCCAGCCGATGTGGGTCTCGGGGTCGATGGCGTCCGCCTCGTAGGCCACGACGACACCCGCCGTGTCCGCGGGTGCCACGAGGGACGCGAGCGTCGCACCGTCGTGCAGCCGGACGACGACGTCCTCCCCGTCCATCAGGTGGTTGACCGGGCGGACGGCGGGCAGGGCCCGCTGCGTGAAGACGATGCGCCCCAGCGAGACGGTGCCGAGCAGCCGCAGTGCCTCCGTGCGGCCGAGGCGCGCCGTACGGCGGGGCGCCACCGCTCCACGGCGGTGGTCCGCCGTCCCGTGCACGGTCCGGTTCCCCATCACGCCCACCTTCCGCTCCACTCCGGCCCGGGTCCCGGGCCACCCGGTGCCGGACCAGCGTCTCCCGGCGCCCACCGCCGAGGTAGGGCCGAACGGACCTTCGGGCCACGGCCGGATTCCGGCCCGCGGCGGTCAGGCGAACGAGCAGGGCACGGCCCGGTCCACGCCCAGGGCGCGGATCACGCGGGCGGGGAGCGGCTGGACGCGGCACAGCCTCAGGCGCGCCCCGGCCGCCGCGCAGCGCCGGTGCGCGCGGAGCAGGAGGGCGACGCCGGAGCTGTCGCAGAAGGTGACACCGGCGAGGTCGAGCAGCAGTTCGTGCTCCACGTCGCCGGTGAGGCGGGCCAGCGCCGGCTCGACGCGCTCGGCGGCGTGGAGGTCGAGCTCCCCGGCCAGGGCGACGGTCACCGTGCCCGGGCCCGGGACGGTCGCGGTCAGGCTGATCGGAGGCGTCGTCATGGCGGCGGCCCTACCTTTCTTGGTCGTGGGTTCGAACTGCTCACTCGTAAGACCAGCGGGACCCGGGGGCTCTGGGCATGGCTGTCATGGCGGCGCCGTGAGACGGCTGGAAAGGCTTGGCCGCCCGGAGCCCCGCGACGACTCGACCGCAAATTGGGAGATGCGACTCGATCACTGTGTGGGGCAACGTCGGCGAGGTCGTCTGCCGGGCCGTGAACACGCGACGAGCCTTTCTCCGTACGGGGGTTCCCGGGGCGGTCGGCCCCGGTCGTGCCGTCGGGTGAAGTCCACCGCGGGGCACCCGGGGGCGGTAGGTCCGGCGGGCCCCGCGGGTGGGGCCGAAGGTCCCTCCCCGGAGGGCCCGCCGTGCCGGGCACGGGGCCGGGCGCCGCACGGTGTTTCCCCGCCCGCGGGTTCCGGGCCACACTGGCCGCACGGCGCCCGCGGTGCCGGGCACCGGCGTCCCGCGGCGCGACGGCCCACGAGGGCCGTCCGGCCCTGGCCCGGGGGAGTGCCCGCACGGCACGATGCGGACGGATCCGCCGGCGGCGGAGAACACGGCGAACACGGAGTGTGCGATGACGGACGGCAGCGGCGGCCCCACCGGGACCGAGAGGGAACCGATCGGGGTCTTCCTCCTCGACGACCACGAGGTGGTGCGACGCGGCGTGCACGACCTGCTGGACGCCGAGCCCGACCTGATCGTGGTGGGCGAGGCAGGCACGGCCGAGCAGGCGCTCGTGCGGATCCCCGCGCTGCGCCCCCGGGTCGCCGTCCTGGACGTGCGCCTGCCGGACGGGGACGGCGTGAGCGTCTGCCGGGAGTTGCGCTCCCGCATGCCCGACCTGGCGTGCCTGATGCTGACCTCGTTCGACGACGAGGAGGCCCTGCTCGACGCGATCATGGCCGGTGCGTCCGGTTACGTCCTCAAGCAGATCACCGGCACCGACCTGGTCAACGCCGTGCGCACGGTCGCCTCCGGCCAGTCCATGCTGGACCCCGGCGCCACGGCGCGGGTGATGGCACGGCTCCGCGACGGCGCCCCCCGGCAGGAACAGCCCCAGGGCCTGCCCGGTCTGACGGAGCGGGAGCGGGAGATCCTCGCCCTGGTGGGGGAGGGGCTGACCAACCGGGAGATCGGCAAGCGGCTCTACCTGGCGGAGAAGACGGTGAAGAACAACATCTCCCGGCTGCTGGCCAAGCTGGGCGTGGAGCGCCGGGTGCAGGCCGCCGTCATCGCCACCCAGACCCTGGCCGCCCGGGACGAGCGGGGCGGCCCGCGGGGCTGAACGGGACGGCGCGCACGAACGGCAGGCGGTCCCGACCGGTGCGGGGACGCCGGCTCCCTCACGGGGACGCCGGGTTCCCCGCGGGGAGGGCGGAACCCGGCGGTAGGCCCCGGGCGGTCCCCGTCCCCGGGGCCGCTTCCGCCCTCGCCCCGCCGGGCCCCGCCCCGCCGGCTCCCGCGGTGCCACCGCGTACGGACCGGGCCGGTCCAGCCCGCCGGGTACGACCCCGCCCGGTCCGCGTCGCGCGTCAGTCGTGCGGCACGACCGCGACGGGGCAGTCCGCGTGGTGCAGCGCGGCGTGGGCGACCGACCCGATGCGGGGACCCACGGGACCCCGCCGCGCCCTGCGGCCGACCACGAGCAGCCGCGCGTCCGACAGGGCCGACAGCAGCACCTGCCCCGCGCTGCCGGCCTCGACCTGCTCGACCACCGGCACGTCGGGGAACCGCTCGCGCCACGGCGCGAGCGCCTCCTGCAGCGCCTTCCTCTCGAACGGCTCCAGCCCTCCCACCGCGTTGGCGAGGTACGCCGAACCGGGGCTGTAGGCGTAGATCGCCGGCAGGGCCCAGGCCCGCACCGCGCGCACGGCCGCGCCGCGTGCGGCCGCCGCCTCGAAGGCGAAGCCGAGCACCGGACCGCTCTCCTCCGGGGTGCCCTGCTGGCCCACGACGACCTCCCCGCCCGCCGCCCGGCCGCCCCGGGCGCGCACCGACACCACCGGCCGGGTCGCGGCGGCGACCACCTGCTGCCCGTACGAGCCGAGGAGGAAGCCGGCGAGGGCCCCGTGCCCCCGCGAGCCGAGCACCAGCACCTCCGCGTCCCCGGCCTCGGCCAGCAGGGCGGCGACCGCCGTGTCCTGCACCACCTGCGAGGTGACGGCGAGGTCCGGGTACGCGCCGGCGACGCGCGTCCGGGCCTCCTGCACCACGGCCTCGGCCGACCGGACCTGCGTCTCCCTCTCCTGCACCAGGGGCACGTCCAGCGGCTGCCAGAGCCAGGCGTGCACGATGCGCAGCGGTATCCCGCGCAGCGCGGCCTCGCCCGCCGCCCAGTCGGTCGCGGCCAGGCTTTCCGCGGATCCGTCCACTCCTACGGTGATGGGGCGGGTCATGGGGGTCCTCCGTACGGTTCGACGGGGGCGGCCGCTCAGGCCGCCCCTCTCCTCGCCTCCAGCATGAGCGGTTCCCAGGGCGCCCGCCGAGGGCCGGTCGGCCCCGTTCCCCGGCCGTCCGGCCGCGGCGCGGTCCCGAGTTCCGGGGGCCCACCCGTCCCCCCGGCAGGGACCTGTGGCCCCTGCGCCCGCCGCTGCGGCCGGGCACCGTGGAAGACGCACCCCACCCCGTTCTTCCGAGGAGTCCTGACATGTCCCACACCGTCACCGTCGGCCTCGACGGATCCCGTGAGAGCCTCTCCGCCGTGGACTGGGCCGCCGAGGAGGCACTGCTCCGCGCGGTGCCGCTGCGGCTGCTCCAGGTCTGGAACGGCGACGACGACCCGCGCACCCGCTTCGTCGACCCGGCGACAGCACGCGGCTGGGGCGAGCGGACGCTCGGTACGGCGGTGAGGCGGCTGCGCAACCGCCACCCGGACCTCGCCGTCGAGACGGAATGGGTCTGCGGCGACCCGGTGGAGGTGCTGGGCACCGCCGGCGACGAGTCGGAACCGCTGGTACTGGGCTCCCGGGGCCTGGGCACCCTGGCCGGCTTCCTGGCCGGGTCCGTCTCGCTGGCCGTCGTCGCCCGCGCGCGGCGCCCCGTCGTCCTCGTCCGCCCGCACGACCACCCGGAGACCGGGGCCGACGGCCCGGCCGGGCAGGTCGTGGTGGGCCTGGACGTCTCCCGGCCGGCCGACGAGGTGCTCGCCTTCGGCTTCGCCGCGGCCGAGCGGTACGGCTGCGCACTGCGGGTCCTGCACAGCTGGGCCGTTCCGGCGGTGTACGGCCCCTACATGGGGGGCACCCTGCCGCTGTTCACGGAGGAGGTGGCGCAGGACTCGCGCCGGGCGCTCGACGAGGCCCTGACCCCCTGGGCGGAGAAGTACCCGGGCGTCCCCGTCGTCCCCGAGTGCCACCAGGGCCGGCCGGCGCAGGACCTCGTGGCGGCCTCGCGCGACGCCCGGCTCGTCGTGGTGGGCCGCAGGAACCGGCACGGCCGGATCGGCACCCACATCGGGGCCGTCACCCACGCCGTCCTGCACCACTGCCTGGCGCCCGTCGCGGTCGTGCCGCACGACTGACCGCCCGCCCCGGCCCCGGACCGCGCACTCCGCGCTCCGGGGCCTTCGGCACCCCCGGGGCCCGTACCGAGGGGTACCGGCCCCCGGCATCCGGGGCCCCGGCCCCCGTCGGCCGGCTCCGCCGCGCCGCTCCCGTCGGCGGGCGTGGCCGCCGGGCGCACGGGGCCCGCCGCCGAGTGGTGGACGGACCCCGTGCGCCCCGCTCACCCCATGGTCCTGGCGCCGTCCAGGGACTCGCGGATGATGTCGGCGTGCCCGGCGTGCTGCGCGGTCTCGGCGATGACGTGCAGCAGCACCCGGCGGGCCGACCAGCGCGCGCCGGGCTCGAACCACGGCGCCTCCGGCAGCGGCCGGTCCGCGTCCAGGTCGGGCAGGGCGGCGATCAGCTCGTCGGTCCGCCGGGCCACTTCCGCGTACTCGGCCAGCACGCCGGCCAGCGTCTCGCCGGGCAGCAGCCGGAACGCGTCGGCCCGCTCGGCGGAGTCGGCCATGGCGGTGAAGTCGGGCATGGCCGACGGGCCGTGCAGGACGAAGTCCACCCACATCCGCTCCATCTCGGCGACGTGCTTGACCAGGCCGCCCAGGCACAGCGCGCTGACGGTGGTCCGCAGCCCGGCCTGCTCGTCGGTGAGGTCGCGGGTGGTGAAGCGCAGGAAGCGCCGGTGCTCCCTCAGCGCCTGCAGCAGGTCGGCGTGCTCGCCGGTGAGGGTCGTCGACCCGTTCGGGCTCGGGGTCTCGGTCATGGTCTTCCGCCTCCGGTCGGTTCCGTGTTCCTCGTTCGACCACGACGGTAGGCGCCACAGCGGACAGTTCCCGTCCTCAATTCCGGCAGGATCGGGGCCATGGCGAACACCAGCACCCGGACGCTGCGACTGCTGTCCCTCCTGCAGACCCACCGCCACTGGCCCGGCACCGAACTGGCCGGCCGGCTCGGGGTCTCGGTCCGCACCCTGCGCCGGGACGTCGACCGGCTGCGCGAGCTCGGCTACCCGGTGGAGGCGCGGCGCGGCGTCGACGGCGGCTACCAGCTCGCCGCGGGCGCGGCGCTGCCGCCGCTGGTGATCGACGACGACGAGGCGGTCGCCCTGGCCGTCGGGCTGCACACCGCCGCGGAGGGCGCGGTGGAGGGCATCGCCGAGTCCTCGGTGCGGGCGCTGGCCAAGGTGGCGCAGGTGATGCCCGTCCGGCTGCGCCGCCGGGTCGAGGCGCTGCGCGCGATGACCGTACCCGCCGGCTGGGGCGGCCCGGCCCCCGCGGGCGTCGACCCGGGCGTGCTCACCACGCTCGCCCTGGCCTGCCGCGACGGCGAACGGATCCGCTTCGGCTACACCGCCGCCGACGGCCGCCGCACCGACCGGCAGGTCGAGCCGTACCGACTGGTCCGCCTCGCGCGCCGCTGGTACCTGGTCGCGTACGACCTCACCCGCAACGACTGGCGCAGCTTCCGGGTCGACCGGCTCACCGCGCCGGAGGGCACCGGCGCTCCGTTCCGTCCGCGCACCCCGCCCGCCGACGCCGCCGAGTTCGTCCGCGCCGGGATCGGCGGCCTGCCCCGCCCGTACCGGGTGACGGCCCTGGTGCACGCCCCGGCCGCGACCGCGGTGGAACGCGTCGGGCGGTGGGGCACGGTCGAGGAGGTGGACGCCGAACACTGCCGGGTCCACATGACCGCCGACTCCCTGGACTGGCCGATCCTGGCGCTGGGCGCTCTGGGCGCCGAGTTCCGCGTGCTCGAACCGGCCGAACTGGTCGACCGGCTCCGGGACTGGGCGGCCCGGTTCGACCGGGCGGTACGGGACTGACGGTCCGGGCAGCCCAAGCGCTCCCCCGCCGCCGGGGACGGACGGCGCGGACCCGCACCCGGGGGAGGCCGCGGCCCGGGGCCGGGAGGTTCGGGGGCGGGATGCGGGGCAGACGGGCGGTGGTGTGCACGGGTGGAGGGGGACGTACGTGGCGGTGACGGGCCGGACGGGCGCAAGGCGCGGGGGCGCCGGGTGGCGGGACGTGGTGCTCGCCCTGGGGCTGGTCGGGACCGTCGCCGGCGGGCTGGCGCTGCTGGTGCGGACGGCGTGGGGCGGCCCGCACCCGGCCTTCGGCCCGGTGGCGCTGGCCCTCGCCGTCG
>JAAXOU010000243.1 GCA_012396115.1 Streptomyces somaliensis DSM 40738 | reverse complement strand
CGTCCGGCCGCCGGTGCCCGGGCGACCGCCGCCGGGGCGCGGGCGGGCTCCTCGGCTGCCGCATCCCACCCGCGCGGGCCGGTGCACGCGGGTCCACCCGGAGGTCCGGCTCCCGGTGTCGGCGCCCCGCCCGCGTGGGCCGGTGCACGCGGTCCAGCGCGCGGTGCCGATCGATTCGGTGGCGACTTCCCGCCATATTCGGGTTGTGCCCGGCGCGCCGCCGTGAACATCCGCCTACCAGGGCCACCCGAGCCGGACGCCCCGGAAGGACGGGGGGAGGCCGCCCACCGGGCCGCCGGCCGGCCCGCCGGGGGGCGCGCGGGAACCCGCCTCGCGCGCCCTTCGTTTTCCGGAAGCCGGTCGCGTTGTCGTACCGAGGCACTACCTTGAGCAAGCATCGAGTCACACGCGGCGACGGCCTGGAGACCCACCTTGAACGATCCGATCGATCGGAACGATCCGTACGAGACCACGGAGCTGCACGTCGAGCGGCTCCTGGGTCGGGCGCTCAACTCCTTCGATCTGCCCGATGCCCTGGTCGAGCGGCTGCGTTCGGCGCTGGCGCACGCGAGCGCGCTGCACTCCTCCCACCACAGCGCGGACCTGCACCGCGTGACCTACCGGCACACCTACCTGCTGGCGGACGGTGGGTCCCTGACGCTGTGGGAGCTGGTGCACCACACGGGCGGGGACAGCCGGGACCACCACGAGCTGTACGCGGACGAGGCGGACGTGCGGCTGGCCGCGGCGCGCCTTTCCGCGGCGTTCGAAGCCCCCGGGGCGGTGGGACGGGCGGACCCGCTCGATGACGACCTGGACGCCGACCTGGAGCTGCTGAGCGCGCTGCTGGTACGTCCCCCCGCGCCCGCACCGCGCCTGTACGTGCCGGAGGACTCGGCGGACCACGCGCGCCGCGTGCTGCGCCGCGCGGAGAACGCCGACCGGCCCGGTGAGGCGGTCGCCGCACGGCTGCGCGGGGCGTTCGCCCATCACATCCAGCAGGTGTTCGGCCGCCAGTGCGGGGTGGTGGGCGGCAGGGAGGCGGGGTTCTCTCTGTACGAGCACGCGTTCCTGCTGCTGGACGGGACGGAGATGAGCATCTGGGAGGTCGAGCACACGGCCACGCCGGACGGCCGCCACATGTGCGAGGTGTACGAGGACGAGCACACGGCCCGGACGGCGATGGAGATCCGCGCGGCGCGGACCCGGTGAACCCGGGGGCGGTGGGGTGCGCGCGGCGCCGGACGCGGCGGGTACCGGCGCCGGCGGCGACGGAGGCCCGCGCGACGCACGCCCGACGAATCGGGCGCGAGTGGTGACCGGAGCGTACGCGGCACCGGAGGCGCCCGTACCCCCGGCGGCCGGAAGGACCTGAGGGCCGTAAGGGCCGATGAGGGCCGATGAGGGGCGGGGCCGTGAGCCCCGTCTCCGGGCCAGGGCGGGGCGGGGGAACGGGGCCGGCCGCCGCCCGTCCACAGGCCGCCGTCCCGCCCCGGGGGGATCCGGGCGGGACGGCGGGTCCGCGGGCTTACGCCGCCGCGTCGAAGCCCGTGTCCCGGGCCATGCGCTTCAGCTCCAGCAGGGCGTGCTTCTCGATCTGGCGGATCCGCTCGCGGGTCAGGCCGTGTTCCCTGCCGACCTCCGTGAGCGTCCGCTCGCGGCCGTCCTCTATGCCGTACCGCATGCGGATGATGGACGCCGTGCGGTGGTCGAGGCGGCCGATCAGGTCGTCCAGTTCCTCACTGCGCAGCAGCGTGAGCACCGACTGCTCGGGCGACACCGCCGAGGTGTCCTCCAGCAGGTCGCCGAACTGGGTCTCCCCGGCGTCGTCCACCGGCATGTTCAGCGACACCGGGTCGCGGGCCCAGTCCAGCACGTCGGAGACCCGCTCCGGGGTGGAGCCGAGCTCCGCGGCGATCTCCGTGGGCTCCGGGTCGCGCCCGTGCTCGCGGTTGAACTCGCGCTGCACGCGGCGGACGCGGCCCAGCTCCTCCACCAGGTGGACGGGGAGGCGGATGGTCCGCGACTGGTCCGCGATGGACCGCGTGATGGCCTGACGGATCCACCACGTGGCGTACGTCGAGAACTTGAAGCCCTTCGTGTAGTCGAACTTCTCCACGGCGCGCACCAAGCCGGCGTTGCCCTCCTGGATCAGGTCGAGCAGGGGCAGCCCGCTGCGCGGGTAGCGCCGGGCCACGGCGACCACCAGACGCAGGTTGGAGCGGATGAAGACCTCCTTCGCCCGCTCGCCCTCGGCGACCAGGCGCTCCAACTCCTCGCGGGTCGCGCCGCCGGCCTCGGTCTCCACCTCGCCGTCCAGGATCTGCCGGGCGTACACGCCCGCCTCGATGATCTGGGACAGCTCGACCTCCCTGGCGGCGTCGAGCAGCGGCGTGCGCGCGATCTCGTCGAGGTACATGCCGACCAGGTCGCGGTCGGCGATCTCCCCGCCCACGGCGCGAACACTGCTTGCCCGGTCGGCCCCGGTGGTGGCGGACTGCGGACGGGCGACGGCACGGGTTGCCATGCGAGCTCCCTTTACTGAGTAGGTCGCGACACCCTCACGGGTGCCCTGCATCCGATGGAAACAACGACTGGAATCGGGACAGAATTCCCATGCCGCCCATCGGTTTCGCCGATCGTGCAGTACCCTGCGCCGCCCGACGGATGGGACGCCCGGTGATCGTCCGGACGGAAGCGCAGGTCGGAGGGGGGACGCGGACTCCACCCCCGGTCCTTGTGGCGCCGTACGGCCCCGGGCGGATGAGACGGTCGTCACAAGGGCGCGGCGCCGCGTCCCCCGTACGGCGCCGTCCCGCGCCCCCTTCCGACCGGAGGACGTCCTCCGGCACCCCCGGGTTGCCGCGACCGGAACAACGGGAGGGGCGCCCGGGACGTTCCGGGAGGGATCTCCGCCGACGCGGCCTCCGCGGCGGAGCCGCGAGCAGGGCCTCGCGACGCGGCCTCCGCGGACGCGGCTCCCACGGACGGGGCCCCTGCGGACGGGGCTCCTACGGACGGGGCCCTCCGCGGGCGGGAACCTCCATGGGCTGGGTACCAGCTTCCGGGCAGGCGGCGGCTCGCCCCGCGCACGGGGAGCCGGTCGTGCCGGTCCACGCCGCGACCGCCCCCAGCGCCGCGCTGTACGCGCTGCCGGCCCCGCCGCGGGAGCTGCGGTTCCCCGGCGTCGGCGCGGCATGGGCGGGAGCGCGGCGTGGGCGGTGAGCGCGGCGGTCCCGGCCGCGTACGCGCCGGCGGCGCCCGCTCCGTACGAAACGGCGGCCGCCGTGACGGCGGAGGAGGTGTACGCGCGGGGCGCGTCCCACGGCGACGAGCGTGCGGTCAGGTCCGCCGGCACCGCCCTCGACGTGGGCGGCCCGGCCGCGCCGGGTCGCCGCCGTGCGGTCGCTCGGACTGGTCGGTCCGTGGTTCGCCCGGGGGTTCAGCCGAACTGCACGGACCGCTTGGCCAGCCCCATCCAGAACCCGTCGATGACGCTGCGGCCGGTGTCCAGCTCGCCCACCGCGTCCGCGGCGCCGAGGGTCACGAACAGCGGCGCGAAGTGCTCGGTGCGCGGATGGGCGAGCCGCCCGGCCGGCGACCTGTGCGGGAAGTCCAGCAGGGCGTCCACGTCCCGTTCGGCCAGGGCGCGGCGGCCCCAGTCGTCGAACTCGGCCGACCAGGCCGGGACGCCGCCCTGCCGCAGCGCGGCGAGGTTGTGGGTGAAGAAGCCGCTGCCCACGATCAGCACGCCCTCGTCGCGCAGCGGCGCCAGCCTGCGGCCCAGCTCCATCAGCCGCACCGGGTCGAGGGTGGGGAGGGACACCTGGAGGACGGGGACGTCGGCCTCCGGGAACATCTCGACGAGGGGTACGTACGCGCCGTGGTCGAGGCCCCGGTCGGGGATGTCCTGTACGGGTGTGCCCGGGGCGCGCAACAGTTTGCGGACCGCCTCGGCGAGCCCCGGTGCGCCGGGAGCCGGGTAACGGACCCGGTAGTAGTGCTCGGGGAAGCCCCAGAAGTCGTACACCAGCGGCACGGTCCCGGTGGCGCCGAGCGCGAGCGGCGCCTCCTCCCAGTGGGCGGAGACGACGAGGACCGCGGTCGGCCGGGGCAGGTCGGCGGCCCACGCGGCGAGCTGGCCGGGCCAGACGGGGTCGTCGGCGAGGGGCGGGGCGCCGTGGGAGAGGTAGAGGGCGGGCATCCGCCCGGCGGGTTCGGTCATGGCGGGTCCTCCTCGCGCCACAGGAACGAATGCTTGAAGATTCAAGCTAAGGGACCTCCACAGTAACGCCACACTATTGAAGTTTCAACAAGAAGTAGAGTGGAACGCATGAGCACCACATCCACCGGCGGGGGCGGAGTGTCCGGGTCGGGCTCGGGGTCCCCTCGGGAGCCGCGCTGGCTGACCGACCGCGAGCAACGCGTCTGGGGGGCGTATCTCCACGCCGCCATGCTCCTGGAGGACCACCTCGACCGGCAGCTCCAGCGCGACGCAGGGATGCCGCACCTCTACTACGGGCTGCTCGTCCAGCTCTCCCGGGCGCCCCGCCGCCGGTTGCGGATGACGGAGCTGGCCAGGGACGCGAAGATCACCCGCTCCCGCCTCTCGCACGCCGTCGCGCGCCTGGAGGGGAACGGCTGGGTACGCCGCGAGGACTGCCCCACCGACAAGCGCGGCCAGTACGCGTACCTGACGGACGAGGGCCTCGAAGTGCTGCGCCGCAGCGCGCCCGGCCACGTCGAGGCCGTGCGGCAGGCGGTGTTCGACCGGCTCACGCCCGAACAGGTCGACCAGCTCGGCGCGATCATGCGCACGGTGGCCGACGGGCTGGAGCCGCCGGACCCGGACGCGGACCTGCCCTGGCTCCGCTGACGACGCGGAACCAGGGCAGGGGCCGGACCGGGGCCGGACCCAGCGGACGGGAGGGTTCCGGCCCCAGCGGGCCGGCCCCAGCGGGCGGAAGGGCCCCGGTCCAGGGGATCGCGAGCGCCTGGACCCAATGGACCGCGAGGGCCCGGACTCAGTGGACCGCGACCGGTGCCGGGACCTCGTCGCCGGGTGCGCCGCCCTTCACCGCTCCGGGCGGCGCGGAGTTCGGCCTGCCCGCGTCGATCATCACCAGCGCGATCGACGCGGCGGCGGCGAGGATGCCGACCGCCCACCAGACGGCCGACGTGTAGCCCTCCACCATGGCCTCCAGCCGCACCAGCCGCTGCGCCTGCGGCGAGGTCGCCGACGCCGCGTGGGCGGTGAGGTACGCGGTGGTCGCGGAGGCGGCGACGGTGTTGAGCAGGGCCGTGCCGATGGCCCCGCCGACCTGCTGCGAGGTGTTCACCATCGCGGAGGCCACCCCCGCGTCGCGCGGCTGGACGCCGTGCGTCGCCAAGGCCATCGCCGGCATGAACGCCGTGCCCATGCCCAGGCCGAGCAGCAGTTGCGCGGGCAGGACCAGACCCGTGTACGAGGTGTCGACCTCCAGCCGGGTCAGCAGCAGCATGCCGACGGCGGCCGTCAGGAAGCCGGGGGCCATCAGCAGCCGCGGCGGGACGCGGACCATCAGCCGCGTACCGATCTGGGTGGAACCGGTGATCATGCCGACGACCATCGGCAGGAACGCGAAGCCGGCCTTCAGCGGCGAATAGCCCTTCACCACCTGGAGGTAGTAGGTGAGGAAGAGGAACAGCCCGAACATCGCGATGACCGCGAGGCCCAGGGAGAGGTAGACGCCGGCGCGGTTGCGGTCGAGGACCACCCGCAGCGGCAGCAGCGGGTGCCTCACCGACGCCTCCACGGCGACGAACGAGGCCAGCAGCGCCACCGCCGCGACGAGGGCGGCCACCGTCCCGGTCTCGGTCCAGCCGTGCGACTCCGCGCGCGTGAAGCCGTACACGAGCGCCACCAGGCCCAGCGTGGACAGGGCGGCGCCCGGGACGTCGAGCGGTGAGCGGTTCCGGCCGCCGGCGGGCTCGCGGACCAGGAGGTACGCGCCGGTCGCCGCGACGATCGCGAAGGGGACGTTGACGTAGAACGTCCAGCGCCAGTCCAGGTACTCGGTGAGGAAGCCGCCCAGGATCAGGCCGACCGCCCCGCCGCCTCCCGCGATGGCGCCGTAGATGCCGAACGCCTTGGCGCGCTCGCGGGCCTCGGTGAAGGTCACCGCGAGCAGGGACAGCGCGGCGGGCGCCAGGAGCGCGCCGAACACGCCCTGCAGGGCGCGGGAGGCGAGCAGCATCGTTTCGCCGGTCGCCGCGCCGCCCAGCGCGGACGCGGCGGCGAAGCCGAGCAGGCCGGCGACGAACGCCCGCTTGCGGCCCCACAGGTCGGCCATCCGACCGCCGAACAGCAGCAGTCCGCCGAAGGCGAGGGCGTACGCGGTGATGACCCACTGGCGGTTGCCGTCCGAGATGCCCAGGTCCCGCTGGGCGGAGGGCAGGGCTATGTTCACGATGGTGGCGTCGAGGACCACCGTCAACTGGGCCAGGGCGATGAAGACCAGCGCTCTCCAGCGCCTGGGGTCGGGCAGCGCTCCGGCTGCTCCGGGGGTGTTCGACATGGGTGTGGCCGCCTCTTGGGTAGTCGGTCGAGGGCGAGTACGCGGAAGTCGGGGCCGGGGGAACGGGCCCGAGGGGGCGGGGTCCGGGGGCCGGACGCGGAACGGCGG
>JAAXOU010000242.1 GCA_012396115.1 Streptomyces somaliensis DSM 40738 | reverse complement strand
GCTCCGGGGCCGCCCGCCGGGGGCACCGGCGGGGCCCCGCCGGGCGCCGTCGGTCAGCACCTCGGCGTGCAGGCGCCGCAACTCGGCCGACGGCACGGCACCGAGTTCGTCGGCGAGCGCGGCACGCAGCCGCTCGTACGCGGAGAGTGCCTCCGCCGGGCTGCCCGAGAGCTGGAGGGCGCGCATGAGGAGGCCGGTGGCGCGCTCCCGCAAGGGGTGCGCGGTGGTCAGGTCGTACAGCTCGGACAGGAGGTCCGGCGCGCGGCCCGGCTCCAGCCGGACCTCGACGTGGTCCTCGACGGCGGCGAGCCGCAGCTCCTCCAGCCGGGCGGCGGCGCGCCTGGCGAACCCGACGTCGGCGAACTCGGGCAGGACCGGACCGCGCCAGAGCGACAGGGCCTCCCGGAGCACCGACGCGGCCTGTTCGGGGGTGCCGGTGCGCAGCAGCCGGCGGCCTTCCGCCGCGAGCCGTTCGAACCGGTGCGCGTCCACGTCCGCGGGGTCGACGGCCAGGGTGTACCCGCCGGGCCCCGAGACCACGCCCACGTCGTCGTGGCCGGCCCGGTGCAGCGTACGGCGGGCCCGCGAGACCAGCCGGTGCAGTGCGTTGATCCCGCCGGCGGCCGGCGGCTCGTCCTCCCACAGGTCGGCGATGAGGGTGCCGGTGGGGACGAGTTCGGCGGGGGTGAGCGCGAGCCGGGCGAGGAGCAGACCGACACGGCGACCGCCCGGGGGGATCGGCCGCCCGTCGCGGTCGCGCAGTTCGAGTGGGCCCAGAAGCAGTAAACGCACGTTCGCCACTCTCCCGGCACACCTCTCGCTCATTCGCGAATCATCATGTCATGCGACCAGCTCCCTGGCCTCGCCCCCCACGGCGCACCGTTCGTCGCAGTCGCGGCACCAGGTGCGCGCCGGCTCGGTGGGGGAGTTCAGCATCAGGGCCCCCAGCGGGGTCACCTCGTGGAGCACGCTGCTCCCGTTCCTGGTCGTGGAGACCAGCCCCGAGCTGCGCAGCACCGAGGCGTGCTCGCTGGCCGTGGTCACCGAGATGCGCAGCGCGGCGCTGAGTTCACTGGTCGACTGCGGCCGGGTGAGGCGCTCCAGCACCGCCGCCCGGGTCCGCCCGAGCAACTGCGGCAGCGGCCTGGTGGGGCGTTGGGCGTCCTTCACCAGCGCGGTGGTGGCCAGGCCGTGCGAGCACACCGGGAACACCATGACGTTCACCGGCCGGGCGGCGGGGTGCTCCGCCCCGGTGCGCTCCACCGCGCGGCCCCGCGGGGTGTGCAGCTGCCGGGTGTGCAGCTGCGGGGGGCCGCTGAGGAACACCGACGGCACCAGTTCCAGCCCCTGGCCGTCGAGGAAGACCTCGCGGTCCGGGCCGTAGTCGACCGTCAGCCTGCCGGCCTCCCACTTGGCCTTGCACTGCAACCGTTCGAGCGTCTCCGCGAGACCCAGCCGGGCGACCATGTTCGAGTAGCGGTGGCGGGTCTCGTCGAGTATCTCCCGGATGCTCGTCTCGTACGGGGTGATGCACGCCTTGCGGAACTCGGCCAGCGCGGCCAGCGCCCGCCGGGTTCCCTCCGGCACCGCCGCGCCCCGGTCCGGGGCGCGGCGCGACAGCAGTAACGGCATCAGGTCGTCGCTGATCCGCAGGGCGTGCTGCAGGACCGGGTGGCGCGACGGCCGCGCCGCCACCCAGGCACGTGCGTGCGTCACCCACCTGCCCGCGCCCCTGCTCTGGCGCGCGGAACGCTCCAGGTGGCCGAGGGCGTACAGCGCCTCCGCCTCCGGGCGGGCCACGGGCGACATATAGGCATTGGCGATGTCCTCGTGAGTGAAGTGCACGGTCAGCACGCATCTCCTCCTGCTCTGAGTCCGATGACCAAAACCGGTATCCCGCCCCGGAGTGAACTCACTTAGTCCGGCGGGCGTACGTTCGTACGGCCAACGGGAACAGTACGGCGACCAGGACGGCCATCCAGATCAAACTGGCCACGATCGGACCCGACGCGTCCCCGCCGAGCAGCAGGGCCCGGGTGGCGTCCACGAAGTGGCTGACCGGATTGACACCCACCCACCACTGCAGCCAGCCCGGCATCGTCTCGGGCGAGGCGAAGATGTTGCTGCCGAACGTGAGCGGGAGCACCAGGGCCATGGTGATCCCCGGAACCGCCTGCGGACTCTGCGCGACCATGCCGATCAGCACCGAGAGCCAGCACATGGTGAGGCCGACGCCGATCGCCAGCAGCATCGCGAGCAGCACCTCGACCGGGCCGGTCTTCACCCGGAAGCCCATCGCGAAGGCCAGGGCGAGCAGGACGACCAGCGCCAGGGCGTAGCGCACCACGTCGCCGATGACGGCGCCGACCAGCGGCGCGGAGCGTGCGATGGGCAGGCTGCGGAAGCGGTCGAACACCCCCTTGACGACGTCGGTGTTCAGGGCGAGCCCGGTGCCGGCGCTGGCGTACAGGACGATCTGCACCATCAGCCCGGGCACCAGCGGCTGGAGGTACGCCTGCCAGTCGCCCGCGATCTCGCCGCCGAACAGCAGCGCGAACACCACGAGGAAGAGGACCGGCTGGATGATCGTGTCCACCAGGGTGGCGGGGGACCGCAGGATGTAGCGGATGTTCCGGGCCGCCAGGGTGAGGCCGTGCCCGAGGCCGCGCGCCAGCCCCACGCGCTCGACGGCGGTCGACTCGACGACGGCACTCATACCGCACTCCGCTCGGTGATCGGTTCGGGGGCGCCGTCGGTGTTCCCGGCGGCGGACTTGCCGGTGAGGGACAGGAAGACGTCGTCCAGGCTGGGCAGCCGCAGCGCGAGCTCGTCCACCGCGATGCCCGCCTCGTCCAGCCGCCGCACCAGCGCGGACAGCAGCACGGTGTCGTCGGCCAGGGTGGTGATCAGCCCGGTGTCCGTGTCGGCGGTCGGCGCGGCCTCGGTGAGCATGCCGAGGATGCGCACCACCTCCGGCACGTCCCGCGGGTCGGAGGGCCGCACCTGGAGGGTCTGGCCGCCGGTGCGCTTCTTCAGCTCGTCGGGCCGCCCCTCGGCGACCACCCGGCCCTGGTCGATGACCGTGATCCGGTCGGCGAGGCGGTCCGCCTCCTCCAGGTACTGGGTCGTCAGCAGCACGGACACGCCGTCGTTGGCCAGCCCCTGCACGACCTCCCACACCTCGTTGCGGCTGCGCGGATCCAGGCCGGTGGTCGGCTCGTCCAGGTACAGCACCTCCGGCCGGCCCACCAGACTGGTGGCCAGGTCGGCCCGGCGGCGCATGCCGCCCGAGTACGTCTTGACCGGGCGCCCGCCGGCGTCGGTGAGGGAGAACCGCTCCAGCAGTTCGGTGGCGCGCGCCCGCGCCTCGGCCTTCGGCATCTCGAGCAGCCGGCCGACGAGGACGAGGTTCTCGAAGCCGGTGAGCTCCTCGTCGACCGAGGCGTACTGCCCGGTCAGACCGATCCGGCGGCGCACCGCGACCGGCTGGCGGAGCACGTCGTAACCGGCGACGACGGCCCGGCCCTCGTCGGGCCGGAGCAGGGTGGAGAGGATGCGCACGGTCGTGGTCTTGCCGGCGCCGTTGGGGCCGAGCACGCCGAGGATCGTTCCGGCGGGTACGGACAGGTCGACGCCTGCGAGCGCCGTGTGCGATCCGTACCGTTTCACCAGGCCCTCTGCCTGGATCGCGAGTGTCATGGGAGTCTCCTTGGGTCCGGGGAGGATCCTCCGGGAAGGCTCTGACAACGGGCCCACAACCCACTGACAGGACGCGGACGCGCCCGGCGCACGCTCCTACCGGTCCCGTCAGCCTCACCCGTCCCGCGGGCCCCTCTGGTCCCGCCAGCCCCTTTGGTCCTGCGGTCTCCCGGCTCCGTCGGTGACCGGGGGCCGTGCCGTGGGACGGGTACCGCCCTGCGGCGCGGGGTGGTGCGGGGCGGGAGAGCGCACCGCGCCGATGCCCGCGGCCCGCCGTGGGCACGCCCCGTCCGGACCCCGGCCCCGCCGGAGGGGCCGCACCGGATCGGAACCGGCCTCCGTGCCCCACTCCGCCCCCCAAGGGAAGATGTGCCCCGAAAGGCTGGTCCGCCCCCGAAAGGCGTGCTCATCCCGAAGGTGAACTCCGTCCCCGAGGGGCAGTACGTCCCCGAAGGGGCAGTCCGTCCCCTCCCGGAGAATGTCTGAAAAAGCACTTCACTCCGGCACCCACGCGTCCGGCGGGCAGTCGGGCCGGATGGGCGCGCTCCGGGCGCGGCGGGACCCCCGGAGCGGCCCGCGGCCGTGCGGGAGTCGGCCCTGCGGCCGCGGACCGGCGCGGCGGAGGGGCGCGGACGGCGCGTTCTCCGGAGGCGGCCCCAAATCCGTCATGCGCGGTTCGATGGCTGATAGCGCGACAAGTAATGACGGCCGAACCGTTTGGTTGAAACAGAATTCAATCCGGTCGGGGATTACTGTCCGGCCGTCACTGTGTACTCTCCGTGCATCGGCCGGTCGGTCGCCCGGCCGCTTTTCTTCGCAGATGCGCCCGCAGGGTCTTTCGGTTGCGCATGCGGCGGCGGAGGGCGGAAGCCCTGGTGCCCAGGTCGGGAATTATGCCGACTGGCGTGGATCGGGATTCGGGAAGGATGCGGCCGACCGGTGTCGGACCGCCGTCCCGGGAACGGTGAAGGAAGGGTGATTCCCCAGGTCGGAGGCGTGAGGGTGGAGGATTGTCACCCGGGGTGCCCGGTTCGGTCCCCGCCTCGGTGCCGACGAGGTGATTCGGGCATCGCAGGTGACAATTGGGCATGCGCGCCCAATTCGGACCAATTTTGAGACAACGGGTCCCGGCGGTGCCCGCGCGATACGGAGTTCGGTGAAGGTCCAGTGAGAAGGGCCTATTTCGGCGCAGTCGGGTCGGGGAGGGCTGGACAGTGGGCGGGCGGCCCTTGCAAGCTGCTCGACATGAAATTCATGAATCGTGAACCGGTGCCGGGCGGCGCCCGCGTCATGATGAGAGGCACTCGACATACGGGGATTGCCACCGCACGGCAGGCGCTTTCGAACGGGGTCGACGTGAAATTACTCGAACGTCTCCCACACCACCCCGCGGCGGCGGACACCGCCGTACGGGCCGGGGCGGGCGGTCCGGAGCGTCCCGGGAGGTCGGTCCGGACCACCGGCGCGGGCGGACCGCGGAGCCGCGTGACGGACGCGGCCGGCACCGAGTCGTCCGGGCGGCGCGGATGACCGGTACCGAGACCGTGCCGCGGCGTCCGGGTCTGGCACTCGCGGTGCTGACCGGCGCGCTCGCACTCGACGTGAGCGGCCTCGGGGTGCTCAACGCCGCCCTGCCCTCCGTCGGAAGCCACTTCGACCTCGACGACGCCACGCTCCAGTGGGTCATGACCGCCTACGCCGTCACGTTCGCCGGCTTCCTGCTGGTGGGCGGTCGCCTGGCCGACGTGTTCGGTCGGCGGACGGTGTTCGAGCTGGGGGTCGGCCTGTTCACGGCCGCGGCCCTGGCCGGGGCCCTGGCGCCGGACACCGGGGTGCTGCTCGGCGCGCGGGCGGTCCAGGGCATCGGCGCGGCCCTGTCGGGCCCGGCCGCACTGGCTCTGCTGACCGAGGTGTTCCCGGCCGGTCCCATGCGCAACCGGGCACTCGGCGTGTACACGGCGGTCGGAGCCTCCAGCTTCAGTGTCGGAGTGCTGCTGGGCGGCACGCTGACCGAGTTCCTCGGCTGGCGGTCGGTGCTGGGGCTCTCCACGGCCCTGGGCCTGGCCGTACTGGCCACGACGCGCGCCGGGCTGTCCCGCGGCGTCGCGCGCGGCGGCCGGCTGGACCTGCCCGGCGCGATATCGGGCACGCTCGGCCTCACCCTGCTGATCGTCGGCGTGAGCACCGACGGGGCGGCGGCCTGGGGCGCGCTCTGCGCCGCGGTGGCCTTCCTGGTGCTCTTCGTCGTGTGCGAACACCGCAGCCCCGACCCGGCACTGCCCCTCGGCCTCTTCCGGGTCGCGTCGGTACGGGCCGCGAGCCTGGCGGCGTTCCTGCAGTACATGGGTTCGGTCGGGCTGATGTTCTTCGCGCCGCTGTACATGCAGGGGGTGCTGGGCTACTCGCCGTTCGAGTCCGGCATCGCGATGGTGCCGATGTCGATGGCCGTGACGCTCACCGCCAGCTTCGTCACCGGGCGCCTGCTCGCCAGGTACGCCCAGAGCACGCTGATGGCCGTCGGGCTCGCCCTGATCGGCGGGGGGACGGCGCTGTGGATGACCACGCCGCAGGACGGCGACTACCTGCTGCACCTGCTGCCCGGCCTGGTCATCAGCGGCATCGGCCAGGGGCTGAACTTCCCCTCGATGACGTCCGCCGCCCTCACGGGCGTCGAGCCCGAGCGGCACGCGGTCGCCGGGGCCCTGAACGTCGTGGCGCAGCAGATCGGCGCCAGCGTCGGGGTGGCGGTCATGGTCCTGGTCGCGACGACCTCCGGGGACCGGCTCACCGGCTACCACCTCGCCTACCTCGCGGCCGCGGTCGCCTGCGCGCTCGGAGCGGCGGCCATCGCAGCGCGGCGGGTGTGACCCGTACGGTCCCCGCCCCCGCGCGCCGCACCCCCACCGTACGATCCTGCTCCAAGGGGGAGCCGAGAGCATCGGGGGGTTGCGTGTCGGACGTGAAAGAGCTTGTTCCCAGG
>JAAXOU010000241.1 GCA_012396115.1 Streptomyces somaliensis DSM 40738 | reverse complement strand
TCGTGACGACCCCGCAGCGGCGTGCCGGGCGGGGGGGCGCCGTGGTCGTCGTAGGCGCCCTCGGGCGGGACCTCGTCCGGCCAGGGGGCGCCGGGGTCGTCGGGCCACAGGGGGTCGTCCGGGGCCTTGGGTGCCCCGGGGGCTTCTGGGGCTTCGGGGGCCTCCGGGGTGGTCGCGGGTTCGGCGGCGGGGGGGTTCTCCAGGTACGCCAGGACCGTGTCGGCGGCGGCGCGGCGGCGGGCCAGGGAGTCCGGGTCCAGCGGCAGCGGCCACGCCGGGTCCTCGCCGGCCGTCCGGAGCGCCGGGTTCCCGGCACCCTCCTCCGGCTCCTCCGCCCACGCCTCGATCTCCCCGTATCCGGCCGCGCAGTGGTCGTACAGGGCGTGCAGGAAGGCGGAGGGGCCGCGGCGGCGCTTCTGGGTGGGCCCCCACCAGTGCCCGGAGCCGAGCAGCATCGAGCGGGGACGGGTGAACGTCACGTAGCCCAGGCGCAGTTCCTCGGTGTGCTGGTGGTCGCGCATGGCGTCCTTGAACGCCTTCAGCGACCTCGCGTCCCAGGTGTCGATCGCGGGCAGGGTCGCGGCGTCGCCGCGCAGGGCGTGCGGCAGCACCTGCGGCTGGGCCGTCCACGCCTCGCGCGCCCTGCCGTTGGGGAACTGGCCGGCCACGAGGCCCGGGACGGCGACCACGTCCCACTCCAGGCCCTTCGACTTGTGCGCCGTGAGGACCTTCACGGTGTTCTCGCCGCCGGGCAGCGCGTTGTCGAGGCCCTTCTCGTACCGGGCGGCCGTGCGCAGGAAGCCGAGGAACGCCAGGAGCGTCGCCTCCCCGTCGAGGGACGCGAACCGGGCGGCGACGTCCAGGAAGTTCGACAGGGTCTCACGGCGGCGGGCGGCCAGGGCGTGCGGGGACGCGGAGAGTTCGACCTCCAGGCCGGTGGTGGCCAGGATCCGGTGCAGGACGTCCATCAGGGGGTCGGCGAGCGAGCGCCGCAGGTCGCGCAGTTCGGCGGCGAGGCGGGCGAACCGGACGCGGGCCTCGGCCGAGAATGCCTGCCCGTCGTCGTGCCCGCCCGTGTCCAGGAAGGTGTCCAGCGCATCCGCGAGGGAGACCACCTCGGCCGGGTCCACCCCCGCCACCGCGGCCGCCAGGCGCTCGTCGGCGTCGGCGGGCCCGTCGGCGTCGCGGTGCACCAGCAGGCGGGCGCGGCGGCCCAGCAGGGCGAGGTCCCGGGCGCCGATCCGCCAGCGCGGCCCGGTGAGGAGCCGTACCAGCGACGCGTTGGCGCCGGGGTCCTGGAGGACCTCGCACACGGCGACCAGGTCGGCGACCTCGGGGAGGTGCAGCAGCCCGGACAGGCCGACGACCTCGACCGGCACCTCGCGCGCGACGAGGGCGGCCTGGATCTGGGGGAAGTCGGCCGCCGTGCGGCACAGGACGGCGATCCCGCCGGGCTCCCTGCCCGTGCGGACCAGGTGGGCGATGGAGTCCGCGAGCCAGTCGACCTCCTCGGCCTGCGTCGGCAGCAGGGCGATCCGCACGGTGCCGTCGTGCTCGGCGCCCGGGGCGGGGCGCAGCGCCTCCACGCCCGCGTGCATGGCGCGCAGGGGCTCGGCGAGGCCGTTGGCGAGCCGCAGGAGCCGGCCTCCGCTGCGGCGGTTCTCGCTGAGCGCGTACCGGGGGGCGGGGCGGCCGTCCGCGTGCGGGAAGTGCTCGGGGAAGTCGTCGAGGTTGGCGACGGACGCGCCGCGCCAGCCGTAGATGGCCTGGCAGGGGTCGCCCACGGCGGTGACGGGGTGGCCCGTGCCCCCGCCGAACAGGCCGGACAGGAGCCGCCGTTGCGCGACGGAGGTGTCCTGGTACTCGTCGAGGAGGACGACCCGGAACTCGTCGCGCAGCAGGGCGCCGACCTCGGGGCGGGTGAGGGCCAGCTCGGCGGAGAGGGCGATCTGGTCGCCGAAGTCGAGCAGGTCCCGCTCGCGCTTGGCGGCCCGGTAGCGGACCACCAGGTCGAGCAGTTCGCGGCGGGCCGCGGCGGTTTCGGGGACCCTGCGGAGGTCGGCGTTGCCGAGGCGGGCCCGGGCGAGGTCGTCGAGCAGCGCGGAGTCGTACGCGCGGAGGTCCTCGGGCCGGACGAGGTGCTCGGACAGTTCGGCGTCGAGGGCGAGGAGGTCGCCGACGAGCGCGGGGAACGACCGCGTGAGCGCGGGGTACGGACCGGGGGCCTCGCGCAGGACGCGGGCGGCGAGCTGGTGGCGCGTGGCGTCCGCGAGGAGGCGGGCCGTGGGCTCCAGGCCGATGCGCAGGCCGTGGTCGGCGAGGAGCCGGCCGGCGAAGGCGTGGTACGTGGAGATGCGGGGCTCGCCCGGCGGGTCGCCGGGGCCGGCGGGGTCGGGGTCGGGGTCGACGACGCCGGCGCGGACCAGGGCGGCGCGGACCCGCTCGGCGAGTTCGCCGGCGGCCTTGTTGGTGAAGGTCAGGCCGAGGACCTGCTCGGGGGCGACCTGCCCCGTGCCGACCAGCCACACCACGCGGGCGGCCATCACCGTCGTCTTCCCGGAACCGGCTCCGGCCACGATGGCCTGCGGGGCGGGCGGCGCGGTGACGCAGGCCGTCTGCTCCGGGGTGAACGGGATGCCGAGCAGCTCCTTGAGCTGCTCGGGGTCGGTGATGCGTGCGGTCACCCGGAGAAGGCTAACCGGGGGCGCCGGCGGCCCGGTCGGCCGGTCGGCACCTCTTCACTTCGCCTCATATCCCCCTACACCGCCCCACCCTTCCCCACAAACCCCATAGGGGGCACTCCCCCTCACATCCCGTCACTTCCCCTTTTCCGCCGCTCACTCCACGATGTGGCGGCCCTCGGGGCGGGCGCTGCACAAAGCGTGGAAGGCGCAGGTGGCGCAGTGCTGCCCGGCGGTGGGCGCGAAGCGCTCGTCGAGGACGCGGCCCGCGGCGGTGGCGAGCAGGTCGCTCACCCACTCCCGCGGGGGCGGCTCCTGGACCTGGACCCGCGGCAGGGCGTCGCCGCCCTCCTTCCCGGGGGCGGGTTGGCGCAGGTGGACCAGTTCGGCGCCGCCGGGCTCGGGGCGACGGCCGTCGAAGACCCCGTCGACGGCGCCCTCGCGGACGGCCGCCTGGTAGACGGCGAGTTGGGCGTGGCGGGCGACCTCGTCCCCGGTGGGGGCCTGCTTGCCGGTCTTGAAGTCGACGACGTAGGCGCGGCCCCGTTCGTCCCGTTCGACCCGGTCCATGGAGCCCCGGATCCGCACCCGGTACCCGCCCGCCTCCAGTGTCACGTCGAAGCCGTGCTCGGTGGCGGCGGTGGTCCGGCCGCCCCGGTCCATCACGTGCCAGCGCAGGAAGCGCTCCAGGGCCGCGCGCGCCTGCTCCTTCTCCTGGTCCGACTTCCACGGCGCGTCGAACGCCAGCGCGTTCCACACCGAGTCGAGGCGTTCCATGAGGACCGCCAGGTCGGCGGGGGTGCGGCCGGAGGCGACCTCGTCGGCGAGGACGTGGACGACGTTGCCGAAGCCCTGGGCGGCGGTCGCGGGGGCGTCCGCCCTCACCTCGCGGCCCAGGAACCACTGCAGGCCGCAGGCGTTGACCAGTTGGTCCAGGGCGCTGCCGGAGAGCACCACGGGCTGGTCGCGGTCCCGGAGCGGGGCGGGCGCGTGCGTGGCGTCGTACAGGCCCCACCAGCGGTACGGGTGGGCGGCGGGGACGAGCGGCTGGCCCTCGTCGTCGGTGAGCGCGGCGAGGCGGGCCAGCCGCCGGGCGGCCGCGTCGCGCAGGGCGGGCGAGGCGTCCGGGTCGACGGTGGTGGCCCGCAGCTCGGCGACGAGCGCGGCGACGGCGAGGGGGCGGCGCGGGCGGGTGGTGACGTCCCTGGGCTCGACGCCGAGTTCGGCGAGGAACCGGGAGGGTTGGTCGCCGTCCTCGGCGGGCGCCTTGACGGCGGTGACGACGAGCCGGTCGCGCGCGCGGGTGGCGGCGACGTAGAAGAGGCGGCGCTCCTCCGCGAGGAGGGCGCCGGGGGTGAGCGGTTCGGCCAGGCCGTCGCGGCCGATCCGGTCGGCCTCCAGGAGGGAGCCGCGCCGCCGCAGGTCGGGCCAGAGGCCCTCCTGCACCCCCGCGACGACGACCAGGCCCCATTCGAGGCCCTTGGAGCGGTGGGCCGTCATCAGGCGTACGGCGTCGGGGCGCGCCTGCCGCTTGGAGAGGGTGTCGGCGGCGATGTCCTGCGCCTCGAGTTCGGCGAGGAAGTTGAGGGCGCCGCGCCCGCCGGTGCGTTCCTCGGCGCGGGCGGCGGTGTCGAACAGGGCGCACACGGCGTCGAGGTCCCGGTCGGCGTTGCGGCCGGCGGGGCCGCCGCGCAGGGCGGCGCGGTGGAGGCGGTTGGGCCAGCTGGTGCCGTTCCACAGGTGCCAGAGGGCCTCCTCGGCGGTTCCGCCGAGGGCGAGCAGGTCGCGCGTCTCGCGGAGCAGCCTCCCCAGGTGCTGCGCCCCGCGCGCGTGGGCGGGGTCGTGGGCGACGAGCCGCTCGGGCTCGGCGAGGGCGCGGGCGAGCAGCACGTCGGAGGGCGGGGGGGTCTTGTCGCCCGCCGCGCGCTCCTCGTCGCGCAGGGCGCGCCCGAGGCGGCGGAGGTCGGCGGCGTCCATGCCGCCGAGCGGCGAGGTGAGCAGGGTGAGCGCGGTCTCGGTGTCCAGCCACGGGGCGGGGCCCCGCACCCCGGGCGCGGCGGCGGCGGAGTCGTCGGCCCGGGCCGCGGTGTCGGTGGCGTCGGTGCCGGCTTCGGCGGCATCGGCCGTGTCGGCGGCGGCTTCGGCGGCATCGGTGCCAGCGGCGTCGCCGGCGGCCTCTCCGGCGGGAGCCCCCTCGTCGGCGGACGGGCCCGGGGCGTAGGCGTCACCGTCGCCGTCGCCGTCGCCGTCGCCGGTAGGAGCGTCGTCACCGGCGGGCGCCCCCTCCGCGGGCGGGCCTTCCGCGGACACCCCCTCCGCGGACGGACCCGCGCCGGAGGCGTCGCCCCGGGCCGGATCCTCCGCCCCGGCCGGGGTCTCCCCTTCGACCGGCTCGTCCCCGGCGGTCGGGCCCTCCCCCGCAGCTGGAGCCTCCCCCTCGATCAGTTCGTCCCCCGCAGCCAGGTCCTCCCCCGCGGCCACCCCCGGCCGCAGGGCCGCCTCGGCCGTGGCGCGCAGGGCCGTGAGGAGGGGGGCCACCGCCGGTTCGTGGCGCAGCGCCACGTCCGCGCCGTCCACCTCCAGCGGCACGCCCGCCGAAGTCAGGGCGCGGCGCAGCGACGGCAGGGAGCGCGCGCCGGCGCGCACCAGGACGGCCATGTCGCTCCACGGGACCCCGTCCTCCAGGTGCGCGCGGCGCAGGACGTCCGCGATGTTGTCCAGCTCCGCGGAGGCGGTCGGGAAGGTGTACGCCTCGACCCGCCCGCCCTCGCGGACCGGCACCGGGTCCCGGTGGGCCCGCACCGTGTCGGCGGGCAGCCGCGGCAGCGGCATCCGCGCGGTGAGCTGCCGGGTCGCGGCCAGGACCGCGGAGGCGGAGCGGCGCGCGGTCCGCAGCACGACGACCGGCGCCGGACCGCCGTCCGCGCGCCGGAACGCGTCCGGGAAGTCGAGGACGCCGTTGACGTCCGCGCCCCGGAACGCGTAGATCGACTGGTCGGGGTCGCCGAAGGCGTACAGGGTCCTGCCCCGCCCCGCGAGCGCCCGGAGCAGCCGCACCTGCGCCGGGTCGGTGTCCTGGTACTCGTCGACGAAGACCGCGTCGTACGCGGGGAGCGCCACGCGCTCGGCGAGGAGCACCGCGCGGTGGACCAGCTCGGCGTAGTCGAGGACGCCCTGCAGGTCGAGGACGTCCAGGTACTCGGCGAGGAACCCGGCCGCCGCCGACCAGTCGCGCCGCCCCGCGCGCGCGGCGAACGCGGCCAGCGCGCGCGGGCCGAGGCCCAGCTCCCGGGAGCGGGCCAGCACGGCGCGCACCTCGTCGGCGAAGCCGCGCGTGGTGAGGCAGGCCCGCAGCTCGTCGGGCCAGTGGACGCGGGCGAGACCGGCGCGCTCCAAGTCCAGGTGCCCGGCGAGCAGTTCGCGCACGGCGACGTCCTGCTCGGGGCCGGACAGCAGGCGCAGCGGCTCGGCGAACAGGTCGGCGCCCTGGTGGGCGCGGACGAGGGCGTAGCAGTACGAGTGGAACGTCGTCGCCTGCGGCCCCCGCACGCCGGGCAGCCGGGCGGCCATGCGGTCGCGCAGTTCGACGGCGGCCTTGCGGCTGAAGGTCAGGACGAGCATCCGCTCGGGGTCGGCACCCCGCTCGACGCGCGCCGCCACCGCTTCGACCAGGGTCGTCGTCTTGCCGGTGCCGGGACCCGCGAGGACGAGGAGCGGTCCGTCCCCGTGGTCAACCACCGCCCGCTGCGCCGCGTCCAGGAGAGGGGGCGCCACCGGGTCCGGCGGGGTGCGCACCAGCCGGTACGCGCCAGGGGGACCCGGCCGCACCGGGTCCCGGTGCGGTGCGCGCCGGGTGGTGGAGGGGGAACTCACGTGGATCGCCGGTCCTGGGAGGTGTGCTGGGGATGGGAGTGCGGTGGAGAAGGGGCGCGGCCCCGCCGTATGGCGGAAGCTGTCAAGTGTGAGCCATCGCGCGTCCGGTGCCGTCCGCGCCGCCGCCGTGGGCGCCGCCGGCACCGTCCCAGCGGGCCCGCCCCATGTCGAGGCGCGGCGGGG
>JAAXOU010000240.1 GCA_012396115.1 Streptomyces somaliensis DSM 40738 | reverse complement strand
CCGCGGCCGCGTCGAGCAGCCACAGCGTCCGCTCCCGTCCGCGCGCTCCCGCCGCCGGGGCCTGCACCTCGCCGGCGCCGGACAGGGCGACGGCCGCGGCCTGCGCCTTGTCCTCGCCCGCCGCCAGCAGCCACACCTCGCGGGCCGAGCGGATCGCCGGCAGGGTGAGGGAGATCCGGACCGGCGGCGGCTTCGGCGCGTCGCGCACCTCCACCACCGTCCGCTCGGCCTCCCGCACCGAGGGGTGCTCCGGGAAGAGCGACGCGACGTGGGTGTCCGGGCCGACGCCCAGCAGGAGCACGTCGAACCGCGGGACCGGGCCCTCGTCCTCCGGGCCGGTGGCGGCGGCCAGTTCCTCCGCGTACGCGGCCGCGGCGGCGGAGACGTCCGCACCGTACGCGCCGTCCGCCGCGGGCATCGGGTGCACCCGCGCCGGGTCCAGCGGCACGGCGTCGAGCAGCGCCGCCCGCGCCTGCGTGACGTTCCGGTCGGGGTCGCCCTCCGGCAGGAACCGCTCGTCGCCCCACCACAGGTCGAGCCGCGACCAGTCGACCGCGTCCCGCGCGGGGGCCGAGCGCAGCGCGGAGAGCAGGCCGTTGCCGTTGCGGCCGCCGGTGAGGACCACCGACGCGGAGCCGCGGGCGGCCTGCGCGTCGGCGATCCGGGTGATGAGCCGGGCTGCGGCGGCCCGCGCCATCAGCTCCTTGTCGCGGTGGACGACCAGCAGGGGCTCGCTCACTTGGCGGCCGCCTTCCTCGCCGGGGCCTTCTTCCCGCCGGTCCTGCCCGCGGTGGCCGGGGCGGCCGCGCCGCCCCCGGCACCGGCGGCGTCCTCCGCCGCGGGGGCGTCCGGGGCCGGCGCCGGGTCCGCGGCGGGAGCCGGGGTGCCGGACGGGCCGCCCAGCCGCTCGACCCCGTACCGCAGCGCCGACGCGTAGGTGTCGTCCGGATCCAACCGCCGCAGCTCCTCCGCGAGCAGTTCGGCGGTCTCGCGGCGCTTCAGCGCCACCGCCCGGTCCGGCTGCCCCTGCACGCAGAGCGTGGCGAGCGAACCGTCCGGCCGGCCCAGCACGATCGGCCCGCAGTCCGTCTCCAGCCGTACGGAGGTGAGGCCGGGCCCCGCGGACGCCGTGCGGCGCACCGCGATCCCGAGCCGGTCCGCCAGCCACATGGCCAGCAGCTCCACGCTCGGGTTGAACTCCTCGCCCTCCACCTCGGCGGAGACCACCTGGCAGACGACCTGGTCCAGCGCCGCGGCGAGCATCGAGCGCCACGGCGTGATCCGGGTCCAGGACAGGTCCGTGTCGCCCGGCGTGTACGCGGCGGCGCGCGCCGCCAGCTCGCGGACCGGGTCCTCGGCGTTGTACGTGTCGGTCACCCGGCGCTGGCCGAGCGCGCCCAGCGGGTCGTTGGCGGGATCGGTCGGCGCGTCGACCGGCCACCAGACCACCACGGGCGCGTCGGGCAGCAGCAGCGGCAGCACCACCGACTGGGCGTGGTCCACGACCTCGCCGTACAGCCGCAGGACGACCGTCTCGCCGCTGCCGGCGTCCGCGCCCACCCGGACCTCGGCGTCGAGCCGGGCGTTGGCCCGGTCGCGCGGCGAACGCGACACCCGCTTGATCACGAGGAGGGTCCGCGACGGGTGCTCCCGGGACGCCTCGTTGGCCGCCTTGAGCGCGTCGTACGCGTTCTCCTCGTCGGTGACGATGACCAGGGTCAGCACCATGCCGACGGCCGGCGTGCCGATGGCGCGGCGCCCCAGGACCAGCGCCTTGTTGATCTTGCTGGAGGTGGTGTCCGTAAGGTCGATCTTCATGGCCGGCGCCAGCTCCGTCCGTCTCGTGCGAGCATCTCGTCCGCCTCGACCGGACCCCAGGTGCCCGCCCTGTACTGCGCGGGCCTGCCGTGCTCGTTCCAGTACTCCTCGATCGGGTCGAGGATCCGCCAGGACAGTTCGACCTCCTCCACGCGCGGGAAGAGGTTGGCGTCGCCGAGGAGGACGTCGAGGATCAGCCGCTCGTACGCCTCGGGGCTGGACTCGGTGAACGACTCGCCGTAGGCGAAGTCCATCGAGACGTCCCGCACCTCCATCGAGGTGCCCGGCACCTTCGAGCCGAACCGCATGGTCACGCCCTCGTCCGGCTGGACGCGGATCACCAGCGCGTTCTGGCCGAGCTCCTCCGTCGCCGTGTGGTCGAACGGGGAGTGCGGGGCCCGCTGGAAGACGACCGCGATCTCCGTCACCCGGCGGCCCAGGCGCTTGCCGGTCCGCAGGTAGAACGGGACGCCCGCCCAGCGGCGGTTGTCGATCCCCAGCTTGATCGCGGCGTACGTGTCGGTCTTGGAGGCGGGGTCGATGCCCTCCTCCTCCAGGTAGCCGACGGCCTTCTCGCCGCCCTGCCACCCGGCCGCGTACTGGCCGCGCACCGTCGAGGCGCCCAGGTCCGCGGGCAGCCGCACGGCCCCCAGCACCTTGGTCTTCTCGGCGGCGAGCGCGTCCGCGTCGAAGGAGGCGGGCTCCTCCATCGCGGTCAGCGCCAGGAGCTGGAGCAGGTGGTTCTGGATGACGTCGCGGGCGGCGCCGATGCCGTCGTAGTAGCCGGCGCGGCCGCCGATGCCGATGTCCTCGGCCATGGTGATCTGCACGTGGTCGACGTACGACCGGTTCCAGATCGGCTCGAAGAGGGTGTTGGCGAACCGCAGCGCCAGGATGTTCTGGACGGTCTCCTTGCCCAGGTAGTGGTCGATCCGGAACACCTGGTCCGGGGTGAACACCTCGTGGACGATCGCGTTCAGCTCCTTGGCCGAGGCCAGGTCGTGCCCGAACGGCTTCTCGATGACCGCGCGCCGCCAGCACCCCTCCCGCTGCTCGGCCAGCCCGTGCTGCTTGAGCTGCTGGACGACCACGGGGAAGAACCTGGGCGGCACGGAGAGGTAGAAGGCGAAGTTGCCGCCGGTCCCCTGCGCCTTGTCCAGCTCGTCCATGGTGATCTTGAGCTGCGCGAACGCGGCGTCGTCGTCGAAGTCGCCCTGGACGAAGCGCATCCCCTGCACCAGCTGCTGCCACACCTCCTCGCGGAAGGGGGTGCGCGCGTGCTGCTTCACCGCGTCGTGGACGACCTGGGTGAAGTCCTCGTCCTCCCACTCGCGGCGGGCGAAGCCGATCAGGGCGAAGCCCGGCGGCAGCAGCCCCCGGTTCGCCAGGTCGTAGACGGCGGGCATCAGCTTCCTGCGGGACAGGTCGCCCGTGACGCCGAAGATGACCAGGCCCGAGGGACCCGCGATACGCGGGAGCCGGCGGTCCGCCGCGTCGCGCAGCGGATTGCTGGTGTGCAAGGTCTACGCCTCCGCGGGGGCGAGGCGCTCCAGCTCCGCCTCGGTCGACGCCAGCAGGTCGTTCCAGGACGCCTCGAACTTGGCGACGCCCTCCTCCTCCAGCAGCCGGACCACCTCGTCGTAGCCGATGCCCAGCTCCTCGAGCGCGTCCAGGTCCGCACGGGCCTGCCCGTAGGTGCCGGCGATCGTGTTGCCGCGGATCTCGCCGCGCGCGGCGGTCGCCTCCAGCGTCGACTCCGGCATCGTGTTCACCGTGCCCGGCGCGACCAGCTCGTCCACGTAGAGGGTGTCCTTGTACGCCGGGTCCTTCACCCCCGTCGACGCCCACAGGGGGCGCTGCCGGTTGGCCTGCGCCCGGTCCAGCGCCGCCCAGCGCTCGGAGGCGAAGACCTCCTCGTACGCCTGGTAGGCGAGCCGCGCGTTGGCCAGGGCGGCCTTGCCGCGCAGCGCCTTGGCCTCCGGCGTGCCCAGGGCGTCCAGCCGCCTGTCGACCTCGGTGTCCACCCGGGACACGAAGAAGGACGCCACCGAATGGATCTTCGACAGGTCCAGGCCGCGCTCCCTGGCCCGCTCCAGGCCGGTGAGGTAGGCGTCCATGACGGCGCGGTAGCGCTCCAGGGAGAAGATCAGCGTGACGTTGACGCTGATGCCCAGGCCGATCACCTCCGTGATCGCGGGGAGCCCCGCCTCGGTGGCCGGGATCTTGATGAGGGTGTTGGGCCGGTCCACCAGCCACGCCAGCTGCTTGGCCTCGGCGACCGTCGCCCGGGTGTCGTGCGCGAGCCGCGGGTCCACCTCGATCGACACCCGGCCGTCCTGGCCCTGCGTCGCGTCGAAGACGGGCCGGAGGATGTCGGCGGCGTCCCGGACGTCCGCCGTCGTGATCATGCGGACGGCCTCCTCGACGGTCACCCTGCGGGCCGCGAGATCGGTCAGCTGGACGTCGTAGCCGTGGCCCTCGGAGATCGCCTTCTGGAAGATCGACGGGTTGGTGGTGACACCCACCACGTGCTGTCCGTCGATCAGCTCCGCCAGGTTGCCGGAGGTGATCCGCTTGCGGGACAGGTCGTCGAGCCAGATCGCGACGCCTTCGTCGGAGAGGCGCTTGAGTGCGTCTGTCATGGGGATTGCATCTCCTACCAGTGCTTGTGTGGGCGTCAGCGCGCCGCGGCCGCGATCGATTCCCGCGCGGCGGCGGCCACGGCCTCCGGGGTGAAGCCGTACTCCCGGAACAGCAGCTTGCCGTCGGCCGAGGCACCGAAGTGCTCCAGCGACACGATCCGGCCCGCGTCACCGACGTACCGGTGCCAGGTCAGACCGATACCGGCCTCCACCGCCACCCGCGCTCTCACCGACGGGGGCAGCACCGATTCCCGGTACCCCCGGTCCTGCTCCTCGAACCACTCGACGCACGGCATCGACACCACGCGCGTGGGCACGCCCTCCGCCTGGAGCCGCTCGCGCGCCCCGACGGCCAGGTGCACCTCGGAGCCGGTGGCGATCAGCACGACCCGCGGTTCGCCGCCCTCGGCGTCGAGGAGCACGTAGCCGCCCCTGGCGGCGCCCTCGTTCCACTCGTACGTCGGCACGCCCTGGCGGGTCAGCGCCAGGCCGTGCGGGGCGCCCTTGCCGAACTCCTTGGTCCAGCGCCGGAGGATCTCGCGCCAGGCGACCGCCGTCTCGTTCGCGTCGGCCGGGCGGACCACGTTCAGGCCCGGGATGGCGCGCAGCGACGCCAGGTGCTCCACCGGCTGGTGGGTGGGGCCGTCCTCGCCGAGCCCGATCGAGTCGTGCGTCCACACGTACGTCACCGGCAGGTGCATCAGCGCCGAGAGCCGCACGGCGTTGCGCATGTAGTCGGAGAAGACCAGGAAGGTGCCGCCGAAGACCCGCGTGTTGCCGTGCAGCGCGATGCCGTTCATCTCGGCGGCCATGGCGTGCTCGCGGATGCCGAAGTGGATGGTGCGGCCGTAGGGGTCGGCCTCCGGCAGGGGGTTGCCCTCGGGCAGGAACGACGAGGTCTTGTCGATCGTCGTGTTGTTCGAGCCGGCCAGGTCGGCGGAGCCGCCCCACAGCTCGGGGACGACCGGGCCGAGCGCCTGCAGGACCTTGCCGGACGCGGCGCGCGTGGCGACGGCCTTGCCCGCCTCGAAGACCGGCAGCCTCTCCTCCCAGCCCTCGGGCAGCTCGCCCGCGGAGATCCGGTCGAACTCCGCGGCGCGCTCCGGGTTGGCGGCGCGCCACTTGCGGAAGTCCTCCTCCCAGGCGGCGCGGGCCTCGCGGCCCCGGTCCAGGGCCCCGCGGGTGTGCGCGATGACCTCGTCCGCCACCTCGAAGGACTTCTCCGGGTCGAAGCCCAGCACGCGCTTGGTGGCTGCGACCTCCTCGTCGCCCAGCGCCGAGCCGTGCGCGGCCTCGGTGTTCTGCGCGTTCGGGGCCGGCCAGGCGATGATCGAGCGCATCGCGATGAACGACGGGCGGCCGGTCTCCGCCTTCGCCGCCTGCACGGCCGCGTACAGGGCCGCCGGGTCGAGGTCGCCGTTCTCCCGCTGCTCGACGCGCTGCACGTGCCAGCCGTACGCCTCGTAGCGCTTGAGGGTGTCCTCGGACACGGCGGTCTCGGTGTCGCCCTCGATCGAGATGTGGTTGTCGTCCCACAGCATGATCAGGTTGCCGAGCCTCTGGTGCCCGGCCATCGAGGACGCCTCCGCGGCGATGCCCTCCTGGAGGCAGCCGTCACCGGCGACGACGTACACGAAGTGGTCGAACGGCGAGGTGCCGGGCGCCGCCTCCGGGTCGAACAGGCCGCGCTCGTAGCGGGCGGCCATCGCCATGCCGACGGCGTTGGCGACGCCCTGGCCCAGCGGGCCGGTGGTCGTCTCCACGCCCCTGGTGTGGCCGTACTCCGGGTGGCCCGGGGTCTTCGAGCCCCAGGTGCGGAACGCCTTCAGGTCGTCCAGCTCCAGGCCGAACCCGGCCAGGTAGAGCTGGGTGTACAGCGTCAGCGAGGAGTGGCCCGCGGACAGCACGAAGCGGTCGCGCCCGACCCAGTCCGGGTCCGCCGGGTCGTGGCGCATCACCTTCTGGAAGAGGGTGTACGCCGCCGGGGCCAGGCTCATGGCCGTCCCCGGATGGCCGTTGCCGACCTTCTGTACGGCGTCCGCGGCCAGGACGCGGGCGGTGTCCACGGCACGCTGGTCCAGTGCGGTCCATTCGAGGTCTGTGGTGATCGGCTTGGTGCTCACCCTGGGTCAGGGCTCCTCTCCGAACAGGTCACATGCCGGTGGCGTCGATGCACCGGCCGCTGCCGAGCCTATCCCGTCACCGCGCCCGCCCCCCGGCTCCGCCAGGGCGCCGCCACCGCGCCGGCCCCGCGCCGCGGGCGCGCGGGGCCCTCCCGTCCGACCGCCC
>JAAXOU010000024.1 GCA_012396115.1 Streptomyces somaliensis DSM 40738 | reverse complement strand
GTGGCGGCGTCGCCTGGGCACCGGCTTCGGGCGCGGACGGTGGCGGAGCTTGGGCACCGGCCTCGGGCGCGGGCGGCGGTGGGGCCTGGGCACCGGCCTCGGGCGCGGCCTCGGGCGCGGGCGGCGGCGCGGCCCGGGTACCGGCCTCCGGGGCCCGGTCGCGGGCGGCGGGCTGGTTGCAGGAGAGCGTACGGGTGGTGATCCGGCCGTCGGGGGTCCGCTCCCGCACGCGCCGCAGGTAGCCGTGGGCCTCCAGTTCGCGCAGGGCGCCGGCTATCCGCTGGGCGCCCTCGGGGAAGCGGGCGGCGAGGGTCTTGATGTCGATGCGGGCACCGGTCGGCAGTGACTGGATGTGCACGGCGAGCCCGATGGCGAGGAGCGATAACTCCCGGTGCTGGGCGAGGTGGTTGCCGACGACGGTGAAGCGGCTGGTGTGCCGGGTGTTGACGTGCACGACCCCGGAAGGGTGGTGTGCGGCCCGCTTTCCGGTTACCCGGGACGAGGTGCGCGGAGGCGCGCTAGGGTTCTTGGTATCCATCAGGAAGGTCGTGCTTCCTCGTTGGTCAGGCCCCCGCCTGGGAGTGCTAGTCCCGGCGGGGGCCGACGCATATGCCAGACGATGTTGTCGCGCTGAGCGTAGAACGCGCGACCCCGCTCTTGGCCAGCCGGTTTGACCACATTCACCCGACGGGGTGAGGCCGCCCGTGGGGTGGGAGGGGCGGGGTCGGGAGTGGTTCTTTCTTTCCTTCCGTTCCTTGGAAAAGACCGCCGGGCCCACCGGAACCCGGCCGCCCGTGCTCCGGTACGAGGTCCAGTTCGGCCCATACCGTCTTGCGCGGCACCGGCCCCGTGTCGACACCCCAGCGGTCGGCCAGGGCGTCGACGATCAGCAGGCCGCGCCCGCTCTCGCCGTCGGCCAGGGGCGCGCGCCGCGGGGAGGCGGGCACCCGCTCGGCGCGCGTGTCGCTCACCTCGATCCGGAGGGCGCGGCCGGTGCCGGTGAGGCGCAGGACGAGCAGGAAGTCCCGCCCCGGCACCCTTCCGTGCAGGGCGGCGTTCGCGGCGAGCTCGGCGACGACCTGGAGGGCGTCGTCGACCACCCCCCGCGCCGCCGCCCGGTCGCGTAGCCATCCGGCGGCGAGCTCCCGTGCCAGCCGGGCCCCCGCCCGGGAGGGCGGTAACCGCACGCTGAAGTCACTTGTTCCTGCAAGGGGTTCGACCTTCCTGTGGTTCATGTCACAAATGGTGGCGGTGACCGGCAAGGGATGAACAGTGATTCTCCGCGTGCGTACAGTCACTGTCGGTGGCGCGCGGCCTCCTGTCGGGACCGTCGGGGGGCGCAGAACGGGTGCGCGTCCGCAGGCGTACGTCGGAGGCGAGGCGGTCGGTGGTGGAGGCGAACGGGACGCGGCGGCCCGGGGAGGACGTGGACGACCCCGGCTGGGAGGTGGACCCGGACGACGAGTCCGGCGCGGCCGTCGTCGCGACGGTCGGGCGCCAGCTCAGGTTGCGCCGGGAGGCCGCCGGCCTGAAGGCGGCGGAGTTCGGCCGCCTGATCGGGTACGGCGACGACCTGGTCTACAAGGTCGAGGCGGGCAAGCGGATCCCCCGCCCCGAGTACCTGGACAAGGCGGACAAGGTCCTGGGGGCGAACGGCCTGATCGCCGCGATGAAGAAAGACGTGGAGGAGGTCCGCTACCCGAAGAAGGTCCGGGACCTGGCTCGGATGGAAGCGCGGGCAGTGGAGCTGTTGGCTTACGGGGACCACAACCTCCACGGTCTTCTTCAGACGGAGGAGTACATCCGTGCGCTCTTTGCGATGCGTCAGCCTGCCTACAGCACCGATGAAATCGAGCGAGTCGTGGCGGGTCGAATGGCTCGTCAAGCGATCTTCGATCGCTCGCCTGCCCCCATGCTCAGTTTTGTCCAGGAAGAGGTGACGCTACGGCGCCCCCTTGGAGGCAGAATGGCTCTGCGGCGTCAGCTCGAACGCCTGTTGCAACTTGGGCAGTTGCGCAACGTCGTGATCCAGGTGATGCCGACCCACTGTGAGGAACATGCGGGGATGCACGGTGAGACGCAGGTGCTGAAGTTCGCAGACGGTACGGCCGTCGGCCGTTCGGAAGGGGCCTTCGGAGGGCGCCCCACTTCCGACCCGAAGCAACTCAGGGTGCTTGAGCTGCGCTATGGCATGATCCGGGCTCAGGCTCTCACCCCGCGGGAGTCGCTGGCCTTCATCGAGCAGGTGCTGGGAGAGACATGATCCGTATCGCCGCTGCCCGGGACGGCGCTGCCCTTGAGTGGCGCAAGAGCAGCTTCAGCAGCAACGGTCCCGAGGGTGACTGTGTCGAGGCCGCCATAACCGAGGGTGCCGTCCACGTTCGTGATTCCAAGAATGCGGACGGTCCTCTCCTGACCGTCACTCCGCAGAACTGGTCCAGCTTCGTGGCGTACGCCTCGGAGTGCTGACCGGTCCGCTGTGCCCCGTGCTCGGTTGGTCGCGTGCGGGGCAGCGTGCGCAAGCCGAGGCCTTCACCGAGTAGGCGCTGGGAGGACAGGATGAGCGAGACCCCGGTCGAGGGCCTCTCGACGGAGTGGCGCAAGAGCAGCTACAGCAGCAACGGCCCCGAGGTTGATTGCGTTGAGGTCGCCGCAACCGAGGGCACCGTCCACGTCCGTGACTCCAAGGACGCCGACGGCCCCCGGCTGGCCGTCGCGCCCGGTGCGTGGGCCGGCTTCGTGGCGTACGCGTCGCGGCACTGACGACACCCGTACGCGCCCCGCGCCCGGCCCGGCCGCGCGCGGGGCGCCGCACGGGTGCCTCACGTACGCGCCCCCCGGGCCCGGGTGCCGGGCCGCGTACGTCCGTCGCGCGGGCCCCGCACCCGCCCGCGCGGGCGGGGCCGCGCGCCCCGGTTTGATCGATACGGCCCTCGGGGTATTCTCTTCGGCTCGATTGGCGCGCGCGGTGCCGCGTGTGGCAGACTGTCCGGGTTGCTCGGTTGAGTGCCGATGCTGCGCGCCTCCCGCCGGGAGGACCGGAAGCGAGTCCCACAGTACTCGTCGTCCCTGCGTGGGGCGGAAGTACGGGAATCTTCCGGGAAGCGTCAGCGGGGCGCCGACCAGGCACCCGGTGGGTGTCTTCCCCCGGACCGCGGTCCCAGGCCCGCACCCCCTTGGTTGGGAAATCCTTCGGGAGATCTTCGTAGAGGGAGTGCGACACGCCCGACCGCGGGGGTCGGAGAAGACGGCACAGCCCGCCAGGTTCCAGAGCGTTACGAGAGACAGGACTACTGAGTAGCCATGGCGGGACAGAAGATCCGCATCCGGCTCAAGGCCTACGACCACGAGGTCATCGACTCCTCGGCGAAGAAGATCGTCGAGACGGTGACCCGCACTGGTGCGTCGGTCGCGGGCCCGGTGCCGCTGCCCACTGAGAAGAACGTGTACTGCGTCATCAAGTCGCCGCACAAGTACAAGGACTCGCGCGAGCACTTCGAGATGCGGACGCACAAGCGCCTCATCGACATCCTCGACCCCACGCCGAAGACGGTCGACTCGCTCATGCGCCTCGACCTGCCGGCCGGCGTCGACATCGAGATCAAGCTCTGAGGTGACGCGCGAGATGGCTAAGAACATTAAGGGCGTCCTGGGCGAGAAGCTCGGCATGACCCAGGTCTGGGACGAGAACAACCGGGTCGTCCCGGTGACCGTCGTCAAGGCCGGTCCCTGCGTCGTCACCCAGGTCCGCACCAACGACGCCGACGGCTACGAGTCGGTCCAGATCGCCTTCGGCGAGATCGACCCGCGCAAGGTGAACAAGCCCCTCAAGGGCCACTTCGCCAAGGCCGACGTCACCCCGCGCCGCCACCTGGTGGAGATCCGCACCGCCGACGCCTCCGAGTACACCCTCGGCCAGGAGATCACCGCCGCGGTCTTCGAGGCGGGCGTCAAGGTCGACGTCACCGGCAAGAGCAAGGGCAAGGGCTTCGCCGGTGTCATGAAGCGCCACAACTTCCGTGGTCTGGGCGCCGGTCACGGCACCCAGCGCAAGCACCGCTCGCCCGGTTCCATCGGTGGCTGCGCCACCCCGGGCCGCGTGTTCAAGGGCCTCCGCATGGCGGGCCGCATGGGCAACGAGCGGGTCACCACCCAGAACCTGACCGTCCACGCCGTTGACGCGGAGAAGGGCCTGCTGCTCATCAAGGGCGCGGTTCCTGGTCCGAACGGCGGCCTCGTCCTGGTCCGTACCGCGGCCAAGGGGGCCTGAGGTAACGATGAGCACCATTGACATCCTTTCGCCGGCAGGCGACAAGGCCGGGACCGTCGAGCTCCCCGCGGAGATCTTCGACGCGAAGACCAGCGTTCCGCTGATCCACCAGGTCGTCGTCGCCCAGCTGGCCGCTGCCCGACAGGGCACGCACAAGACCAAGACCCGTGGCGAGGTCCGCGGCGGCGGCAAGAAGCCGTACCGCCAGAAGGGCACCGGCCGCGCCCGTCAGGGCTCGACCCGCGCCCCGCAGTTCGCCGGTGGTGGCGTCGTCCACGGCCCCGTGCCGCGTGACTACTCCCAGCGGACCCCCAAGAAGATGAAGGCCGCCGCCCTGCGCGGTGCCCTCTCCGACCGGGCCCGCCACTCCCGCATCCACGTCGTCACCGGCGTGGTCGAGGGTGAGATCTCCACCAAGGCCGCCAAGACGCTGTTCGGCAGGATCTCGGAGCGCAAGAACCTGCTCCTGGTCGCCGAGCGCTCGGACGAGGCCGCGTGGCTCTCCGCCCGCAACCTGCCCCAGGTGCACATCCTGGAGCCGGGCCAGCTGAACACGTACGACGTGCTCGTCTCCGACGACGTGGTCTTCACCAAGGCCGCCTTCGAGTCCTTCGTGTCCGGCGCCCCGGTCTCTGGTCGGAACGTTGAGACCGAAGGGAGCGAGGTCTGATGACCGAGGCCGTCGTCACCAGCAAGACCTTCACGGACCCGCGCGACATTCTCGTCAAGCCGGTTGTCTCCGAGAAGAGCTACGCGCTGCTGGACGAGAACAAGTACACGTTCGTCGTCGACCCGCGCGCCAACAAGACCCAGATCAAGCAGGCCGTCGAGGCGGTCTTCTCGGTCAAGGTCACCGGGGTCAACACGATCAACCGGCAGGGCAAGCGCAAGCGCACCCGCACCGGCTACGGCAAGCGCGCCAACACCAAGCGCGCCATCGTGACCCTTGCCGAGGGCAACCGTATCGACATCTTCGGCGGTCCGACCGCCTAAGGGCGGTCTGGATCGTCCGAATATCGGACGAGGACTGAGAAATGGGTATCCGCAAGTACAAGCCGACGACTCCGGGCCGTCGTGGCTCCAGCGTCGCCGACTTTGTCGAGATCACGCGGTCCACGCCGGAGAAGTCGCTGGTCCGCCCCCTGCACAGCAAGGGCGGCCGTAACAACACCGGTCGTGTGACCGTCCGCCACCAGGGCGGTGGCCACAAGCGCGCCTACCGGGTGATCGACTTCCGTCGTCACGACAAGGACGGCGTGCCGGCGAAGGTCGCGCACATCGAGTACGACCCGAACCGCACCGCGCGCATCGCGCTCCTGCACTACGCGGACGGCGAGAAGCGCTACATCATCGCCCCCCGCGGCCTGAACCAGGGCGACCGGATCGAGAACGGTCCCGGCGCCGACATCAAGCCCGGCAACAACCTGGCGCTCCGCAACATCCCGGTCGGTACCACGATCCACGCGATCGAGCTCCGTCCCGGTGGCGGCGCCAAGTTCGCCCGGTCCGCCGGTGCCTCCGTGCAGCTGCTCGCGAAGGAGGGCTCGATGGCCCACCTCCGCATGCCGTCCGGTGAGATCCGCCTGGTCGACGTCCGCTGCCGCGCCACCGTCGGCGAGGTCGGCAACGCCGAGCAGTCGAACATCAACTGGGGCAAGGCCGGCCGCAAGCGCTGGCTGGGCGTTCGCCCGACCGTCCGCGGTGTGGCGATGAACCCGGTTGACCACCCGCACGGTGGTGGTGAGGGCAAGACCTCCGGTGGTCGCCACCCGGTCTCCCCGTGGGGTCAGAAGGAGGGTCGTACTCGTTCTCCCAAGAAGGCGAGCAACAAGTACATCGTCCGCCGCCGCAAGACGAACAAGAAGCGCTAGGAGCGGGTTCACAGATGCCGCGCAGTCTCAAGAAGGGGCCCTTCGTCGACGACCACCTGATCAAGAAGGTGGACGCCCAGAACGAAGCCGGCACCAAGAACGTCATCAAGACCTGGTCCCGTCGCTCGATGATCGTCCCGGCCATGCTCGGCCACACGATCGCGGTGCACAACGGCAAGACCCACATCCCGGTGTTCGTCACCGAGTCGATGGTCGGCCACAAGCTCGGCGAGTTCTCGCCGACGCGCACCTTCCGGGGTCACGTCAAGGAAGACCGGAAGTCGAAGCGCCGCTGACCAGCGGGGTGAAAGACCATGACGAACGTGTCAGACACTGAAGGGACAACCATGGAAGCCAGGGCCCAGGCGCGGTACATCCGCGTCACGCCCATGAAGGCCCGCCGCGTGGTGGACCTCATCCGTGGCATGGACGCCACGGAGGCTCAGGCGGTCCTGCGTTTCGCCCCGCAGGCCGCGAGCGTGCCGGTCAAGAAGGTGCTGGACAGCGCCATCGCGAACGCCGCGCACAACTACGACCAGACGGACGCCTCGTCGCTGTTCATCAGCGAGGCGTACGTGGACGAGGGCCCGACCCTGAAGCGGTTCCAGCCGCGCGCCCAGGGCCGTGCCTACCGGATCCGTAAGCGGACCAGCCACATCACCGTGGTCGTCAGCAGCAAGGAAGGAACCCGGTAATGGGCCAGAAGGTAAACCCGCACGGGTTCCGGCTCGGCATCACCACCGACTTCAAGTCGCGCTGGTACGCCGACAAGCTGTACAAGGACTACGTCAAGGAAGACGTCGCCATCCGCCGGATGATGACGTCCGGCATGGAGCGCGCCGGCATCTCCAAGGTCGAGATCGAGCGCACCCGCGACCGCGTCCGCGTGGACATCCACACGGCCCGTCCGGGCATCGTCATCGGCCGCCGGGGCGCCGAGGCCGACCGCATCCGCGGCGACCTGGAGAAGCTCACCGGCAAGCAGGTCCAGCTGAACATCCTCGAGGTCAAGAACCCCGAGGTCGACGCTCAGCTCGTGGCCCAGGCCGTGGCCGAGCAGCTGTCCTCCCGCGTCTCCTTCCGCCGCGCCATGCGCAAGAGCATGCAGTCGGCGATGAAGGCGGGCGCCAAGGGCATCAAGATCCAGTGCGGCGGCCGCCTCGGCGGCGCCGAGATGTCCCGCTCGGAGTTCTACCGCGAGGGCCGTGTGCCGCTGCACACGCTCCGCGCGAACGTCGAGTACGGCTTCTTCGAGGCCAAGACCACCTTCGGCCGCATCGGCGTGAAGGTCTGGATCTACAAGGGCGACGTCAAGAACATCGCCGAGGTTCGCGCCGAGAACGCCGCCGCCCGCGCCGGCAACCGTCCGGCCCGCGGCGGTGCCGACCGCCCGGCCCGCGGCGGTGGCCGTGGCGAGCGCGGCGGTCGCGGCCGCAAGCCGCAGCAGAACGCCGCTGCCGAGGCCCCCAAGGCCGAGGCCGCTGCTGCTGCTCCGGCCGAGAGCACCGGAACGGAGGCCTGACCGAAATGCTGATCCCCCGTAGGGTCAAGCACCGCAAGCAGCACCACCCGAAGCGCAGCGGTATGTCCAAGGGTGGTACGCAGGTTGCGTTCGGCGAGTACGGCATCCAGGCCCTGACTCCGGCGTACGTGACCAACCGCCAGATCGAGGCGGCCCGTATCGCGATGACCCGCCACATCAAGCGTGGCGGCAAGGTCTGGATCAACATCTACCCGGACCGTCCGCTGACCAAGAAGCCCGCCGAGACCCGCATGGGTTCCGGTAAGGGTTCCCCGGAGTGGTGGGTCGCGAACGTCAAGCCCGGTCGGGTGATGTTCGAGCTGTCCTACCCGAACGAGAAGATTGCGCGTGAGGCGCTTACCCGCGCTGCTCACAAGCTTCCGATGAAGTGCCGGATCGTTCGGCGCGAGGCAGGTGAGGCGTGATGTCGACCGGTACCAAGGCGTCCGAGCTGCGCGAGCTGAGCAACGAGGAGCTCGTCGGCAAGCTCCGCGAGGCCAAGGAAGAGCTGTTCAACCTCCGCTTCCAGGCGGCGACCGGGCAGCTCGAGAACCACGGCCGGCTGAAGGCCGTCCGCAAGGACATCGCCCGGATCTACACCCTCATGCGTGAGCGTGAGCTCGGCATCGAGACGGTGGAGAGCGCCTGATGAGCGAGAACAACGTGACTGAGAACACCGCCGGAGCACGCGGCTTCCGCAAGACCCGCGAGGGTTACGTCGTCAGCGACAAGATGGACAAGACCGTCGTCGTCGCCGTCGAGGACCGCGTCAAGCACGCCCTGTACGGCAAGGTCATCCGCCGTACCAACAAGCTCAAGGCGCACGACGAGCAGAACGCCGCGGGTGTCGGCGACCGCGTCCTCCTCATGGAGACCCGGCCGCTGTCCGCGACGAAGCGCTGGCGCGTCGTCGAGATCCTCGAGAAGGCCAAGTAAGCACTTGAAGGGGTGACCCTTCAGGTTCGTTCCGCCAGGCTCGGCGCCCCGTGGGTCCGCCCACGGGCGCCGGGAACCGGCAGACAATCAGGAGATAGACGTGATCCAGCAGGAGTCGCGACTGCGTGTCGCCGACAACACTGGTGCGAAGGAGATCCTTTGCATCCGTGTGCTCGGCGGCTCCGGTCGCCGCTACGCGGGCATCGGTGACGTCATCGTCGCCACCGTCAAGGACGCGATCCCCGGTGGCAACGTGAAGAAGGGTGACGTCGTCAAGGCGGTCATCGTTCGCACCGTCAAGGAGCGCCGCCGCCAGGACGGCTCGTACATCCGCTTCGACGAGAACGCCGCCGTCATTCTGAAGAACGACGGCGACCCTCGCGGCACCCGTATCTTCGGCCCGGTCGGCCGTGAGCTGCGCGAGAAGAAGTTCATGAAGATCATCTCGCTCGCGCCGGAGGTGCTGTAAGCATGAAGATCAAGAAGGGTGACCTGGTCCAGGTCATCACCGGCAAGGACAAGGGCAAGCAGGGCAAGGTCATCGCGGCCTTCCCCCGCGAGGACCGCGTCCTGGTCGAGGGTGTCAACCGGGTCAAGAAGCACACCAAGGCGAACCAGCCGGGCCGCGCCTCGCAGGCCGGCGGCATCGTCACGGTCGAGGCCCCCATCCACGTGAGCAACGTCCAGCTCGTCGTGGAGAAGGACGGCAAGAAGGTCGTGACCCGCGTCGGTTACCGCTTCGACGAGAACGGCAACAAGATCCGCGTTGCCAAGCGGACGGGTGAGGACATCTGATGGCTACCACCACGACCCCGCGTCTCAAGACGAAGTACCGCGAGGAGATCGTCGGCAAGCTGCGTGACGAGTTCAAGTACGAGAACGTCATGCAGGTTCCGGGCCTCGTCAAGATCGTGGTCAACATGGGTGTGGGCGATGCCGCCCGCGACTCCAAGCTGATCGAGGGCGCCATCCGCGACCTCACCACGATCACCGGTCAGAAGCCGGCCGTCACCAAGGCCCGCAAGTCCATCGCGCAGTTCAAGCTGCGCGAGGGTCAGCCGATCGGTGCCCACGTCACGCTCCGTGGCGACCGCATGTGGGAGTTCCTGGACCGCACCCTGTCGCTCGCGCTGCCGCGCATCCGCGACTTCCGCGGTCTGTCCCCCAAGCAGTTCGACGGCCGTGGCAACTACACCTTCGGTCTCACGGAGCAGGTCATGTTCCACGAGATCGACCAGGACAAGATCGACCGGGTTCGGGGCATGGACATCACCGTGGTCACCACGGCGACCAACGACGACGAGGGTCGTGCCCTCCTCCGTCACCTCGGCTTCCCGTTCAAGGAGAACTGACCGTGGCGAAGAAGGCTCTGATCGCTAAGGCCGCCCGCAAGCCGAAGTTCGGTGTGCGCGCGTACACCCGCTGCCAGCGCTGCGGCCGGCCCCACTCCGTCTACCGCAAGTTCGGCCTGTGCCGCGTGTGCCTCCGTGAGATGGCTCACCGCGGCGAGCTGCCGGGCGTGACCAAGAGCTCCTGGTAGTCAGCCCGATCGGGTTGACGACAGGCTCTCGGTAAGCAGACCGGTCGGCAGGGCCCCTCCCCACATGCCGTAGGCTTGTGGGGTTGGGCGCCTGCCGCCCGGACGCCCGCGGGCCGAGCCCCGCTAGATAACGCTTACTACGCCGTAGGTCCCCGCGCCGCACCCGTCCCGCCCATGAGTGGGGAGAGGGATGGCGCATACAGGAAACCCCGGCGAGAGAGGCCGAAGGCCAATTCATGACCATGACTGATCCGATCGCAGACATGCTTACGCGTCTGCGGAACGCGAACTCGGCGTACCACGACACCGTGACGATGCCGCACAGCAAGATCAAGTCTCACATCGCGGAGATCCTCAAGCAGGAGGGCTTCATCACGGGCTGGAAGGTCGAGGACGCCGAGGTCGGCAAGAACCTCGTCCTCGAGCTGAAGTTCGGCCCGAACCGCGAGCGCTCCATCGCGGGCATCAAGCGGATCTCGAAGCCCGGCCTCCGGGTCTACGCGAAGTCCACCAACCTGCCGAAGGTCCTCGGCGGTCTCGGCGTGGCGATCATCTCCACGTCGCACGGCCTCCTGACCGGTCAGCAGGCGCAGAAGAAGGGCGTGGGTGGGGAAGTCCTCGCCTACGTCTGGTAGTCGGGAACGGAGGAAAAGCCAATGTCGCGTATCGGCAAGCTCCCCATCACGGTTCCCGCCGGCGTGGACGTCACCATCGATGGCCGTACGGTCGAGGTGAAGGGCCCCAAGGGCACCCTGACCCACACCGTCGCCGCGCCGATCGAGATCGTCAAGGGTGAGGACGGCGTGCTGAACGTCACTCGCCCCAACGACGAGCGTCAGAACAAGGCCCTGCACGGCCTGTCCCGCACGCTGGTGGCCAACATGATCACCGGTGTGACCCAGGGGTACACCAAGGCGCTCGAGATCAGCGGTGTCGGTTACCGCGTCGCCGCGAAGGGCTCCGATCTGGAGTTCCAGCTCGGCTACAGCCACCCGATCCTCGTCGAGGCGCCCGAGGGCATCTCGTTCAAGGTCGAGTCGCCGACCAAGTTCTCGGTCGAGGGCATCGACAAGCAGAAGGTCGGCGAGGTCGCCGCGAACATCCGCAAGCTGCGCAAGCCCGACCCGTACAAGGCCAAGGGCGTGAAGTACGCGGGCGAGGTCATCCGCCGCAAGGTCGGAAAGGCTGGTAAGTAAGCCATGGCATACGGCGTGAAGATTGCCAAGGGCAAGGCCTACAAGGGTGCTGCCCTGAAGCGTCGCCACATCCGCATCCGCAAGAAGGTCTCGGGCACCGCCGAGCGTCCGCGCCTGGTCGTCACCCGGTCCAACCGCGGGATCACCGCCCAGGTCATCGACGACATCGCGGGTCACACCGTGGCGTCGGCGTCGACCCTGGACGCGTCCATCCGCGGCGGCGAGGGCGACAAGTCGGCCAAGGCCCAGCAGGTCGGCAAGCTCGTCGCCGAGCGCGCCAAGGCCGCCGGTGTCGAGGTCGTCGTGTTCGACCGTGGCGGCAACAGGTACGCGGGGCGCATCGCCGCCCTGGCGGACGCCGCCCGCGAAGCCGGACTGAAGTTCTGAGCCGGTTCCGTAGCTAGCGGAAACAGAGAGAGGTAATTCCAATGGCTGGACCCCAGCGCCGCGGAAGCGGTGCCGGTGGCGGCGAGCGGCGGGACCGGAAGGGCCGTGACGGCGGCGCTGCTGCCGCCGAGAAGACCGCGTACGTTGAGCGCGTCGTCGCGATCAACCGCGTCGCCAAGGTTGTGAAGGGTGGTCGTCGCTTCAGCTTCACCGCGCTGGTCGTGGTGGGCGACGGTGACGGCACCGTGGGCGTCGGTTACGGCAAGGCCAAGGAGGTGCCGGCCGCCATCGCCAAGGGTGTGGAGGAGGCCAAGAAGCACTTCTTCAAGGTCCCCCGCATCCAGGGCACCATCCCGCACCCGATCACGGGTGAGAAGGCGGCGGGTGTCGTCCTGCTCAAGCCGGCGTCCCCCGGTACCGGCGTCATCGCCGGTGGCCCGGTGCGTGCCGTGCTCGAGTGCGCCGGCGTCCACGACATCCTGTCGAAGTCGCTCGGTTCGTCGAACGCGATCAACATCGTGCACGCGACCGTGGAGGCCCTGAAGGGTCTGCAGCGTCCCGAGGAGATCGCGGCCCGCCGCGGTCTGCCGCTCGAGGACGTCGCCCCCGCAGCCCTGCTGCGGGCGCGTGCCGGGGCTGGTGTTGCGTGATGGCCAAGCTCCGGATCACCCAGACGAAGTCGTACATCGGCAGCAAGCAGAACCACCGTGACACCCTGCGTTCGCTCGGGCTCAAGCGCCTGAACGACGTGGTCGTCAAGGAGGACCGCCCCGAGTTCCGCGGCATGGTGCACACCGTCCGCCACCTCGTGACGGTCGAGGAGGTCGACTGATCATGGCGGAGAACAACCCGCTCAAGATCCACAACCTCCGTCCCGCCCCGGGCGCCAAGACCGCCAAGACCCGCGTGGGTCGTGGTGAGGCGTCGAAGGGTAAGACGGCCGGTCGTGGTACCAAGGGCACGAAGGCCCGCTACCAGGTTCCGGAGCGCTTCGAGGGTGGCCAGATGCCGCTCCACATGCGCCTCCCGAAGCTGAAGGGCTTCAAGAACCCCTTCCGGACCGAGTACCAGGTCGTGAACCTGGACAAGCTCGCGGCCCTCTACCCCGAGGGTGGCGAGGTCACGGTCGAGGGCCTGGTCGCCAAGGGCGCGGTTCGCAAGAACCAGCTCGTCAAGGTGCTGGGTCAGGGCGAGGTCTCCGTGGCGCTGCAGGTGACGGTCGACGCCGTCTCCGGCTCCGCCAAGGAGAAGATCACCGCCGCCGGCGGCACGGTCACCGAGCTCATCTGAGCCCCGGCTGACGTGAAGGCCTGGCAGGGCGCCTCCGGGTGCCCTGCCAGGCCTTCCGCCTTCCCCCGGCCCGCGCCGTCCGCTCGCCCCGCCCGCCCGGAGCCCGTACGGCCCGGTGCGGGCGCCCCGCCCGGCCGGGCGGAGGGCCTGCGTCCGCTCCCGCGCCCGACGGGCTCCAGGGCGCTCGCGCCCGCCCGGAGGGGGCCCGCCCCGGGCGGACGCGGAGCCCTCCGCGAGGGGGTGCCGACCGCCGGCTCCGGATCGTGGGTGACTACAGATGTTTCCCGTGCGCCGTATGGGCGGGTAGGGTGGCGCCATTAATCTTCGGGCGGCACTGTGCCTGCACAGTGCCGCCCTGCCAGGTAACCGCTGATTCTTCAAACCCGTCGCCTCTGACGCGCTAGCTCGGGGGTCGCAGGAGGCACCGTGCTCACCGCGTTCGCCCGGGCGTTCAAGACGCCCGACCTGCGTAAGAAGCTGCTCTTCACGTTCGGCATCATCGTCCTCTACCGGCTCGGTGCGCACATCCCCGTCCCCGGTGTGGACTACGAGAACGTCCAGCAATGTGTCAAGCAGGCCCAGCAGGGCAACAACAACCTGCTCGGCCTGATGGACATGTTCAGCGGTGGTGCCCTGCTGCAGATCACGATCTTCGCGCTCGGCATCATGCCGTACATCACGGCGAGCATCATCCTTCAGCTGCTGACCGTGGTCATCCCGCGGCTCGAGGCCCTGAAGAAGGAGGGCCAGTCCGGGCAGGCGAAGATCACGCAGTACACGCGCTACCTCACCGTCGCCCTGGCCATCCTCCAGGGCACCGGTCTGGTGGCCACCGCCAAGAGCGGTGCGCTGTTCAGCGGCTGCACCGTCGCCAACCAGATCGTCCCCGACCAGTCGATCTTCGTCATCACGGTCATGGTCATCACCATGACCGCCGGCACCGCCCTCGTCATGTGGCTCGGTGAGCTGATCACCGACCGCGGCGTCGGCAACGGCATGTCGATCCTGATGTTCATCTCGATCGCCGCGGGCTTCCCCGGCTCCCTGTGGGCCATCAAGGAGAGCGGCAAGCTCGCCAAGGGCTGGATCGAGTTCGGCACGGTCATCCTGATCGGCTTCGTGATGGTCGCCCTGGTCGTCTTCGTCGAGCAGGCCCAGCGCCGGATCCCGGTCCAGTACGCGAAGCGCATGATCGGCCGGCGTTCGTACGGCGGCACCTCGACCTACATCCCCCTCAAGGTGAACCAGGCGGGTGTGATTCCCGTCATCTTCGCCTCGTCGCTGCTCTACATCCCGATCCTGATCGTCCAGTTCGCGGGCAACAGCACGTCGGGGTGGTCTGCGTGGATTCAGCAGCATCTGGTGGACGGCAAGCCGATCCACACGGTGATCTACTTCTTCCTCATCGTCTTCTTCGCCTTCTTCTATGTCGCCATCTCGTTCAACCCCGAGGAAGTGGCCGACAACATGAAGAAGTATGGTGGCTTCATCCCGGGTATCCGGGCCGGTCGACCCACCGCTGAATACCTGAGCTACGTGCTCAACCGGATCACCTGGCCCGGCTCGCTGTACCTGGGCCTGATCGCTCTTGTGCCGACGATGGCGTTGGCGGGCTTCGGCGGTGCGAACGCCAACTTCCCGTTCGGCGGGACGAGCATCCTCATCATCGTGGGTGTGGGGCTGGAGACCGTGAAGCAGATCGAGAGCCAGCTCCAGCAGCGCAATTACGAAGGGTTCCTCCGCTGATGCGAATCGTCCTCGTCGGACCACCCGGAGCCGGCAAGGGTACGCAGGCCGCGTTCCTCGCCAGGAATCTGTCGATTCCGCACATCTCCACGGGTGACCTGTTCCGGGCAAACATCAGCCAGGGCACGGAACTCGGCAAGCAGGCCAAGGCGTACATGGACGCCGGCAACCTGGTGCCCGACGAGGTCACGATCGGGATGGCCAAGGACCGCATGGAGCAGCCGGACGCCGAGGGCGGCTTCCTGCTCGACGGCTTCCCGCGCAACGTCGCCCAGGCGAAGGCGCTCGACGCGATGCTCGAGGCCGCGGACATGAAGCTGGACGCCGTCCTGGACCTGGAGGTCCCGGAGGACGAGGTCGTGAAGCGGATCGCCGGCCGCCGCATCTGCCGCAACGACAGCGCGCACGTCTTCCACGTGACCTACTCCGCGCCGAAGCGGGACGGCGTCTGCGACGTCTGCGGCGGCGAGCTGTACCAGCGCGCCGACGACTCCGAGGACACCGTCCGCACGCGGCTGGAGGTCTACCACACGCAGACCGAGCCCATCATCGACCACTACCGGGCCCAGGGCCTGGTGGTCACCATCTCCGCCCTCGGCAAGGTCGAAGAGGTGACCGAGCGGGCCATGACGGCGCTGAGCGGCGAGCACGCCGTGTAGGTCGCCGCCGACCCCCGGTGCGCCCCTCCCGGGCCCGGTTCCCCCGGTCCGGGGAACCCCGCGCACTTCCCGCGCTTCGGCCGCGGTGCCCTTCCGGGGCGCCGCGGCCGAAGCCGTTGGCGCGGGCGGGCGGCCCGTATCGTTGTACCGAGAGCCCCCCACTGGACCCGCCAGGGGTCCGAGAAAGGCGTTTGCCGCCATGGTGCAGATCAAGACCCCGGAGCAGATCGCGAAGATGCGCGAGGCGGGGCTGGTCGTCGCGGCCGTCCACGCGGCGACGCGCGAGGTGGCCGTCCCCGGCGCCACCACCAGGGACCTGGACGAGGCGGCCCGGAAGGTGATCGCGGAGCACGGGGCGAAGTCGAACTTCCTGGGGTACGGCGGTTTCCCGGCGACGATCTGCACGTCGGTGAACGAGGTCGTGGTCCACGGCATCCCGAGCGAGGACGTCGTCCTGAAGGACGGCGACATCATCTCGATCGACGCGGGCGCCATCGTCGACGGCTGGCACGGCGACGCGGCGTACACCGCGTTCGTCGGGTCCGGGCACGCGCCGGAGCTGCTGGAGCTGTCGCGGGTGACCGAGGCGTCGATGTGGGCCGGCATCGCCGCGATGAGGAACGGCAACCGGCTGGTGGACGTCTCCCGCGCCATCGAGACGTACATCCGCCGCCAGCCCAAGCCGGGCGGCGGCAGGTACGGGATCATCGAGGACTACGGCGGCCACGGCATCGGCAGCGAGATGCACATGGACCCGCACCTGCTGAACTACGTGTCGCGCAAGCGCGGCAAGGGCCCGAAGCTGGTGCCCGGGTTCTGCCTGGCGATCGAGCCGATGGTGTCCCTCGGCACGCCGCGCACGGAGGTCCTGGAGGACGACTGGACCGTCGTCACGACCGACGGCACCTGGTCCTCGCACTGGGAGCACTCGGTGGCGCTGACGGAGGACGGCCCCCTGGTCCTCACCGCCCCGGACGGCGGCCGGGCGAAGCTCGCGGAGCTGGGCGTCACGGCCGCTCCGGACCCCCTCGCCTGACGGCCGCCGCCATCGCGCCCCCGTCCCCCGGCTTAGGGATCTTGGGGGATGGGCAGGCTTGGGGATTCGTCTTTTCGAGGGGGCTCGCGTAGACTGATGCGTCGGCTCTCGTGTACCCGTGTGCCCGCACACGGCGGACGAGAGTCGATCAAGGTAGCCGATTCGAAGGGCGAAGCGTGGCCAAGAAGCAAGGTGCCATCGAGATCGAGGGCACCGTGATCGAGTCCCTGCCGAACGCCATGTTCAAGGTGGAGCTCCAGAACGGTCACAAGGTCCTCGCGCACATCAGTGGCAAGATGCGGATGCACTACATCCGCATCCTCCCGGATGACCGGGTCGTCGTGGAACTGTCCCCGTACGACCTGACGCGCGGCCGGATCGTCTACCGCTACAAGTAGATCTTGTCCGCGCCCCCCGGGGTGCTGGCACTGACCCGGAGAACCTCACATCCCATGAAGGTCAAGCCGAGCGTCAAGAAGATCTGCGACAAGTGCAAGGTGATCCGCCGCCACGGCCGGGTCATGGTCATCTGCGACAACCTGCGCCACAAGCAGCGCCAGGGCTGACGCACGCCGACCTACACCTACCTGCACCTCGCAGCTCACGCGCGACGCAAGTAACCCGTAATACGCAGTGCCCGCCGGGCCGTTCCGGCTGGCGACACCTCCGGCGGGGGCCGGGGACCTGGTCCGTACCTCGTACGGCGGCCAGGGAACGGCACTGCGGAAGACCCCCGATCACACAGGAGCCAGTGAATGGCACGCGTTTCCGGTGTCGACATCCCGCGCGACAAGCGCGTGGAGGTCGCACTCACCTACGTCTTCGGCATCGGCCGCACCCTGGCGAAGGAGACCCTCGCCGCCACCGGTGTGAACCCGAACACCCGCGTTCGCGACCTGTCCGAGGAGGACCTGGTCAAGATCCGCGAGTACGTGGACGCCAACCTCAAGACCGAGGGTGACCTGCGCCGCGAGGTCCAGGCCGACATCCGCCGCAAGGTCGAGATCGGCACCTACCAGGGCCTGCGCCACCGCCGCGGCCTGCCGGTCCGCGGTCAGCGCACCAGCACGAACGCCCGTACCCGCAAGGGCCCGCGTCGCGCCATCGCCGGCAAGAAGAAGCCGGGCAAGAAGTAGTCCGCAGCGGACTGTCCGCGGTCTTCGCTGTAGGACCGACCACCTCCCGTAGGAGTTAAGAGATGCCCCCCAAGGGACGTCAGGGCGCCGCCAAGAAGGTGCGCCGCAAGGAAAAGAAGAACGTCGCTCACGGCCACGCGCACATCAAGAGCACGTTCAACAACACCATCGTTTCGATCACGGACCCCTCCGGCAACGTGATCTCCTGGGCCTCCGCCGGCCACGTCGGCTTCAAGGGCTCCCGCAAGTCCACTCCGTTCGCCGCGCAGATGGCCGCCGAGTCGGCCGCCCGCCGCGCGCAGGAGCACGGCATGCGCAAGGTCGACGTCTTCGTCAAGGGCCCGGGCTCCGGTCGTGAGACCGCGATCCGCTCCCTGCAGGCGACCGGCCTGGAGGTCGGTTCCATCCAGGACGTCACGCCGACCCCGCACAACGGCTGCCGCCCGCCGAAGCGGAGGCGCGTCTGACCCCAGGTGCGTCACGCACCTGCGGCCACGCGTTCGGGCGGAAAGACCCTCCGGGGGCTTTCCGCCCGTACCCTTGCTGTATCCGAGGACGTCAAATAGCGGGCGTCCACGACCGAAGGAAAACACCATGCTGATCGCTCAGCGTCCCTCGCTGACCGAAGAGGTCGTCGACGAGTACCGCTCGCGGTTCGTCATCGAGCCGCTGGAGCCGGGCTTCGGCTACACGCTCGGCAACAGCCTCCGCCGTACGCTCCTCTCCTCGATCCCGGGTGCGGCCGTCACGTCCATCCGCATCGACGGCGTCCTGCACGAGTTCACCACCGTGCCGGGCGTCAAGGAGGACGTCACCGACCTCATCCTCAACATCAAGCAGCTGGTCGTGTCCAGCGAACACGACGAGCCGGTCGTCATGTACCTGCGCAAGCAGGGTCCGGGCCTGGTGACCGCCGCCGACATCGCCCCGCCGGCCGGCGTCGAGGTCCACAACCCCGACCTGGTGCTCGCCACGCTCAACGGCAAGGGCAAGCTGGAGATGGAGCTGACCGTCGAGCGCGGCCGCGGCTACGTCTCCGCCGTGCAGAACAAGCAGGTCGGCCAGGAGATCGGCCGCATCCCGGTCGACTCCATCTACTCGCCGGTCCTCAAGGTCACCTACAAGGTCGAGGCGACCCGAGTCGAGCAGCGCACCGACTTCGACAAGCTCATCGTCGACGTCGAGACCAAGCAGGCCATGCGCCCGCGCGACGCCATGGCGTCCGCCGGCAAGACCCTGGTCGAGCTGTTCGGCCTGGCCCGCGAGCTGAACATCGACGCCGAGGGCATCGACATGGGCCCGTCCCCGACGGACGCCGCCCTCGCCGCCGACCTGGCGCTGCCCATCGAGGAGCTGGAGCTCACGGTCCGCTCCTACAACTGCCTCAAGCGCGAGGGCATCCACTCCGTGGGCGAGCTCGTCGCCCGCTCCGAGGCCGACCTGCTCGACATCCGCAACTTCGGCGCGAAGTCGATCGACGAGGTCAAGGCGAAGCTGGCCGGCATGGGCCTGGCGCTCAAGGACAGCCCGCCCGGATTCGACCCGACCGCCGCCGCGGACGCCTTCGGCGCCGACGACGACGCGGACGCGGGCTTCGTCGAGACCGAGCAGTACTGACGACTGCCCGCGGGCGTCCGCCCGCGGGGCCCTGACACCGGTACCTGGTACGGCCGGTGCAGATCACAAGGAGAAAGACCATGCCGAAGCCCACCAAGGGTGCCCGCCTGGGCGGCAGCGCCGCGCACGAGAAGCTGCTCCTCGCGAACCTCGCGAAGTCGCTCTTCGAGCACGGCCGCATCACCACGACCGAGGCCAAGGCCCGCCGCCTGCGTCCGGTCGCCGAGCGCCTGATCACCAAGGCGAAGAAGGGCGACATCCACAACCGTCGCCTGGTGCTGCAGACGATCACCGACAAGAGCATCGTCCACACGCTCTTCGCCGAGATCGCCCCGCGCTACGCCGAGCGCCCGGGTGGCTACACCCGCATCACCAAGATCGGCAACCGTCGTGGCGACAACGCCCCGATGGCGGTCATCGAGCTGGTCGAGGGCGAGATCGCCAAGAAGGCGACCGTCGCCGAGGCCGAGGCCGCGACCAAGCGCGCGGTGAAGGAGGCGGACGAGGCCAAGGCCGAGAAGACCGAGGCCGACGACGCCGCCGAGGCTCCGGCCGAGGAGTCGAAGGACGCCTGAGCGTTCCGACGGCCACGGCTGACGGACGGGTCCGCCCCGCGGGGGCGGACCCGTCCCGCGTTGTCCCAGGGGTTTGAGAGGATCGTTCGCGTGAGCGATGAGGCGGAGCCCGGGTTCGTACGGGTGCGGCTGGACCTGTCGTACGACGGCAGGGACTTCCACGGGTGGGCCAGGCAGGCCGGCGGCCGGCGCACCGTCCAGGGGGAGATCGAGGACGCCCTGCGGACCGTCACGCGGTCCGCGCGGACGTACGAGCTGACCGTCGCCGGGCGCACCGACGCCGGGGTGCACGCCCGCGGCCAGGTCGCCCACGTCGACCTGCCCGGCGAGGTGTGGGCCGAGCACCGCGACAAGCTGCTGCGGCGGCTGGCCGGGCGGCTCGCGCACGACGTGCGGATCCGGCGCGTCGAGGAGGCGCCGCCCGGTTTCAACGCGCGGTTCTCCGCGATCTGGCGCCGCTACGCGTACCGCGTCACCGACGACCCTAGCGGCGTCGACCCGCTGCTGCGCGGGCACGTCCTGTGGCACGACTGGCCGCTGGACGTGGACGCCATGAACGAGGCCGCCGAGCGGCTGCTGGGCGAGCACGACTTCGCCGCGTACTGCAAGAGGCGCGAGGGGGCGACCACCATCCGCGCCCTGCGGGAACTGCGCTGGGAGCGGCTGCCGAGCGGGGTGCTGGAGGCGACCGTGCGGGCCGACGCGTTCTGCCACAACATGGTGCGCTCGCTGGTCGGCGCGATGCTGTTCGTCGGCGACGGGCACCGCCCGGTGGACTGGCCGGCGAAGGTGCTGGCCGCCGGGGTGCGGGACTCGGCGGTGCACGTCGTACGGCCCCACGGGCTCACCCTGGAGGAGGTGGGCTACCCGGCGGACGAGCTGCTGGCCGCCCGCAGCCGGGAGGCCCGCAACAAGCGGTCACTGCCCGCCGGCGGGCGCGGCGGCTGCTGCTGACGCCTGGGCGCGCCCGCGGGCGTAGATCTGGTTGAAGGTGAACCGGCTCAGGTCGTCGCTGGTCCTGAAGACGGCCGTGTCGGACTGGGTGACCTTCCTGCCGTCGGTGAAGCCCGCCTGCGTGAAGTACGCGTAGCGGCCCAGCGCGTTGGAGCGGCGCAGGCAGACGGTGGCCCGGCAGAAGTCGCCGACGCCGCCGCCGGCGAGCGGGGTGACGCCGCCGCGGGCGCCCTCCTTCGCCCCCAGCGCCGCGGACCGGTCGGCGAACAGGGCGACGCCGACGGTGACGGCGACCCCGTCGCGGGTGTACGTGGCGCGGATGACGCGGGTGCAGCCGTGCCTCTCCAGGACGGAACCGAGCCCGTCCTTGCCGGCGGAGGCGCAGTTCGCCGTGGAGCTGGTGGCGCCCTTGACGTACACCCGGTCGCCGAAGGTGAGCTTCCCGCCGGGGAACAGGCCCTCCGCGTCGAGGGGGGCCCTGTCCCTGGCGGCGGTGGAGATGAAGTCCATCGGGTCCGGCGGGGGCGGCGGGGCGACGGAGGAGAACGACGGCTGCGGGCCCGTCCCCCCGGTCGGGATCTCGGGACCGTCGGGGGGCGCGGTCGCGGAGCCGCCCGCCGCGCCGCCGGCCGACCCGGTGGGGTCCCCGCCGCCGGAGACGACGGCGACGGCGACGACGGTGGCGATCGCGGCCGTGGCGAGGACGCCGCCGCCCGCGACGAGCCAGCGCCTACGGCGCTGCCGGGCCTCGGACGCCTCGGCCAGCGCGCTCCAGTCCGGGGTGCCGTCGCCCCCGGCGCCGAACGGGGAGGCGGGCGGCTGCTGCCCGTGAGGCTGCGCGCCGTACTGCTGCCGCTCTCCGTACGGCGCGGCCTGCGGCCCGTCCCCGTACTGCCGGCGCCCCCCGTACGGGTCGTGGCCGGAGCCGTCGTCCGGCCGGTCCGGCTCCTGCGGCCACTGCGGTCCCCCAAAGCTCATGCCGCGCATCCTAATCCGGTTGGGCGCCGGCCCGTCCTGCGGTCAGAATGCCACCCATGGGACATGTGGAGGTCGCGCACCTGGAGTACTTCCTGCCGGACGGGCGGGCGCTGCTCGGCGACGTGTCGTTCCGGGTCGGGGAGGGGGCCGTCGTCGCGCTGGTCGGGCCGAACGGCGCGGGCAAGACGACCCTGATGCGGCTGATCGCGGGGGAGGTGCGGCCGCACGGCGGGACGGTCGCGGTGAGCGGCGGCCTCGGGGTGATGCCGCAGTTCGTGGGGTCCGTACGGGACGAGCGCACGGTGCGCGACCTGCTGGTGTCGGTGGCGCCGCCGCGCATCCGGGAGGCGGCGGCCGCGGTCGACGAGGCCGAGCACCTGATCATGACCGTCGACGACGAGGCCGCGCAGATGCGGTACGCGCAGGCGCTCAGCGACTGGGCGGAGGCGCACGGCTACGAGGCGGAGACGCTGTGGGACGTGTGCACCACGGCGGCGCTGGGCGTCCCCTACGAGCGGGCGCAGTTCCGCGAGGTGCGCACGCTCAGCGGCGGCGAGCAGAAGCGGCTGGTGCTGGAGGCGCTGCTGCGCGGCCCCGACGAGGTGCTGCTGCTGGACGAGCCGGACAACTACCTCGACGTACCGGGCAAGCGGTGGCTGGAGGAGCGGCTCGGCGAGACCCGCAAGACGGTGCTGTTCGTCTCCCACGACCGGGAGCTGCTGGCACGGGCCGCGCAGAAGATCGTCGCGGTGGAGCCGGGCCCGGCCGGGGCGGACGTGTGGGTGCACGGCGGCGGCTTCGCCACGTTCCACGAGGCGCGGCGGGAGCGGTTCGCGCGCTTCGAGGAGCTGAAGCGGCGCTGGGAGGAGAAGCACGCGCAGCTCAAGCGGTTGGTGGTGAACCTGCGGCAGGCGGCGTCGGTCAGCCATGAGATGGCGTCCCGGTACGCGGCGGCGCAGACCCGGCTGCGGAAGTTCGAGGAGGCCGGGCCGCCGCCGGAACCGCCGCGCGAGCAGGACATCCGGATGCGGCTGCGGGGCGGCCGGACCGGGGTGCGGGCGGTGGAGTGCCGCGGGCTGGAGCTGACCGGGCTGATGAAACCGTTCGACCTGGAGGTCTTCTACGGGGAGCGGGTCGCCGTCCTGGGGTCGAACGGCTCCGGCAAGTCGCACTTCCTGCGGCTGCTGGCGGGCGACCCGTCGGTCGCGCACACGGGCGCGTGGAAACTGGGCGCCCGGGTCGTACCCGGCCACTTCGCGCAGACCCACGCCCACCCGGAACTGGAAGGCCGGCCCTTGGTCGACATCCTGTGGACCGAGCACTCCAGGGACCGCGGCGGCGCCATGTCGGTGCTGCGCCGCTACGAGCTGGAGAAGCAGGGCGACCAGACGTTCGGGCGGCTGTCGGGCGGGCAGCAGGCGCGGTTCCAGATCCTGCTGCTGGAGCTGTCGGGGTCGACGGCGCTGCTGCTGGACGAGCCGACGGACAACCTGGACCTGGAGTCCGCGGAGGCCCTGCAGGCCGGGCTGGAGGCGTACGAGGGGACGGTGCTGGCCGTGACGCACGACCGCTGGTTCGCGCGGTCCTTCGACCGGTACCTGGTCTTCGGGTCGGACGGCGTCGTGCGGGAGACGGCGGAGCCGGTGTGGGACGAGCGGCGGGTGGAGCGCCGGAGGTAGGCGGGGCCCGCCCGGGTCCGCCGTCCCTCCGGGGGCTTCCGGAGGGCTTCCGGGGGCTTCCGGCGGGTTTCGGCGGGCACCGTTTTGACCCGTGAGTGGAACGGCGCGTATCCTTCTGGTTCGTTATGCGTACTGGCTTGCTCGATCTCACGTGAGAGGCCGTTACGCCGGTCCACCGGGCCGATGACCAGCGACCTGCACTCGGTTTGCGTCACCGACGTGTGGTCATGGCTGTCGTGATCGTCCGTGGTGGCCTTGACAGGACCCACTCACTGAAGAAGCGAAGGCTACGACCGTGCGTACGTACAGCCCCAAGCCCGGCGATATCACTCGCCAGTGGCACGTCATTGACGCCCAGGACGTCGTCCTGGGTCGCCTGGCCACCACCGCCGCCACCCTCCTCCGGGGCAAGCACAAGCCGATCTACGCGCCGCACGTCGACGCTGGTGACTTCGTCATCATCATCAACGCCGACAAGGTGCACCTGTCCGGCAACAAGCGGACCCAGAAGATGGCGTACCGCCACTCCGGCTACCCGGGCGGTCTGCGCTCCGTCCGCTACGACGACCTCCTCGCGAACAACCCCGAGAAGGCCGTCGAGAAGGCCGTCAAGGGCATGCTCCCGAAGAACTCCCTCGGCCGTCAGATGCTCTCGAAGCTGAAGGTCTACGCGGGCGAGAACCACCCGCACGCCGCGCAGCAGCCGGTTCCGTTCGAGATCACCCAGGTCGCGCAGTAAGTCCGGCCACCACCTAAGACGAAGAGAATCTGAGGAGCATCGTGGCCGAGACCACTGTTGAGAACCCCGTCGAGGGCGAGGAGACCTACGCCGAGGTCACCACCTTCGAGTCCGAGGCCCCCGTCGAGGGCGAGTACACCTCGGAGTCCCTGGCCTCCCGCTTCGGCGAGCCGCAGCCGGCCGCCGGCCTGGGCCGCCGCAAGAACGCCATCGCCCGCGTCCGGATCGTCCCGGGCACCGGCAAGTGGAAGATCAACGGTCGCACCCTCGAGGACTACTTCCCGAACAAGGTGCACCAGCAGGAAGTCAACGAGCCCTTCAAGGTGCTCGAGCTGGAGGGCCGCTACGACGTCGTCGCCCGCATCGCCGGCGGCGGCGTCTCCGGCCAGGCCGGCGCCCTGCGCCTCGGCGTGGCCCGCGCCCTGAACGAGGCGGACGTGGACAACAACCGCGGCCCGCTGAAGAAGGCCGGCTTCCTGAGCCGCGACGACCGCGCGGTCGAGCGGAAGAAGGCCGGTCTGAAGAAGGCCCGCAAGGCGCCGCAGTACAGCAAGCGCTAAACACACCGCGCCTGCTCGGTCTGCTCGTACGCACGCCCCGGCGGCACTCCCGTGCCGCCGGGGCGTGCGTTTCTCCTTGGTTCACAGGCAAGTTTTCGGAGGACGGTTGTGGGACGACTCTTCGGCACGGACGGTGTGCGCGGTGTCGCCAACGCGGATCTGACGGCGGAGCTCGCGCTCGGCCTGTCCGTGGCGGCGGCCCACGTGCTCGCCGAGGCGGGAACCTTCGAGGGCCACCGGCCCACCGCGGTGGTCGGGCGGGACCCGCGCGCCTCGGGGGAGTTCCTGGAGGCCGCCGTCGTGGCGGGCCTCGCCAGCGCCGGCGTCGACGTGCTGCGCGTGGGCGTCCTGCCGACGCCCGCCGTCGCGTACCTGACCGGATCCCTCGGCGCCGACCTCGGTGTGATGCTGTCCGCGTCCCACAACGCCATGCCCGACAACGGCGTCAAGTTCTTCGCGCGCGGCGGCCACAAGCTGGCGGACGAGCTGGAGGACCGCATCGAGAAGGTCTACGAGCAGCACCGCACCGGCGAGCCGTGGGACCGGCCGACCGGCGCCGGCGTGGGCCGGGTCAGGGACTACGGGCAGGGCGCCGAGGACTACGTCGCCCACCTGCTGTCCGTCCTGCCCAACCGGCTCGACGGCCTGAAGGTCGTCCTCGACGAGGCGCACGGCGCCGCGTCCCGCGTGTCGCCCGACGCGTTCACCCGGGCCGGGGCCGAGGTCGTCACCATCGGCGCGGCCCCGGACGGCCTCAACATCAACGACGGCTGCGGCTCCACCCACCTCGACATGTTGAAGGCCGCCGTCCTCGAACACGGCGCCGACCTGGGCATCGCCCACGACGGCGACGCCGACCGCTGCCTGGCCGTCGACCACACCGGCGCCGAGGTCGACGGCGACCAGATCCTCGCCGTCCTCGCCCTCGCCATGCGCGAGGCGGGAACGCTGCGCGGTGACACCGTCGTCGCGACCGTCATGTCCAACCTGGGCTTCAAGCTGGCCATGGAGCGCGAGGGGCTGCGCCTGGTCCAGACCGCGGTCGGCGACCGCTACGTCCTGGAGGAGATGAAGGAGCGGGGCTACGCGCTGGGCGGCGAGCAGTCCGGACACGTCATCGTCCTGGACCACGCCACGACCGGCGACGGCACCCTGACCGGCCTGCTGCTGGCGGCGCGCGTCGCGGCGACCGGGCGGCGGCTGGCCGAGCTGGCCGGCGTCATGGAGCGGCTCCCGCAGGTCCTGATCAACGTCAAGGACGTCGACAAGAGCCGCGTGCGGACCTCCGCGGAGCTGGGCATCGCCGTCGCGGACGCCGAGCGGTCACTGGGCACCACCGGCCGCGTCCTGCTGCGCCCCTCCGGCACGGAGCCCCTCGTCCGCGTCATGGTCGAGGCCGCCGACATCGAGCAGGCCCGCTCGGTCGCGGGCCGGCTGGCCGACGCGGTCAAGGCGACGCTGGGCTGACCCCCGCACGCGCAGGCGCCCCGCACGGTTCCGGACCGTGCGGGGCGCCTTCCGTCTCCGCGCGGGCCGTCCGGGAGGGGGTTCCCGTACGGGCCGTCCGCGCACCGGCCTCAGAGCTTGCGCAGGGAGAGCCGCTGGACCTTGTGGTCGGGCCCCTTGCGGACGACGAGGTTGGCCCGGCCGCGGGTGGGGGCGACGTTCTCCAGGAGGTTGACCTTGTTGACCGTCCGCCACGTCGTGCGGGCGTAATCCAGCGCCTCCTCCTCGCTGACCTGCGTGTACCTGCGGAAGTACGAGGACGGGTCCTGGAAGGCGGTCTCCCGCAGCTTGCGGAAGCGGTTCAGGTACCAGCGCTCGATGTCCTCGGGCCGGGCGTCCACGTACACCGAGAAGTCGAAGTAGTCGGCGAGGGCCACCCGGGTGCGGCCGTCCTTGCCGGGGAGGGCCGGCTGGAGGACGTTGAGGCCCTCGACGATGAGGATGTCCGGGCGGCGCACCGTGAGGAGCCTGCCGGGCACGATGTCGTAGATCAGGTGCGAGTAGACCGGGGCGGTGACCTCGTCCCTGCCGGCCTTGATGTCGGCGACGAACCGGGTGAGCGCCCGGCGGTCGTACGACTCGGGGAAGCCCTTGCGGGACGTCAGGCCGCGCGCCCGCAGCTCCCTCATCGGCAGCAGGAAGCCGTCGGTCGTGACCAGCTCGACGCGCGGGTGCTCCGGCCAGCGGGCCAGCAGCGCCTGGAGGAGGCGGGCCACGGTCGACTTGCCGACGGCGACGGACCCGGCGACGCCTATGACGAACGGGGTGCCGCGCTGGACGCCCTTCTCGCCCAGGAACGTGTTGAGCGCCCCGCGCAGGTTCGCGGAGGCACCCACGTAGAGGTTGAGGAGCCGGGAGAGCGGCAGGTAGACGTCGCGGACCTCGTCCAGGTCGATGACGTCGCCGAGGCCGCGCAGCCGCTCCACCTCCTCGGCGGTGAGCGGCAGGGGCGTCTTGTCCCGCAGCGCGCTCCACTCGTCCCGGGTCAGGTCGACGTACGGCGTCGACTCGGAACGCCGGGACGCGCCCGGGGGGGTCCCGGGCGGGGGTGTGCTGCTTCGTGGCGGCGAAGTGATCACACGGCCATTGTCGGCCGTGCGGCCGCGCCGTGGGGGGTGGGCTCGGTCACGTGGGCGGAAGGAGGCTCGTGCCCGGCGGACGGTGAATGGTACGGGGAAGTCGTACCGTACGGAAAAGTCGTACGACTCCGGGAGAGGGGTTGGGCATGTCGATCAGCGCCAGCAAGGCCCGGGACGGGCTGTTCCCGCTGATAGAGAAGGTCAACAACGACCACGAGCCGGTGCACATCACCTCCCGCAAGGGGAACGCCTACCTGATCGCCGAGGACGACTTCCGGGGGTGGCAGGAGACCGCCTACCTGCTCCGCTCACCGGCCAACGCCCGCGTGCTGATGGACTCCATCGCGGAACTGGACGCGGGAGAGGGGCGGATCAGGGACCTCGTGGACACGGGGGGCGACGAGTGAAGAAGCTGTTCTCCTCCACGGCCCGGGAGCAGTACACGCACTGGGCGACCGCCGACCCGAAGATCCTCAAGAAGACCAACCGCCTCATCAAGGACATCGAGCGCACACCGTTCGAGGGCATAGGCAAGCCCGAACCGCTCAAGGGCAACCTGTCCGGTTGGTGGTCGCGCCGCATCACCGACGAGCACCGCCTCGTGTACCGCGTGCACGACGACCGCGTCGAGATCGCCCTGGCCCGGTACCACTACGGGGCTTGAGCCCCGCCGGGTGGGCGGGGCGCGCGGGACCGCCGCGGGCGGGCGGGGCCGGGTTGCGCCAGGTGGGCTGATGCGGGGGTCTCGCGGGGGCGCGGGCCGTAGGCTGCGGTCCATGTGCGGAATCGTGGGATACGTCGGCGGGCAGTCGGCGCTTGATGTCGTCATCGCGGGGCTGAAGCGGCTGGAGTACCGGGGGTACGACTCGGCCGGGGTCGCCGTGCTCGCCGACGGGGGCCTCGCCGCCGCCAAGAAGGCGGGCAAGCTCGTCAACCTCGACAAGGAGCTGGCCACCCGGCCCCTGCCGAGCGGCTCCACCGGGATCGGGCACACCCGGTGGGCCACCCACGGCGGCCCGACCGACGCCAACGCGCACCCGCACCTCGACAACGCCGGCCGCGTCGCCGTCGTCCACAACGGCATCATCGAGAACTTCGCCGCCCTCCGTGCCGAGCTGGCCGAACGCGGCCACGACCTCGCCTCCGAGACCGACACCGAGGTGGTCGCCCACCTGCTCGCCGAGGCCCACTCCTCCACCGCCGACCTCGCCGAGGCGATGCGGCAGGTGTGCCGGCGCCTCGAAGGGGCGTTCACGCTCGTCGCGATCCACGCCGACGAGCCGGACGTGGTCGTCGGCGCCCGCCGCAACTCCCCGCTGGTCGTCGGCGTCGGGGAGGGCGAGTCGTTCCTCGCCTCCGACGTCGCCGCGTTCATCGGGCACACCCGGTCCGCGATCGAGCTGGGCCAGGACCAGGTCGTCGAGCTGCGCCGGGACGGCGCCGTCGTCACCGACTTCGACGGGGCGCCCGCCGACGTGCGCCCGTACCACGTTGACTGGGACGCGTCCGCCGCCGAGAAGGGCGGCTACGACCACTTCATGCTCAAGGAGATCGCCGAGCAGCCGAAGGCCGTCGCGGACACGCTGCTCGGCCGGATCGACGCCGAGGGGTCGCTGACCCTCGACGAGGTGCGCATCCCCGCCGCCGCGCTGCGGGAGGCCGCGAAGGTGGTCATCGTCGCGTGCGGCACCGCCTTCCACGCGGGCCTGATCGCCAAGTACGCCATCGAGCACTGGACCCGCATCCCCTGCGAGGTCGAGCTGGCCAGCGAGTTCCGCTACCGCGACCCGATCCTCGACCAGCGGACCCTGGTCGTCGCGATCTCCCAGTCCGGCGAGACGATGGACACCCTCATGGCGCTGCGGCACGCCCGCGAACAGGGCGCCCGCGTGCTGGCCATCTGCAACACCAACGGCTCCACCATCCCCCGGGAGTCCGACGCGGTGCTGTACACGCACGCCGGGCCGGAGGTCGCCGTCGCGTCCACCAAGGCGTTCCTGACCCAGCTCGTCGCCTGCTACCTGGTCGCGCTGTACCTGGGGCAGGTGCGCGGCACCCAGTGGGGCGACGAGGTCCGCGCCGTCATCCGGGACCTCGCGCGGATCGCGGAGGACGTGGAGCGGGTGCTGGAGACCATGGAGCCCGTGCGGGAACTGGCCCGGTCCCTCGCCGGCCACGACACGGTGCTGTTCCTCGGCCGGCACGTCGGCTACCCGGTGGCCCTGGAGGGCGCGCTGAAGCTGAAGGAACTGGCGTACATGCACGCCGAGGGGTTCGCCGCCGGCGAGCTGAAGCACGGGCCGATCGCGCTCGTCGAGGAGGGCCTGCCGGTCGTCGTGGTGGTGCCGTCGCCGCGCGGGCGGTCCGTCCTCCACGACAAGATCGTCTCGAACATCCAGGAGATCCGGGCGCGCGGGGCCCGCACCATCGTCATCGCGGAGGAGGGCGACGAGGCGGTCGTGCCGTACGCGGACCACCTGATCCGCGTCCCGGCCACCCCGACGCTCCTCCAGCCGCTCGTGGCCACCGTGCCGCTGCAGGTCTTCGCCTGCGAACTCGCGACCGCCCGGGGCAACGAGGTCGACCAGCCCCGCAACCTCGCCAAGTCGGTCACCGTCGAATGATCATCGGGGTGGGGATCGACGTCGCCGAGATCGACCGGTTCGCGGAGGCGCTGGAGCGCACCCCGCAGCTCGCCGACCGGCTGTTCCTGGAGCGGGAGCTGTACCTGCCGAGCGGCGAGCGGCGGGGGGTCGCCTCGCTCGCCGCCCGGTTCGCCGCGAAGGAGGCCGTGGCCAAGGCGCTCGGCGCACCTCCGGGGCTGCACTGGACGGACGCGGAGGTGTACGTGGAGGAGAGCGGGCGGCCCCGGCTGCGGGTGTGCGGCACGGTCGCCGCCCGCGCCGCCGAACTGGGCGTGCGCCACTGGCACGTGTCGCTCAGCCACGACGCGGGGGTGGCGTCCGCCGTGGTGATCGCCGAAGGTTGAGCCCATGCGCACCGCGTACAGCGTTCGAACCGTGCGGGCCGCCGAGGCCGCGCTGATGGCCCGGCTCCCGGAGGGGGCACTGATGCAGCGGGCGGCGGCCGGACTGGCCGCCGCCTGCGCGGGACTGCTGCGGCGGGTGTACGGGGCGCGGGTCGTCCTCCTCGTCGGCGGCGGGGACAACGGCGGTGACGCCCTGTACGCCGGGGCGCGGCTCGCCCGGCGCGGGGCCCGGGTGTCGGCGGTGGCGCTGGGCGCGCGGGTCCACGGGGGCGGGCTCGACGCGCTGGTGCGGGCCGGCGGGCACCTCGCGGACGACCCGTCCGCCGCGCTGGTCCGCGCCGACCTCGTCCTGGACGGCATCACCGGGATCGGCGGGCGCGGCGGGCTGCGCCCGGACGCGGTGCCGGTCGTGCGGGCCGCGCGGGACTCCGGGGCGGTGGTGGTCGCCGTGGACCTGCCGAGCGGCGTCGACGCCGACACGGGCGCCGTCGACGGGGAGGCGGTGCGGGCGGACGCGACGGTGACGTTCGGGGCGTACAAGCCGGGGTTGCTGGTCGACCCGGCGCGGGAGCACGCGGGCGCGGTGCGGCTGGTGGACATCGGTCTCGGCGGCCTGCTGCCGGCCGTCCCGGAACTGGAGGCGCTGCAGCACGCCGACGTGGCGCGGCTGCTGCCGGTGCCGGCGGCGGAGAGCGACAAGTACCGGCGCGGGGTCGTGGGCGTCGTCGCCGGGTCGGCGCGCTACCCGGGGGCCGCCGTGCTGGCCGTCGCGGGGGCGCTGCGCGGCGGCGCCGGGGCGGTGCGGTACGTGGGACCGGCGGGCGGCGCGGTGCTGGCCCGGTACCCGGAGGCGCTGGTCCACGCCGGGCCGCCGGGGGAGGCGGGCCGCGTCCAGGCGTGGGTGCTCGGACCGGGCCTCGCGGACACTCCGGGCGCGGAGGACGTCCTGGCCTCGGACGTGCCGGTGCTGGTCGACGCGGACGGGCTGCGCCTCCTGGACCCGGCGGCGGTGCGGGCCCGTACCGCGCCGACCGTGCTGACCCCGCACGCGGGCGAGGCGGCGGCCCTGCTGGGCACCGGCCGCGGGGACGTGGAGGCGCGGCGGCTGGAGGCGGTGCGCGAACTGGCCGGGCGGTACGGGGCGACGGTGCTGCTGAAGGGCTCCACGACGCTGGTCGCCGACCCGGGGGCGGAGGTCCCGGTGCGGGTGAACGCGACCGGCACCCCCTGGCTGGCCACGGCCGGCAGCGGGGACGTCCTGTCCGGCCTGACCGGTTCGCTCCTGGCGGCGGGACTGGCCCCGCGGGACGCCGCCTCGGCGGGCGCGTACCTGCACGGCCTGGCGGCCCGCCGCGCCGCTTCGGGGGCGTGCGGGGAGGGGGCCGCTCCCGTCGCCG
>JAAXOU010000239.1 GCA_012396115.1 Streptomyces somaliensis DSM 40738 | reverse complement strand
GAGGCCGCGGAGGCGGCGGCCGCGGCCGCCGCGGCCGCCGGGCCGGCCGTGTCGCCGCAGGACGCCGCCGTGTCGCCGTACGACGTGACGGTGCCGACCCCCGTGGTACGGCCCGACGAGATCACGCAGCCCCTGCCCGCGCCCCGCGCCGGCTTGCCCGGGGACGACGAGGAGACGCAGCGCATCGACATGCGCAAGGCCGAGGAGCCCGCGGTCCGCCCGGAGGAGGAGACCCGGCGCATCGACATGCGCAAGGCCGAGGAGCCCGCGGCCCGTCCGGAGGAGGAGACCCGGCGCATCGACATGCGCAAGGCCGAGCCCGCCCTGGACGTCGCCGAGACGGCGGTCCTGCCGCCCGTGCGGGACGAGCGGCCGGACGACCGCGTGCCGCCCGGTTTCTTCCGCGACGAGGTGCGGCCCGCAACGGCGCCCCGGCCGTCCGGCGGCGACGAGCGCACCCGCGAGCTGCCCCAGGTCGACGAGCGCGGCAGGCCGCGGCGCGGGCGCCCCGAGTGGGCGGAGGAGACCCCGCTGGACGACCTGCCCTCTCTGGCCGACGAGCTCCTCGGCGGCCGTGACGACGAGGACGGCGGGGGCGGCCGGGGTGACGGGGGCGGACGGCGCCGCTGAGGCATCCGGCCCCGGCCCCGGCTTCGGCCCCGACCCGGGCCCCGCAGCCGGGCCGGGCCCCGCAGTCGGCCCGGACCCCGCCGGGCGGACCGCACTGTCGGAGGGCTCCGTCACAATGGGTGGCCCGGGGAGTGGCCCCGGGACGAGGAGGAGGTGCCGACCCGTGCCCGTGTGGGACGACCTGGTGGGCCAGGACCGCGTCCGCGAGCAGCTCGCCGCCGCGGCGCGGGACGCGGACGCCCTCGTCACGGCCGAGTCGCAGGGCACCGCGCCGCCCGACGCGGCGAAGTCGAGGATGACGCACGCCTGGCTGTTCACCGGGCCGCCCGGAGCCGGGGGGGACACCGCCGCCCGCTGCTTCGCGGCCGCCCTCCAGTGCGTCGGCCCCGACCGGGCGCTCGGCGGTGAGCCGGGCTGCGGATTCTGCGACGGCTGCCACACCGCCCTGATCGGCACCCACGCCGACGTGGAGGTCGTCCGCACGGACCTGCTGTCCATCGGCGTCGGGGAAACCCGCGAGCTGGTCCGGCGCGCACAGCTCTCCCCGGCCGTCGGCCGCTGGCAGGTCATCGTCCTGGAGGACGCCGACCGCCTCACCGAGGGCGCCGGGAACGTCCTGCTGAAGGCGGTGGAGGAGCCCGCCCCCCGCACGGTCTGGCTGCTGTGCGCGCCGTCCCCGGAGGACGTGCTGCCCACGATCCGCTCCCGCTGCCGGCACCTCACCCTTCGCACGCCGCCGGTGGAGGCCGTCGCCGACGCGCTCGTACGGCGAGACGGCGTCGAACCGGCAGCGGCCGCCGCCGCCGCCCGCGCCACCCAGGGCCACATCGACCGCGCCCGCCGCCTCGCCACCGACGAGCGCGCCCGCGCCCGCCGCGCCGCCGTCCTCGAACTGCCCCTGCGCGTACGGGACGTGGGCGCCTGCCTCAAGGCGGCCCAGGAACTGGTCGACGCCGCGGCGGAGGACGCCAGGCACCTCGCCGAGGAGACCGACGCCAAGGAGACCGACGAGCTGAAGACGGCCCTCGGAGGAGGGCAGGGCGGACGCATGCCGCGCGGCACGGCGGGCGCGATGAAGGAGCTGGAGGACCGGCAGAAGCGCCGCAGGACCCGTACGCAGCGCGACAGCCTGGACCTCGCCCTCGGCGACCTGACCGCTTTCTACCGGGACGTCCTCGCCCTCCAGTTCGGCACGCGCACGGCGGTCGCCAACGAGGACGTGCGCGACGCGCTCGACCGGATCGCCCGCGAGAGCACGCCCGAGTCGACCCTGCGCCGCATGGAGGCCGTCCTCGCCTGCCGCGAGGCCCTCGACCGGAACGTGGCGCCGCTGCTCGCCGTGGAGGCCATGACCATGGCCCTGCGAGCCGGTTAGGCCGTACGGGTGGGACGCGCGCGGAGCCCCGGCCGTGCGCCGTGACCGTACGGCTACGCTCCGGTGGATGCGTCCACGCCGCCTCTCCCGCACGTTCGCGTCCGCCCTCGCGCTCGCGGCGCTCCTCGCGGCGGGCTGCACCGGGAGCGGCGCCCCCGCGGGCGGCCCGGCGCCGCACGCCACCGCCCCCGCCGCCCCGCCCGACGCGGCCGCGCTCCGCCCGTACTACGCCCAGCGGCTGAGCTGGCGCGACTGCGGCACGCCGGGCTTCCAGTGCGCCACGCTCCGGGCGCCCCTGGACCACGCGCGGCCCGACGGTCCCCGGATCGAGCTCGCCGTCGCCCGCGTCCGGGCCACCGGACCGGGCGAGCGGATCGGTTCCCTGCTGGTCAACCCGGGCGGCCCCGGTGGCTCCGCCGTCGACTACCTCCAGGGGTACGCCGGCCTCGCCTACCCCGCCCCGGTCCGCGCCCGGTACGACGTGGTCGCCCTCGACCCGCGCGGCGTGGCCCGCAGCGAACCGGTCCGGTGCCTCGACGGACCGGCCATGGACGCGTACACGCAGGTCGACCAGACCCCGGACGACCGGCGGGAGACCGGTCTGCTCACCGCGTCCCTCAAGAGGTTCGCCTCCTCCTGCGCGAAGAGGTCCGGCAGGATCCTGCCGCACGTGTCCACCGCCGAGGCGGCCCGCGACATGGACCTGCTGCGGGCCGCGCTCGGCGACGAAAGGCTCCACTACGTCGGCGCGTCGTACGGGACGTTCCTCGGCGCCACGTACGCCGAGCTGTTCCCGTCCCGCACCGGCCGCCTCGTCCTCGACGGCGCCATGGACCCCTCCCTCACCGCCGAGCGCGTGAACCTCGACCAGGCGGCCGGCTTCGACACGGCCTTCCGGGCCTTCGCCGCCGACTGCCTGACCCACTCCGACTGCCCCCTCGGCACCGCGTCGGTGCCGGACGCCACCGCCCGCATGAAGGCGTTCCTCACCCGGCTGGACCGCGCGCCCGTCCCCACCGGCGAGGAGCGGCCCCTCGGCGAGGCCCTCGCCACGACCGGCGTGATCACCGCCATGTACGACGAGGCCGCCTGGCCCCGGCTCCGCACCGCCCTCGCACAGGCGATGGGCGGCGAGGGGTCCGGCCTCCTCGCCCTCGCCGACAGCTACCACGAGCGCGACGCGGACGGCGGCTACTCCAACCTCATGTCCGCCAACGCCGCCGTGAACTGCCTGGACCAGCCGCCCGCCTTCACCACCCCCGAGGCGGTCGCGGCCGCCGTACCGGCCTTCGAGAAAGCCTCCCCCGTCTTCGGCCGCGGGCTGGCCTGGGCCTCCCTGACCTGCGCGTACTGGCCCACGAAGGCCACCGGCACCCCGCACCGCACCACCGCCGAGGGGGCACCGCCGATCGTCGTCGTCGGCACGACCCGCGACCCGGCCACCCCCTACGGGTGGGCCCGGTCCCTCGCGGCCCAGCTCTCCTCCGGCACCCTCCTCACCTACGACGGCGACGGCCACACCGCGTACGGCCGCGGCAGCGACTGCGTCGACACCGCGATCAACGCCTACCTCCTGGAGGGCACGCCCCCGCCCCCCTCCAAGCGCTGCCACCGGGCACAGGCCCCCGGGGAGGGCCGTGCGTGAGCACCCCTTCCACCTGTGTAGACTTGTGCTCGCTGCTGCACCCGCCAAGGGAGCGCGCGGTGTGCCGCCTTAGCTCAGTTGGCCAGAGCAACGCACTCGTAATGCGTAGGTCTCGGGTTCGAATCCCGAAGGCGGCTCAGCCGAAAGCCCAGGTCAGGTCCTTCTGACCTGGGCTTTTTCGTTCAGACTACGCGGCGCCGCCGTCGGGCACGTCGGTGGAGGAACCCGCTCTGGCCCCGGTGCCTGCCGGTCCTCCTGCCGGCGGCCGGCTGTCCCACCGCGGCGGCTGTGCTCGGCTGGACGGAGTGGGCCGGGCGGGCCTCGCGGAGAAGGGACTGCCGGACCCGTTCCCGCGGCTGGCGGGCGCAGGGACCGCACGCGTACATCGGCGCCTGGGCGTCGGCGACCGTGGCAGGGCCAATCCACAGGACGCGTGTCCATCGCTGCCCGCAGTAGAGCCAACAGGATCCGTCGACCCACTCGTTGCCGTCGTCGGTGGCCGCAGGCGCGGGCAGTCCTCCGCGGGCGAACTCGGCGATCCCGGGAATCACTCTGCGCCGCAAGAGGACTGCCGTCAGCATTTGCTCGTCCGCCTTCGTACTCAAAGGCCCTGGGGCGTCGCAGCCGCGTTCTCGTGCTTCTCGGCGTCGGAGAACAGGAGAGCGGGTTCGGCGAGGATGTCACGGCCGGACTCACTCCGGTAGATCTCGTCGACGCTGCCGAACCGGGCCTCGGAGTAGTCGAGGCCCAGCAGCGCGGCGGCCTGCCGCACCGACGCCTCGTCGGGTCCCTCGATCTCCAGGAAGGTGGGCAGGTCGGGCCAGGTGTCGAAGTCGAAGGCGACCTCGCCCAAGCGCCACTCCTCGCGGTAGTTCTCCTGGTAGCGCACTTCGGTGAGGCCCGCCCGGCGCAGGATGTCGGCCATGGCGTGGAGGTCGGACACCTCGGTCTCGATCTCCTTGGTGCCGTCGATCGTCGTGGCGTCGGTGACCTGCTTGAGCGTGAGCCTCGAGCGGGTGCCCTCGTCACGCAGCCGAATCCAGGCCCCGCCGTCCAGGGAGTCGTTCTCGAAGATCTTGCGGGTGAGGAGTGTGCGGGGGAACGCCTGGACGGCGCCGAGGGCGGCCAGCTTGGCCTGGAGGCCGGAGGCGTCCACGGCCAGGAACTTCGCCTCGTACTCGTGCTTCATGAGTCCTTCTCTCAGAAATGGTCGGTGGGGGCGGACGTTCGGGCTGCCAGGAGCAGGCCCATGCGGTGGGTGTGGTCGTGCGGCTGGCCGACGTGGGGCCGCTCGATGAACTCGTTCGTGCGCAGGGTGAGCAGGACTTCCCAGTCACCGAGGAAGTGCGGGAGGAGGACGTCCTGGGACGTTTTCAGTGCCGTGCGAAGGACTTCAGGAGACCGAGAAAGCGCTTCGTGTCCGACAGGCCGGGCAGGACGTCAGCGGCGCACGGCGGCGGTCAGTCGCGGCCCGCCTTCCCGCCGCCGTGCGCCGCATGACGCGTGCCGTGCGCCGCGCCGAGTGTGGGGTGTGCACTGCCGCGAGTCGCCCGGCGCCCGTATGCTCGGTCCGTCGGAGGACCGGGGCGGGCGGAGGGCGGGCACCGTGGTGGAAGTCAGCGCCTTGGTGGGCGTGACCGTGATCGCGCTCGGCATGGTGCTGACGCCCGGGCCGAACATGGTCTACCTCGTCTCGCGGTCCCTCACCCAGGGCCGCCGCGCCGGGGTCGTCTCGCTCGGCGGGGTCGCCGTCGGGTTCCTCGTCTATCTGGTGGCCACCAACCTCGGCCTGTCCGCGCTGTTCGTCGCGGTGCCGCAGCTGTACCTGGCCGTGAAGCTGGCCGGTGCCGCGTACCTCGGCTGGCTCGCCTGGTGCGCGTTGCGGCCCGGCGGGGTGTCCGTCTTCACCCCGCGGGAGGTACCGCCGGACCCTCCGCGCCGGCTGTTCGCCATGGGTCTGACGACGAGCCTGCTCAACCCCAAGATCGCCCTCATGTACCTGTCCCTCATCCCGCAGTTCGTCGACGTCGGGGCGGGGCACGTGCTCGCTCAGGGGCTCGTCCTGGGCAGCGTGCAGATCCTCGTCAGCGTCGGGGTGAACCTGTTGATTGTCGTGGCCGCCGGGGCCGTCGCCGTGTTCCTGGCGCGCCGTCCCGCCTGGCTGCGGGCCCAGCGGTACGCCATGGGCGGTGTGCTGGGCGCGCTCGCCGTCGGCCTCGCCGCCGACACGTCCGCGCCCCGCGCGGTGCGCTGACCGCCCAGCGCCAGCCCCCCAACACCGACCACCTCGCGCCGACCGTCCCGCGCCTCCTGTCCGCACCGACCCTCCCCTCCTGCGCCTCCCCTCCTGCGCCTCCCGCCCCGCGCCTCTCCTCCTGCGCCGCGCCCCCGTCCCGTCAGGCCGTCCGGCCGGTACGCCGCCGAAAGCCGGGGCGCAGCGTTCCGGCCGGGAACCCGCAGGCCGGGGCCCTGTCGTCGGTTAGGGGGCCAGCCGTCGGCCGGGGCCCTGCCCCCGACCGGTACGGACGCGAGCCGGAAGGCGTACCACCGGGGAGCGGAGCCGTGTACGGCCACCGCCCCGGACGCGGGCCCCTGCGAGTGGCGCACGGCCGCCCTCCGGGAGAGGCCCGGGGAAGTCCCGGAAACGCGCGACGCCGCCCGTGGTACGGCGTTCACCGCCACCGGGGGCCCCGGCCGCCCGCGCCGTCCCGAGGTCGCCGTCCGCGTCCACAACCACGCGAACCGCCCCCTGTGGGCCGTCCTCATCGACCTGACCGACGGCTACGCCGCCCACACCGGGCTCTACCCGGGCCACTTCATCGGCGCCCACCGCACCGGTCACGTCTTCGACGGCGAGCCCGTCGAACCGTCCCTCCCGCCCGGACGCGCCGAGGAACCCGGTGCCGAGGCCCGCGACTGGTTCAAACCCGTCGTCGCCGAGCGCGAGGTCAACACCGTTCCGTTCCACCTGGATCGGTGGGGCCCGTACGCCGACGCGTGCGGGCCCTGAAGCGGGCCGTGATCTCCGCCCTGCAGGCCAGCGCCATCGACGTACGGGACCTGGAGAACGTACCCCTGCCGGTGGCGCGCCAGCAGACCGCACGGGGCAGCGCCGGCGGCATCATG
>JAAXOU010000238.1 GCA_012396115.1 Streptomyces somaliensis DSM 40738 | reverse complement strand
GCCAAGGGCTACGTCAAGGAGCGCAAGCAGTTCGGCAAGGCCATCGCCGACTTCCAGGGCGTGCAGTTCATGCTCGCCGACATGGCGATGAAGCTGGAGGCGGCCCGCCAGCTCACCTACGCGGCGGGGGCCGTCCGGCGGCGGGCGCCGGTGCATACCGGCGCGTTCGGTAGTGAAAGCACCCTGATCTGTACTTCCGTACGCCCTGTCTGGGTTGTGGTGAATTTCCGCGATTCCGGGTTTGCTGGGAGGCGCCTGCTCGCGGGCGGACCAGGACGGACGTGCCGGCCCGGCCCCGGAGGGCGCTCCCCGGCACCGCCCGCGCCACCCGCGGCGACGCCGTCGACGGCGTGCGCCACCGGCTCGTGAGGGCGTACGGGCCAGCCGCCAATTCAGGGATGCGATTTTATGATTGCCGAAACGCTGACAGTCGGGTCCGATTTCTTCGCCCCCCGCGCGGCCATCGACGACCTCCTCCACGAGTTCCTGACGGAGAAGGCGGACACCGCGCCGGTGCCCCGGCAGGCGGCGCTGGCCATGCTGCTGCGCGACTTCCTCGACGCGGGCAAGCGGATCCGCCCGCTGCTCTGCGTCGCCGGGTGGCGGGCGGCGGGCGGCGGGGAGGACCCCGGGCAGGCCGTCAGGCTGGCCGCCTCCATCGAGCTGGCGCACGCCTGCGCCCTGATCCACGACGACATCATGGACGGCGCCGGCAGCCGCCGCGGGCGGCCCACGGTCCACCGGCGGCTCGCCGACCACCACCACCTGCCGTCGACGGCCGAGCAGTTCGGCCTCGGCGGCGCCATCCTGGTGGGCGACCTCGCCCTCGTCTGGTCCGACGAGCTCCTGCACACCACGGTCATGCCGGAGGCCCACCGGGTCGCCGTGCTGCGCTGCGTCGACCTCGCGCGCAGCGAGCTGATCGCCGGCCAGCACCTGGACCTCCTGACCACCGGCGACCTAGGGGTGGACGTCGAGACGACGCTGACCGTCGTCCGCTACAAGACGGCCAAGTACACGGTCGAGCGCCCCCTGCAGGTCGGCGCCGCCCTGGCCGGCGCCGACCAGCGGGTCATGGACGCGTGCAGCGCCTACGGGGTGCCCCTCGGGGAGGCCTTCCAGCTGCGGGACGACGTGCTCGGGGTGTTCGGGGACCCGGAGCGGACGGGCAAGTCTCACCTGGACGACCTGCGCGAGGGGAAGTGCACCGGCCTCGTCGCCCACGCCGTGCGCGCCGGCTCGCCCGCCCAGGCGGACCGGTTGCGCACGCTGATCGGCGATCCGCGCCTGGGGGAGCGGGAGGCGGCCGAGGTCCGCGGCATCCTCACGGAGACCGGGGCCCGTGCCGCGGTCGAGCGGATGATCGAGGAGCGGTACCAGCAGGCCCTGACCGCCCTCGCCTCCGCGCCCTTCCCCGCCGACGTGGTCCGCACGCTGGCGGACGTGGCGGAGGCGGCCGTGCGCCGGACGGCATGAGCACCCGGGAGCGGCCCGGCGGCACGGGCGCCGGGGAGCGGCCCGGCGGCATGAGCACCGGGGAGCGCCCGGGCGGGCACCCGCCCGGGCAGGAGGCACGGAGCCGAGCGATGACGACGATGACGACGGGCCCCCGCCGGACGGTGTGGCGGGCCGTCTGGCACGAGATCCACCTGAGCTGGCTCTTCATCCGCTCCGACCGCTGGACCACGGTCTTCCCGGCCACCTGCTTCGTCCTGGCGGCCGCCGTGCACACCCGGCTGCCCCCGGGGCAGACGGCGGTGGCCGTCGCCCTGGGCGCCCTGTACTTCTGGCTCTTCGTCTACGAGCACACCCTGGCCAACCAACTCGTCGGCGTCGAGGAGGACCGCGTCAACAAGCCCCTCCGGCCGCTGGTCTGCGGCCGGAGCAGCGTCAGGGGCGCCCGGCTGCGCCTGATCGCCGTCCGGATCGCCTTCCCCGTCTACGGCTACTGCCTGGGCGTGCTGGAGTGGGCCCTGCTGTGGCAGGTCCTCTCGCTGCTCCAGCACGAGTGCGGGTGGGGGCGCCACTGGCTGGGCAGGAACCTCTACGCCGGGATCGGGGTCGTCGCCCAGCTGGCGGCCGCCTGGCAGATCGTCGCCCCCGTCACCCCGGACGCCTGGCGCTGGATCGCGACCCTGACGGTCACCGTCACCCTCCTCATGTCCGTCCAGGACCTCCGCGACATCACCGGCGACCGCGCGGTCGGCCGCTCCACCATGCCGCTGGTCTTCGGCGAGCGGAACACCCGCGTGTTCCTCTGCGCCGGCTTCGCGCTCGGCCCCCTCGCCATCCACCACTTCCTGATGGCGCCCGCCGGTCCGCACTGGTGGGTCCTCGCCACGGACGCCGTGCTGGGCGGACTGAGCCTGCTGCTGGCGTTCCGGGTGGTGCTGCGGCGAGGGCGGCGGAACGACCAGCACACCTACCGCCTGGTGGAGCAGTGGTACACCCTCGCCCTCGCCGCTTCCCTCTACATCCTTCGCTGACCGGGAGGCGCGACGTGCGGACGGAATCCACGGAACCGGCGGAGCGGCGGCCGCGGCTGCGGATCGGCGGCGTGTGGAAGGCGTACGGCGGCAGGCAGGTCCTGCGCGGCGCCGACCTCGACGTGCCCGCCGGGGCGCTGGTCGGGATCGTCGGCGAGAACGGCGCGGGCAAGAGCACCCTGCTCCGGATCGCCGTGGGGCAGGTGCCGCCCGACCGGGGGACGGTGGAGCGGAGCGGGGCGGTGGGGTACTGCCCGCAGCGGGCCGTGCTGAACGACTCGTTCACCGTCGGGCAGCACCTTCGGCTGTTCCAGGTGGCCTACCGCCTGCCGACGCTGGAGCGCGCCCACGAACTGATGGACCTCCTCGGGTTCGCCGACTGCGGGCGGCGGCGGACCGGGGAGCTCAGCGGGGGGACCCGCCAGAAGCTGAACCTGCTGCTCGCCCTGATGCACGACCCGCAGCTGCTGGTGCTGGACGAGCCGTACCAGGGGTTCGACTGGGACACCCACCAGCGCTTCTGGGCCCTGGCCACCCGCCTGCGCGACCAGGGCCGGTCGATCGTCGTGGTCTCGCACCTCCTGCACGACCTGCACCACTTCGACGCGGTCGGCCACCTGCGCGGGGGCCGCCTCGACATCGAGGAGCTGAGCCGATGAGGTTCCACCGGACGGCGTTCACCGAGATGCTGCGCTGCACCCTGCGGGGGCACCTCCGCAACCGGATGGCCGTACTCCTGGCGGTCGCGTTCGTCCCCGCCTGGATCGCCGTGGCACGCCTGTGCGCCTCGGACCGGGCGGTGCGCTTCCCCCTGGACTCCGCCGGCACCGCCGTCCTCGCCCCGGCGAACCACGTCAGCCAGGTCGCCAACGCCCTCGCCGCGGTCACCCTGGTCACCGGCTTCATGGTCTTCATGGAGACGTTCAAGGCCGGGGAGACGGACCGCCGGCTCCTGCTGGCCGGCTACCCCCGGCTCCCCATGCTGGTGGCGAAGGTCACCGCCGTGGCCCTCGTCGCCGCGGTCCTCGCCCTGTACACCACGGCCCTGCTGTGGGGTTCCCTGCCGGTGCGGCAGCCGGGCCCCCTGGCCCTGGCCGTCCTCGGCGCCGGCCTCGTGTACGGCGGCATCGGCCTCCTGCTCGGCGCGCTGGTCCGCGGCGAACTGGAGGGGTTCTTCCTCGTCATCATGCTCAGCCTGGTCGACACCGGACTGCAGAACCCGGTCCTCAACGTCGTGGACCTGGCCGGCCTGACCGCCCTGCCGCTGTACGGCGCGAACCAGTCGGCGCTGGCGGCGGCCTTCACCTCCTCCGCCCCCTGGTCCCACGCCCTGCTCTCGCTCGCCTGGTCCGCCGCGACCGGCGCCCTGGCCCTGCTCGTCTTCCGGGTGCGCGGCCGCTCCCACCGCGGGACCCGCCCGGCCCCGGCCGCCGGCGCCCCCCTGCCGGCGGCCTCCCGCTGACGGAGACCGCCGGACCCGGGCTACGGGCGGGGCGGGGAGTCCTCCGGGCCCGGTCGCGCCCCGCCGGGCTCCGGCCCGGCCGCCACGGCCCCGTGGTCCCGGTGGTGGACGTAGCGGCCCAGCGCCGACAGCGGGAAGACGTGCCGGTAGTAGTCGTACCTGCAGGCCACGGCCCGGGGGACGAGCGTGCCGGTGAACTGCGGCTCCTCCCAGGTGCCCCGGTCCGTCTGCCGCTCGGTCAGCCAGCGCACCCCGTCGCGGACCGCGGCGCCCTCCCGCTCCCCCGCGGCCAGCAGGGCGAGCAGCGCCCAGGCGGTCTGCGAGGGCAGGGAGGGGCCGCGGCCGACGCGCTCCGGGTCGGCGTACGACTCCCACTCCTCGCCCCAGCCGCCGTCCGGGTTCCGCACGGACGTCAGCCAGGCGACGGCCCGCCGGACGGAGGGGTGGTGGCGGGGGACCCCGGCGGCGACGAGCGCCGGGACGACGCAGCCGGTCCCGTAGACGTGGTTCACCCCCCAGCGCCCGTACCAGGCCCCGCTCTCCTCCTGCTGGTCGAGGAGCCAGCGGACGGCGCGCCGGGTGCGGGGGTGGCGCCGCATCCCGAGGGCGGCCAGCATCTCCACCGCGTGGGCGGTGACGTCGGCGGTGGGCGGGTCGACGCAGTACTCGCCGAAGTCGAAGAAGGGCAGCCTGCCGGGCAGGGTGCCGGTGTTGTCGGCGTCAAAGGCCCCCCAGCCGCCGTTCGCGCTCTGCATGCCGAGGATCCACCGCGTCGCCCTGCCCACCGCCCCGTCGACGCGCGCCCGGTCGGGGTGGGCGACGCGGTGCAGCGCGAGGACCGCCTCCGCGGTGTCGTCGTTGTCGGGGTAGCTCCGGTTGTGGAACTGGAAGGCCCAGCCGCCGGGAGCGAGCCCGGGACGCCGTACGGCCCAGTCGCCGGGCCGGTCGGCCTGGCGGGTGAGCAGCCAGTCGGCGGCCCCGACCAGGGCGGGGTGGCCGGGGTCCACACCGGCGTCGAGCAGCGCGGTGAGGGACAGGCAGGTGTCCCAGACCGGGCTGTGGACGGTCTGCAGCTCCCGTACGCCCTCCTCCGGCCAGACGGCGCAGTCCTCCAGGAAGCCCCGGGCGGCCTTGAGCGCCGGGTGGTCCGGCGGGTAGCCGCACAGGTGCAGGGCGAGGACCACCCAGGTGGTCATCGGGGTGCACGCGCCCCAACTGCCGTCCGTCTCCTGGCGTTCGAGGAGCCAGCGGACGCAGGCGTTCGTCGCGGCCCTGCGCAGCGGAGGGGGGCAGAGCCTGCGGCCGGCGCGCACCGCGGCGTTCAGCCGCCGGAACGCGGCCTCCCAGCCGCCGGCCGCCCCCGGCGCGCGCCCGGGCGCGGACGCGGCGGCAGTGGACGCGGCGGGCGCGGCGAAGAGCTCGTCGACGTCGAAGGGGGCGGGCCGCACGGGCCGGTGCGCGCTGATGACGGCGAGGGCCACGAGCGCCGGGCGCATGACGGCGCTGAAGGAGTAGATGTTCAGGGGCGCCCACGCCGGCAGGGAGATGATCTCCGGGGGGATCTCGGGGAGGTCGTCCCAGCTCCACCAGCCGAACATGGCCAGCCACACGCGGGCCGTCAGCGGGGCCGCCGCGACGCCGCCCCGCTCGCGCACCCACGCCGCGCACCGGAGCATGTGCTCCTCGTCCGGGCGGTCCCCGGCGAGCCGGAGCGCCACGTACGCCTGGACGGTGGTCCCCAGGTGGCCGGCGCCGCCGAAGACGAGGGGCCAGGAACCGTCCGCGCCCTGCTGCGACCGGATCCACCGGCCGCTCCCCGCGGCCACCCGCTCGTCCGGGACGCCCAGCAGCCACCGCAGGAACAGGTCGTGGGCGTCGTAGCTCACATCGGTGCGGAAGGGGCCCTTCCACCACCCCTCGGCGTGCTGGCAGGCCAGCAGGTGGTCCACGGCCCGCAGCACCGCGTGCCGGGCCGCCTCCTCCGTCCCGTCGGCCGGGGGGCGGGCGAAGCCCACACCCGGGCCCCCCGCCGGAAGCGGACTCTCCGGTCGTGACGCGCCGTCGGCTGTCGTCGTCATGGTCTTCCTGCACCCTCCGGTGGTCCGGAACCGTGTACGCCGCACCGGCCGCCGCCCGCGACGGGGGCCGCCGGGCACCGCGGGCACACCGCGGGCACACGGCGAGCACACGGCGATGCGGCGGCTTCCGGGGCGAAGGCCACAAAGTAACCCGCAAGCCGCGGCGGGACGCGTCCGGTGCGGGGAAACCACCCGTCCGGCCCACACGGGGGCGCGGGCGGGGGAAGGGCGCGCGGGCGGCTCTCCCGGGGCCCGCCGCCCGCGCCTCACACGTCCGCCGTCACCGCGCACGACCACCCGTACGCGTCCGGCCCCATCCGCAGCTCGTTCCACGCCACGTCCCTCGGCACGGACCCGGTGACCCGGACGCGCGCGAGGCGGACGACCGCGAGGCGTACGTCCAGCTCCCCGCCCGCCGACTCGACCTCCACGTCCACGGGCACCTCCCCGTGCGCCTCCAGCCGGTGGACCACCTCGTCGAGCAGGTCCGCGAGGAGGTCGTCGTCGCTCCCCTCCTCGAACCGCAGCCGCCGCGCCGCGTCCGCGTGCGCCGCGGACACGTCGGCGAAGGACTCCACCAGCCCGAGCACGGCCTCCCCGAGGCACTGCTCCCGGCTCGTCCCCCAGGCCTCCACCCGTACGTCGCCGCCGTGCGCCACGGTCCGGTGCCCGCCCTCCCCGCGCCGCCGCACCGGCGTCCCACCGTCCACGGCGCCCCTCACCGCCGGTGCGCGCCGGCCGGGGCGCCGCTGGCGACCGCCCT
>JAAXOU010000237.1 GCA_012396115.1 Streptomyces somaliensis DSM 40738 | reverse complement strand
GGAAGATCGAACGCCCCCCGTTCCAGTGGACCCCGGCGCGGCTGTACGACGCGTACGTGCAGCTCGGCAAGGCCGCCCGGCACCCGGGCGGATCGGCGGGCGTGGTCGACCTGATCGGGCTGCTGCGCAAGCAGGACGCCGGCCGCGCCGCCCTCCTCGTCGCCGGCCCGCCCGACCCGCCCGCGCCCGGTTCGCCCGGTCCGGTGGACGAGGGGCTCCCCGCCCTCCCGGACGGCGCCGCGTACGCCGCCGACCTGGTGCATGGCCCGGAGGACCTGGTGCCGGCCGTGCGCCGCCTGCTGCGGGACGTGGTGGTGGTCGCCACCCTGGAGGACGCCGAGGACCTGGTGCGCGCCCGGCCCGGGGTCACCGCCGTCACCACCGACGGCGACCTGCTGGCCGCCCACTTCGCACACGGCGGCTCCGCCGGCGCCCCCAGCCTCCTGGAGGTCCGGGTTTCCGTGGACGAGGCCGCCGCCGAGCTGGAGGCCCTGGCCGTACGGTGCGAGGAGCTCGCCGAACGGCATGAACGGGCCGCCGGGCACCACCGGGCGTGCGCCGCCCTCGTCGAGGAACTGGGGGAGCGGCGCCGGGCCGCCGACCGGGAGAAGTCGGCCGTCGCCCAGCGGCTCGGGCGGCTCGCCGGGCAGGCCAGGGGTGCCGCCGGAGAGGCCGAACGGGCCACCGCCGCCGCGGCGCGCGCCCTGACCACCGCCAGGGCGGCGGCGAGCTCCTCGGGGGTCGGGTTGCCCCGTACGACCTTGATCATCGAAGCTCCTCACAGGGGGATGTTGCCGTGCTTCTTCGGGGGCAGGTTCTCCCGCTTGGTGCGCAGCTGGCGCAGGCCGCGGACGATCTGCGAGCGGGTCTCCGACGGCATGATCACCGCGTCGACGTAGCCGCGCTCCGCCGCCGTGTACGGGTTGAGCAGCGTGTCCTCGTACTCCTGGACCAGCCGGGCGCGCAGCGCCTCCCGCTCCTCCTCCGGGGCCTCCGCGAGCGCCCTGCGGTGCAGGATGTTCACCGCGCCCTGGGCGCCCATCACCGCGATCTGCGCGGTCGGCCACGCCAGGTTCAGGTCGGCGCCCAGGTGCTTGGAGCCCATCACGTCGTACGCGCCGCCGAACGCCTTGCGGGTGATGACGGTGATCAGCGGGACCGTCGCCTCCGCGTACGCGTAGATGAGCTTCGCGCCGCGCCGGATGATGCCGCCGTACTCCTGGTCCACGCCCGGCAGGAAGCCCGGCACGTCGACGAAGGTCAGGACGGGGATGTTGAACGCGTCGCAGGTCCGGACGAAACGCGCGGCCTTCTCGCTCGCGTTGATGTCCAGGCAGCCCGCGAACTGCATCGGCTGGTTGGCGACGACGCCCACCGGGAAGCCCTCGACGCGGCCGAAGCCGGTGACGATGTTCGGCGCGAACATCCCCTGCGTCTCCAGGAACTCGCCGTCGTCCAGGACGTGCTCGACGACCGTGTGGATGTCGTACGGCTGGTTCGCGGAGTCGGGGACGACCGCGTCCAGCTCGCGGTCGTCGTCGGTGACGGCGAGGTCCGCCTCCTCCGGGAAGGCGGGGGGCTCCGACAGGTTGTTGGACGGCAGGTAGGACAGCAGCGACTTCACGTAGTCGACGGCGTCCTTCTCGTCGGCCGCCATGTGGTGCGCCACGCCCGACGTCGCGTTGTGCGTCCGCGCGCCGCCCAGCTCCTCGAAGCCGACGTCCTCGCCGGTCACCGTCTTGATGACGTCCGGCCCGGTGATGAACATGTGGGAGGTCCGGTCCACCATCACCGTGAAGTCGGTGATCGCCGGGGAGTAGACGGCGCCGCCCGCGCAGGGGCCGACGACCAGGCTGATCTGCGGGATCACCCCGGAGGCGTGGGTGTTGCGGCGGAAGATCTCGCCGTACATGCCCAGCGCGCTGACGCCCTCCTGGATGCGGGCGCCGCCGGAGTCGTTGATGCCGACGACCGGGCAGCCGGTCTTCAGCGCGAAGTCCATCACCTTGACGATCTTCTGGCCGAACGTCTCGCCCAGCGCGCCGCCGAAGACCGTGAAGTCCTGCGAGAAGACCGCCACCGGGCGCCCGTCGACCGTGCCGTAGCCGGTGACGACGCCGTCGCCGTACGGGCGGTTCGCCTCCAGGCCGAAGTTGGTCGACCGGTGCCTCGCGAACTCGTCCAGCTCCACGAAGGAGCCCTCGTCCAGCAGGAGGTCGATCCGCTCGCGGGCGGTCAGCTTCCCCTTGGCGTGCTGTTTCTCGACGGCACGCTCGGAGCCGGCGTGCGTCGCCTCCTGGACGCGACGCTGCAGATCCGCGAGCTTCCCCGCGGTCGTGTGGATGTCGATCTCTTGACGCTCGGACATCGGGATGCGGCTCCCTGCCTGGTCAGGTGTGGTCACGGGGTCATCGGCTACTGGCCCGTAGAGTATCGGCGGGGATGCCGTTCGGCAGTGCGGTCTTTGCCACACCTAGGCTGGGTTGTATGACGTCCCCCCTTGGTCGAGGAACAGGCCCGGCGAGCCGCTGGAGCGATCTCGAACGGCCCCCGCTGAGCGCCCCCGCGCTGCGCCGGGCCCTGCTGCGGCCGGGCGCGCTGTGGACCTCCCTGGACCTCGTGCCCACCACCGGCTCCACCAACACCGACCTGGCCTCCCGCGCCGCCGGCCTCCCCGAGGGCGCCGTCCTCGTCGCCGAGGAGCAGACCGCCGGACGGGGCCGCCTGGACCGGGCCTGGACGGCGCCGGCCCGCTCGGGGCTGTTCCTCTCCGTCCTCCTCAAGCCGGACGTGCCGCCCGCGCGCCTCGCCTGGCTGCCGCTGCTGACCGGCGTCGCCGTGGCCACCGCGCTGGCGCGGGCCGCCGGTGTCGACACGGCGCTGAAGTGGCCCAACGACCTGCTCGTCACGCTCCCCGGGCACCCGGGCGGGCCCGGCGGGGGGGCCGCCGGGGGCGGGGAGCGCAAGGCCGGCGGCATCCTCGCCGAGCGCGCCGGCGACCACGGCGTCGTCGTCGGCGTCGGCGTCAACGTGACCCTCCGCGCCGACGAACTGCCCGTGCCCGCGGCCGGGTCGCTCGCCCTCGCCGGCGCCGTGTGCACCGACCGCGACCCGCTGCTGAGGGCCGTCCTGCGGTCGCTGGAGGAGTGGTACGCCCGGTGGACCGCCGCCGGGGGCGACCCGGCCGCGTCCGGGCTCCAGGCCGCGTACGCCGCCGGCTGCGCGACGCTCGGCCGGAGCGTGCGGGCCGAACTGCCCGGGGGCCGGACGCTCACCGGCGAGGCGGTCGCGCTCGACGGGGACGGTCGGCTGGTCGTGGCGGGCCCGGACGGCCGGCGGGAGGCCGTGGGGGCGGGTGACGTCGTCCACCTGCGCCCGGCGGACTGAACGCGTTCGTCCGCGGGACGTGAGCCAGGGCACACCTGCCGTATCGTTGAGGCGATCCGTCGGCCGGGTCGGCCGGGGACGGCCGACGCGGCGGGTCAGCGACAGAACGGCAGGCAGGGCAGTGCGCACGGATCGGGCAGGAGGCGGCCGGTGACCGTCGACGACGAGAACGCGGGCGGAGCGGAGTACCCCACCCCCCACCATGTCGTCGACCACACGGCGGAACCGACCGACAACCCCCTCGCCATCCGCCTGGAGCAGCTGATCCTCGGCGCCGAGCGGCGCTACACCCCCTTCCAGGCGGCCCGCACGGCCGGCGTCTCCATGGACCTCGCCTCCCGCTTCTGGCGGGCCATGGGCTTCGCGGACATCGGCCAGGCCAAGGCGCTGACCGAGGCCGACGTGCTGGCGCTGCGCCGGCTCGCCGGCCTCGTCGAGGCGGGACTGCTGAGCGAGCCGATGGCCGTGCAGGTGGCCCGCTCGACGGGGCAGACGACGGCGCGGCTCGCGGAGTGGCAGATCGACTCCTTCCTGGAGGGGCTGACCGAGCCGCCCGAGCCCGGCATGACCCGCACCGAGGTGACCTACCCCCTGGTGGAGCTGCTGCTGCCGGAGCTCCAGGAGTTCCTGGTGTACGTGTGGCGGCGGCAGCTGGCCGCGGCGACCGGCCGGGTCGTGCAGGCGGGCGACGACGACGAGATGGTGGACCGGCGGCTGGCCGTGGGCTTCGCCGACCTCGTCGGCTTCACCCGGCTCACCCGCCGGCTGGAGGAGGAGCAGCTCGGCGAGCTGGTCGAGACGTTCGAGACGACCTGCGCCGACCTGGTCGCGGCGCACGGCGGACGGCTGATCAAGACCCTGGGCGACGAGGTGCTCTTCGCCGCCGACGACGCGGGCACGGCGGCGGAGATATCACTGCGCCTCGTCGAGACGCTGAAGGACGACAAGATGATGCCCGCCCTGCGCGTCGGGATCGCCTTCGGCACGGTCACCACCCGCATGGGCGACGTGTTCGGGACCACCGTGAACCTGGCGAGCCGGCTCACCTCGATAGCGCCCAAGAACACCGTCCTGGTCGACGACGCCTTCGCCGAGGAGCTGTCCCGCACGGGCGAGGCGCCCGTGTCGGAGGCCCGGGCGGCGGAGGAGGCCGCCCGGGCGGCGGAGGAGGGCCGGACCCCGCCCGCGTACCGCTTCGCCCTGCGTCCCACCTGGCAGCGGCCGGTCCGCGGCCTCGGCCTCGTCGAGCCCTGGATGCTGCTGCGGCGGGAGCCTAAGATCCCCGGGTAGAAGCGATAACGATCGTTAACCGGGAGGGTGGGCGCCATGTCCGAGCAGCAGTCCGAGGAGCGGTACGGGGAGTTCGTCGCCGTGCGCCGGCACGGGCACGTGGTGGAGCTGGTCCTCGACCGGCCCAAGGCCATGAACGCGGTCTCCACCGAGATGGCCCGGTCCATCGCCGCCGCCTGCGGAGCGCTCGCCGCCGACCCCGCGGCCCGGGTCACCGTCCTGACCTCCTCCAACGACCGGGCCTTCTGCGTGGGCGCCGACCTGAAGGAGCGCAACTCCTTCACCGACGCCGACATGATGCGCCAGCGGCCGACCGCCCGCGCCGCGTACACGGGCGTGCTGGAGCTGCCGATGCCGTCCATCGCGGCCGTGCGCGGCTTCGCCCTGGGCGGCGGCTTCGAGCTGGCGCTCTCCTGCGACCTGATCGTCGCCGACGCGACCGCGGTCGTCGGACTGCCCGAGGTCTCGGTGGGCGTCATCCCCGGTGGCGGCGGTACGCAGCTGCTGCCGCGCCGCGTCGGGGCGGCGCGCGCCGCGGAGCTGGTCTTCACCGCCCGCCGGGTGCCGGCCGCCGAGGCCGCCGGACTGGGGCTGGTCGACGAACTGGTCGAGGACGACGCGCGCGGCGCCGCCCTGGAGCTGGGCGCGCGGATCGCGGCGAACTCGCCGGTGGGGCTGCGCGCCGCCAAGCGGGCCCTGCGCCTGGGCCACGGGCTGGACCTGCGGACCGGGCTGGAGGTCGAGGACGGGGCGTGGCGGTCGGTCGCCTTCTCCGGCGACCGCAAGGAGGGCGTGGCGGCGTTCAACGAGAAGCGCGCGCCGCGCTGGCCGGGGGAGTAGCGGTCCGGGGCGGTGCGGTCACCCGGAGCAACCGGGTTCCGGTCCCCGGGTGGCGAGTGCCGATACATCCCTAAAGTGGGGGAATGGGTCAGGACGTCCGGCTGAGGGCCGTGGTGGCACTCGCGCAGGGGATGGCGGCGGCGCACACTCCGCGCGAGTGCTGGCGGGCCGCCGCGCTCGGCGCGTGCCGGGCGCTGGGGGGCTCCTTCGCGGCGCTCTCGGTCTGGCAGCGGGACCTCGGCCGGTTGAAGGTCCTGGTCAACGCGGGGCGGCTGACGCCGGACGAGGAGGAGTTCCCGGACCGCGAGACGTATCCGGTGCACCAGTTCTCGGAGATCACCGAGTTCCTGTACGACCGGTGGGCGGGCGGCGGGGAGCCCGACGCCTGGGTGGAGACTGCCGACGGCGGGCCGGCCGCGTCCGCCCGGGAGGCCCCCGACCGCACCGGACCCGGCTCCTGGGGGAGGGTGGCGGCGCTGCGGCGGCGCGGGCGGGGCTGCTGCGTGATCGCGCCGATCGTGCTGCACGGGCGGGCGTGGGGCGAGATCTACGTCGCCCGCCCGGTCGGGGCGCCGGTCTTCGACCGGGACGAGGCGGACTTCGCCACCGTCCTGGCCTCGGTCGTCGCCGCCGGGCTGGCGCAGACCGAGCGGCTGGAGGAGGTGCGCAAGCTCGCCTTCACCGACCCGCTGACCGGGCTCGCCAACCGCAGGGCCGTCGACGCCCGGCTGGACGAGGCCGTGGAGCGGTTCCTGGCGGACGGCTCCGTGGTGAGCCTGGTCGTGTGCGACCTGAACGGGCTCAAGCGCGTCAACGACACCCACGGCCACTCCGCGGGCGACCGGCTCCTGGAGCGGTTCGGGTCGGTGCTGTCGTGCGCGGGGGCCCGGCTCCCGGGCGCGCTGGCGGCGCGGCTCGGCGGCGACGAGTTCTGCCTGGTGTCGGTCGGGCCGGAGGCGGACGAGGTGGTCGCGGCCGCCGAGGAGCTGTGCGTACGGGCCGGTGAGCTGGAACTCGGGGAGGGCGTGGCCTGCGGGGTGGCGTCGACGGGCGACCCGATCGGGCCGGTGCGCTCGGCCCGCCGGCTGTTCCGGCTGGCGGACGCCGCCCAGTACCGGGCGAAGGCGGTCCGTTCCCCCAGGCCCGTGGTCGCCGGGCGGGACGGCGCCGTCGTACGGCTCGCCGACGCGCCCCCGGCCGCCTCGCGCGACCGCCGGCGGTTCCGCGACGCGCCCCCGGAGGGGTGAGCGCCGCGGGAAGCGGGGCCGGGCCGTCTCCTCCT
>JAAXOU010000236.1 GCA_012396115.1 Streptomyces somaliensis DSM 40738 | reverse complement strand
GCCGACGGGACCGGCGGCCACCGGCGCGCCCCGGAGCACCGCGGGGGTCCGGGAGGGCCGCCCCTCCCCCGCCCTGCGCCCGCAGGCGCCCCCGCCGGCCCGCGCGTCCGCGGTGCGGACACCGGTTGTCGGTGGCGGGGTGCACGATGGGGGCATGGCCGAGACCGCACTCGACTCCTTCTCCCCCGCGACCCGCAGGTGGTTCACGGGGGCGTTCAGCGCGCCCACCGCCGCCCAGGAGGGGGCGTGGCGGGCGATCGGCGCCGGTTCGGACGTGCTGGTCGTGGCGCCGACGGGATCCGGCAAGACCCTGGCGGCGTTCCTCGCCGCACTGGACCGGCTGGCGTCGGCGCCGCCGCCCGCCGAGGCGAGGAAGCGCTGCCGGGTGCTGTACGTGTCGCCGCTGAAGGCGCTCGCGGTCGACGTGGAACGGAACCTGCGCAGCCCGCTGACGGGCATCCGCCAGGAGTCCGCGCGGCTGGGGCTGCCGGAGCCGGAGGTGCGGGTCGGGGTCCGTTCGGGCGACACGCCGGCGGCCGAGCGGCGCTCGCTGGCGACGCGCCCGCCGGACATCCTCATCACCACCCCGGAGTCGCTGTTCCTGATGCTGACCTCCGCCGCGCGCGACGCGCTGGCGGGCGTGGAGACGGTGATCCTCGACGAGGTGCACGCCGTGGCGGGCACCAAGCGCGGCGCCCACCTGGCGCTGTCCCTGGAGCGGCTCGACGAGCTGCTGCCCCGCCCCGCGCGCAGGATCGGCCTGTCGGCGACGGTGCGGCCGGTGGACGAGGTGGCGCGGTTCCTCTCGCCCCGGCGGAGGGTCGAGGTGGTCCAGCCGCCGTCCGGCAAGGAGTTCGACCTCTCCGTGGTGGTGCCCGTGGAGGACCTGGGCGAGCTGGGCGGTCCGCCGGCCGCCGGGGCGGGCGGCGGACCCGGCGAGAAGCCCTCGATCTGGCCGCACGTGGAGGAGCGGATCGCCGACCTGGTCCAGGAGCACCGGTCGACGATCGTGTTCGCCAACTCCCGGCGCCTGGCCGAGCGGCTGTGCAACCGGCTCAACGAGATCGCGTACGAGCGTGCCACGGGCGAGGCGCTGCCCGACGGCGCCTCCCCGGCCGAGGTGATGGCCCAGTCCGGTGCCGCCGGGGGCGCCCCGCCGCTCCTGGCGCGGGCGCACCACGGCTCGGTGTCCAAGGAGCAGCGGGCGCTGGTCGAGGAGGACCTGAAGGCCGGCCGCCTGCCCGCCGTGGTGGCCACGTCCAGCCTGGAGCTGGGCATCGACATGGGCGCGGTCGACCTGGTCGTCCAGGTCGAGTCGCCGCCGTCGGTGGCGTCCGGGCTCCAGCGCGTGGGCCGCGCCGGGCACCAGGTGGGCGCCGTGTCGCGGGGCGTGGTCTTCCCCAAGTACCGGGGCGACCTGGTGCAGGCGGCGGTGGTGACGGAGCGGATGCGGCAGGGCGCCATCGAGTCGCTGCGCGTCCCGGCCAATCCGCTGGACGTGCTGGCCCAGCAGCTCGTCGCCATGGTCGCCATGGACGCCTGGGCCCGCGACGACCTGCTGGCGCTGGTGCGGCGGGCGGCGCCGTTCGCGTCGCTCCCGGAGTCGGCGTTCACCGCCGTGCTGGACATGCTCGCCGGGCGCTACCCGTCGGACGCGTTCGCGGAGTTGCGCCCGCGCGTCGTGTGGGACCGGGTCACCGGTACGGTCACGGGGCGCCCCGGCGCCCAGCGCCTGGCCGTCACCTCGGGCGGCACGATCCCCGACCGGGGCTTGTTCGGCGTCTTCCTGGCGGGCGCCGATCCGAAGCGGGGCGGGGGCCGGGTCGGCGAGCTCGACGAGGAGATGGTGTACGAGTCGCGCGTCGGCGACGTGTTCACGCTCGGCACGTCCTCGTGGCGGATCGAGGACATCACGCGCGACCGGGTCCTGGTGTCGCCCGCGCCCGGCGCGCCGGGCCGGCTGCCGTTCTGGAAGGGCGACCAGCTGGGCCGTCCGCTCGAACTGGGCCGGGCCGTGGGGGCGTTCCTGCGGGAGGTCGGCTCGCTGCCGCCGGACGGGGCGCGGTCGCGGCTGCTCGCGGCGGGGCTGGACGCGCGGGCCGCCGACAACGTCCTGGCCTACCTGGACGAGCAGCGCAGGGCCTGCGGGCACGTGCCGGACGACCGGACGATCCTCGTGGAGCGGTTCCGCGACGAGCTGGGCGACTGGCGCGTGGTGGTCCACTCGCCGTTCGGCGCGCAGGTGCACGCCCCCTGGGCGCTCGCGCTGGGCGCCCGGCTCGCGGAGCGGTACGGCGTGGACGCCCAGGTCATGCACGCCGACGACGGCATCGTGCTGAGCCTGCCGGACGCCGACCTGATGGGCCTCGACCTGCTGGACGGCGAGCCTGCCGCGCCGGGCCCGGGGTACGACGGCGCGCAGGCCCCGGTCGGCGCCGCCGACGTCGCCTTCGACAAGGACGAGGTCGACCGGATCGTCACCGAGCAGGTCGGCGGTTCGGCGCTGTTCGCGTCCCGCTTCCGGGAGTGCGCCGCCCGCGCGCTGCTGCTGCCCAGGCGCGATCCCGGCAAGCGCACGCCGCTGTGGCAGCAGCGCCGGCGCGCGGCGCAGCTCCTCGAGGTGGCGAGCGGGTTCGGTTCGTTCCCGATCGTCCTGGAGGCGGTCCGCGAGTGCCTCCAGGACGTGTTCGACCTGCCCGGGCTCCAGGAGCTGATGGGGGACGTCGAGTCGCGCCGCGTCCGGCTGGTGGAGGTCACCACACCGGAGCCCTCGCCGTTCGCCCGCTCGCTGCTGTTCGGGTACGTCGCCCAGTTCCTGTACGAGGGGGACTCGCCGCTCGCCGAGCGCCGCGCGGCCGCCCTGTCCCTGGACTCGCGGCTGCTGGCCGAGTTGCTGGGCCAGGCGGAGCTGCGCGAGCTGCTCGACCCGGAGGTGCTGGCGGAGCTGGAGCGCGAGCTGCAGTGGCGCACCGACGAGCGGCGGGTGAAGGATCTGGAGGGGGTCGCCGACGCGCTGCGCGTACTGGGCCCTCTCACCGACGCCGAGCTGGCCGAGCGGGGTGCCGACCCGACCTGGCCACGGGAGCTGGAGGCCGCCCGCCGGGCGATCCGGGTCCGTGTCGCGGCCGTCGACCACTGGGCGGCGATCGAGGACGCGGGGCGCCTGCGCGACGCGCTGGGCACGGCGCTGCCGGTCGGGGTGCCCGAGGCGTTCACGGAGCCGGTGAAGGACCCGCTCGGCGACCTCCTGGCACGGTACGCGCGTACCCGCGGCCCGTTCACGTCCGCGCGTGCGGCTGCCCGTTTCGGTCTCGGGAAGGCCGTCACCGACGGGGCGCTGCACCGCCTCGCCGCGGCCGGCCGCGTCGTCCAGGGGGAGTTCCACCCGTCCGGCATCGGCCAGGAGTGGTGCGACGCGGCGGTCCTGCGCCAGCTGCGGCGCCGCTCCCTGGCCGCGCTGCGCCAGGAGCTGGAGCCGGTCCCCCCGGCCGCGCTCGCCACGTTCCTGCCGCAGTGGCAGCACGTGGGGAGCGGCGGGCTGCGCGGCGTCGACGGCCTGGTCCGCGCGATCGAGCAGTTGCAGGGCGCGCCCGTGCCCGCGTCGGCGCTGGAGAAGCTGGTCCTGCCCTCCCGCGTCCGCGCCTACGACCCCCGGCTCCTCGACGAGCTGACCACCGCCGGCGAGGTCCTGTGGGCGGGCGCGGGCGCCCTCCCCGGCAAGGACGGCTGGGTCTCCCTGTACCTCGCCGACGCGGCGCCGCTGCTCCTGCCCCCGCCCCGTCCGCTGGAGCCGACCGCCCTCCACGAGGCCGTGCTCGACGCCCTGTCCGGCGGGTACGGGCTGTTCTTCCGGCAGATCGCCGACCGGGTCCGGGCGTCCGGCCACCCGGAGGTGACGGACCCCCGGCTCGCCGAGGTCCTGTGGGACCTCGCCTGGTCCGGCCGTCTCACCAACGACACCCTTGCCCCGCTGCGCGCCGTGCTCGGCTCCGGCCGCACGGCGGGCTCCACGGCGCACCGGGCCGGGCGCTCCGTCCCGCGCGGCCGCTACGGCACGCCGACGTCGACCGCCCGCCCCGCCTCCCGCTCCGGCCCGCCCACGGTCGGCGGCCGCTGGTCCCTGCTGCCGTCCGCCGAGCCCGACCCCACCCACCGCGCCCACGCGCTGGCCCGGACGCTGCTGGACCGGCACGGCGTGGTCACGCGCGGCGCGGTGGCCGCCGAGGGCGTCGAGGGCGGTTTCTCCGCCACGTACCGGGTCCTGTCCGCGTTCGAGGACAGCGGCCAGGCCCGCCGCGGTTACGTCGTGGAGGGCTTGGGCGCCGCCCAGTTCGCGATGGACGGGGCCGTGGACCGGCTGCGGGCCGCAGCGTCGGCCCGGGAGCGCGCCGAGGGGTCGGCCGCCCCGGAGGCCGTCGTCCTGGCGGCCGCCGACCCGGCCAACGCCTACGGCGCCGCCCTCCCCTGGCCCGAGCCCCCGGCCGGCGCGGGTCACAAACCCGGCCGGAAGGCGGGCTCCCTGGTGGTCCTGGTCGACGGGGAGCTGACGTTGTACGTGGAACGCGGCGGCAAGACCCTGCTGTCCTGGTCCCCCGACCCGAAGGCCCCGCCCCTCCGGGCCGCCGCGGACGCCTTGGCGGCCGCCGCGGGTGCGGGAGCACTGGGTACGGTCACGGTCGAACGCGTCAACGGCACGGCGGCCCTCACGTCGCCGCTGTCCGGCGCCCTGGAGGCGGCGGGCTTCCACGCCACCCCGCGGGGCCTGCGCCTGCGCGCGTGACACCCGCCCCGGCGGGCCGTACGGCGAAAAGGAGTTGCCGCCGCGAGGGGCCCGTGCACCAGGATGGCCCCGTGCGCGTGGGAGTGGTGGGCCTGGGGATGGGGCTCCACCTGGCGGTGTGGTGCCGCAGGGTGGGCATGGACGTGGTGGCCGTGTGCGACCGCGATCCCGGACGCCGCGCGGCGGCGCGGGCGGAACTCCCCGGCGCGGCCCCGGTCGAAGAGTGGCCGGGCCTCCTGGAGCACCGCCTCGACGCGGTGGTGCTGGCCAACGACTTCGACGAGCACGCGCCGCTCGCCGTCGCCTTCCTGGAGCGCGGGGTGCACGTGCTGTCGGAGTCGGCGGCGTGCGCCGACTACGAGGAGGGGTGCGCGCTCGTCTCCGCGGCCGACCGGTCGCGGGCGACGTACTCGTTCGCCGAGAACTACGTGGCCCACCCCCACGTCCGCCTCGTCCGCGAGGCGGTCCGCTCCGGTGAGCTGGGCCGGATCGGCCTGGTCGAGGCCGACTACCTGCACGGCATGTCGCCGGAGGACGTCGGGGCGCTGGTCGACGACCCCGCGCACTGGCGCGGGCGGATCGCGCCCACGGCCTACTGCACCCACACCCTCTCCCCCGTGCTGGCGATCACGGACGCCCGGCCGGTGGAGGTGACCGCGTTCGTGGTGGACGAGGCGGACCCGCGCGGCGTGGTCGTCATGGTGACCCGGCTGTCCTCGGGAGCGCTGGCGGTCACCCGGCACGGTTTCCTCCAGGGCGAGCCCGACAGCCACTGGAGCTGGGTGTCCGTGCGCGGCAGCCGGGGACTGGCCGAGTCGGTCCGCGCGCCCGGCGAACGCGCCTGGGCCGTCCGGTTCAGGACGGAGGGCTGGGCGGCGCCGGACGGCCGCACCCGCGACGAGGAACGCCTCCCGCCCCCGCTCCTCCTCGCCGGCCGGCCCGTGGGGCGCCGGGACGAGGGGACGGTGCGGGTGCTGCGGGCGTTCCGCGCCACGGTGGAGGAGGGCCGGCCGCCCCTGGTGGACGTACGGGCCGCCGTGGCGGCGTCCCTGGTGGGCGTGGCCGGTGCGGAGTCGCTGGCGAACGGCTCCCGCCCGGTCACGGTGCCGGCGGTCCCCGGGGCGTAGCCCATCGGGCCGGGATCGCCGCCGCGCGGCGCATCATGGAGCCATGCCCGAAGGAGACACGATCTGGCTGGCGGCCCACCGGATGCACGAGGCTCTCGCCGGCCGGCCGCTGACACGGTCCGACCTGCGCGTGCCGAAGCTCGCCACGGTCGACCTGACCGGCCGGGCCGTCACCGCCGTCGTCCCACGCGGCAAGCACCTGCTCACGCGGCTGGAGGGGGGCCTCACCCTCCACTCGCACCTGCGGATGGACGGTGCCTGGTACCTGTACGCCCCCGACGAGCGGTGGCGCGGCGGCCCCGGACACCAGATCCGCGCGGTCCTGGGGACCGCCGGGCACACCGCGGTCGGCTACCGGCTGCCCGTCCTGGACCTGCTGCGCACGGTGGACGAGGCGACCGTGGTGGGGCACCTCGGCCCCGACCTGCTGGGCCCGGACTGGGACTTCGACGAGGCGGTACGGCGCGTCCTGGCCGACCCGGCCCGCCCGCTCGGGGAGGCCCTCCTCGACCAGCGCAACCTGGCCGGCATCGGTAACGTCTACAAGTGCGAGCTGGCGTTCCTCGCCCGTGTCACGCCGTGGCTGCCGGTCGGCGACCTGCCCGCCGGGGTGCCGGAGCGACTGGTCGCGACGGCCCGGCGCCTGCTGGAGGAGAACAAGGGCCGCTCCGCCCGCCGCACCGTGCCCGGCGGCCGCGCCGACCGCCGCCTGTACGTGTACGGGCGGCTGCACCGTCCCTGCTACCGCTGCGGGGCCCCGGTCCGCCGCCACGGCGAGGACGACGCCGGTGAGCGCGTCTCCTACTGGTGCCCCGGCTGCCAGACCGGCCCCGCGCCCGGCGCGCCCTGACGCGCCGCCGCTCGCGGACCGCGGCGCCCCGCCGCCCTCAGTCCCCG
>JAAXOU010000235.1 GCA_012396115.1 Streptomyces somaliensis DSM 40738 | reverse complement strand
CGGAGCCCCGCCGGGCGCCCCGCCCCCGGAGGCCCGGCCCGAAGGACCCGGCCGGTGGGGCTCCGCACACACGGGACGGCGGGGCCGGGGCGCGCGGGTGCGCGTCCCGGCCCCGCCGTCGGGCAGGGACGCCGCGGTCACTTCTTGCGGCGGCGACCGCCCTTCTGGGCCTTGCGGCGCTCCGCGCGCGTCATGCCGTCCGCCTCGGACCGCGCGCCGTCGTCGTCGAAGTCGCCCTCGACGACGCCGCCCTCACCGTCGACGGTCGGAGCGGAGAAGTGCAGCCGGTTCGGCCGCTGCGGGGCGTCCAGGCCCTTGGCTCGGATCTCGGGGCGGCCGGCGCCCGCGGGGACGGCCTGCTCCTTCTCCAGCGACGGCCGCTCCCCGGCCGCCTCCACCGGGACCTCCTCGACCTGCTGCTCGACCTGGACCTCCAGGTTGAACAGGTAGCCGACGGACTCCTCCTTGATGCCGTCCATCATCGCGACGAACATGTCGAAGCCCTCGCGCTGGTACTCGACCAGCGGGTCCTTCTGCGCCATCGCGCGCAGCCCGATGCCCTCCTGGAGGTAGTCCATCTCGTAGAGGTGCTCGCGCCACTTGCGGTCCAGCACGGAGAGCACGACCCGCCGCTCCAGCTCGCGCATGATCTCGGAGCCGAGCTGCTTCTCCCGCGCCTCGTACTGCTCGTGGATGTCGTCCTTGACGGACTCCGCGATGAACTCCGCCGTGATGCCGGCCCGGTCCCCGGCGGCCTCCTCCAGCTCCTCGATGGTGACCTTGCAGGGGTAGAGCTGCTTGAACGCGCCCCACAGACGCTCCAGGTCCCACTCCTCCGCGAAGCCCTCGACGGTCTCCGCCTGGATGTACGCGTCGATCGTGTCGTCCATGAAGTGGAGGATCTGCTCGCGCAGGTCCTCGCCCTCCAGGACGCGGCGGCGCTCGCCGTAGATGACCTCGCGCTGCCGGTTGAGGACCTCGTCGTACTTCAGGACGTTCTTGCGCGCCTCGAAGTTCTGCTGCTCGACCTGCGACTGGGCGGACGCGATCGCGCGCGTCACCATCTTGTTCTCGATCGGCACGTCGTCCGGCACGTTCGCCATCGCCATGACGCGCTCGACCATCTGCGCCTTGAACAGCCGCATCAGGTCGTCGCCCAGCGACAGGTAGAAGCGGGACTCACCCGGGTCGCCCTGACGGCCGGAGCGGCCGCGCAGCTGGTTGTCGATGCGCCGCGACTCGTGCCGCTCGGTGCCCAGCACGTACAGGCCGCCGAGCTTCTTGACCTCTTCCGACTCGGCCTTCACGGCCAGTTCGGCCCTCTCCAGCGCCTCCGGCAGGGCCGCGACCCACTCCTCCGGGTGCTCGCCCGGGTCGAGGCCGCGCTGGCGCAGCTCCGCCTCGGCGAGGTCGTCGGGGTTGCCGCCGAGCTTGATGTCCGTGCCGCGGCCTGCCATGTTCGTCGCGACCGTGACGGCGCCCTTGCGGCCCGCCTGGGCGACGATCGACGCCTCGCGCTCGTGGTTCTTCGCGTTCAGCACCTCGTGCGGGACGCCCCGCTTCGACAGCTGCTGCGACAGGTACTCGGACTTCTCGACCGACGTCGTGCCGACGAGGATCGGCTGGCCCTTCCTGTGCTTCTCCGCGATGTCGTCGACGACCGCCGCGAACTTGGCGACCTCGGTGCGGTAGATCAGGTCGGACTGGTCCTTGCGGACCATCGGCCGGTTCGTCGGGATCGGCACGACGCCCAGCTTGTAGATCTGGTGGAACTCGGCGGCCTCGGTCATCGCCGTACCGGTCATGCCGGACAGCTTGTCGTAGAGGCGGAAGAAGTTCTGCAGGGTGATCGTGGCGAGCGTCTGGTTCTCGTCCTTGATCGGGACGCCCTCCTTCGCCTCGATCGCCTGGTGCATGCCCTCGTTGTAGCGGCGTCCCGCGAGGATGCGGCCGGTGTGCTCGTCGACGATCATGACTTCGCCGTCGATAACGACGTAGTCCTTGTCCTTCTTGAACAGCTCCTTCGCCTTGATGGCGTTGTTGAGGTAGCCGACGAGCGGGGTGTTCACCGACTCGTAGAGGTTGTCGATGCCCAGCCAGTCCTCGACCTTGGCGACGCCCGCCTCGTGGATGCCGACGGTCCGCTTCTTCTCGTCGACCTCGTAGTCGCCGGTCTCCTCGACGCCCTTGAGCGGGTTGCCCGGCTCGCCGCGCTTCAGGCGCTGCACCAGCTTCGCGAAGTCTCCGTACCACTTCGTCGCCTGGTCCGCCGGACCGGAGATGATCAGCGGCGTACGGGCCTCGTCGATGAGGATCGAGTCGACCTCGTCCACGCAGGCGAAGTTGTGCCCGCGCTGCACCAGCTCGTCCTTCGACCACGCCATGTTGTCGCGCAGGTAGTCGAAGCCGAACTCGTTGTTCGTGCCGTAGGTGATGTCGCAGGCGTACTGCTCGCGGCGCTGCCCCGGCGACATGTTCGCCAGGATGCAGCCGACCGACAGGCCGAGGAACCGGTGCACCCGGCCCATCAGGTCGGAGTCGCGCTCCGCCAGGTAGTCGTTGACCGTGATGAGGTGCACGCCCTTGCCGGACAGCGCGTTCAGGTACGCGGGAAGCGTACCGACGAGGGTCTTGCCCTCACCGGTCTTCATCTCCGCCACGTACCCCAGGTGCAGCGCGGCGCCGCCCATCAGCTGCACGTCGTAGTGGCGCTGGCCGAGCACGCGCTTGGCCGCCTCGCGGACGGTCGCGAAGGCCTCCGGGAGCAGGTCGTCGAGGCTCTCACCGTCCTGGTACCGCTGCTTGTACTCGTCGGTGAGGGCCCGCAACTCGGCGTCGGAGAGGTTGACGAAGTCCTCTTCGATGGAGTTGACCTGGTCCGCGATGCGGTGCAGTTTGCGCAGGATCTTGCCTTCGCCTGCACGCATGAGCTTGTTGAAGACGGACACTGAGGCTGGTCTCCTTGCCGGTCGGGCCTGGCACTGGGTCTTGTCATGGACACGGGCACGGGCGCGGCAGGCGGGCCCCACCGCAACGGTCATCGTAAGCGAGGACCCCGCCGCGCCGGGAGGTCCGCACCCCCGAGGAACGACCGCCGGGGCCGCCGCCGCCCCCAAGGAGAACGCACGGACCACGCCGAAGGTGCCGCCCACCCGCCGAAAACGGTTCGCGCCCCGCGCCCCCGCGCCACCACCGGAACCCCGCCGCGGACCCCCTCGCCCCGACCCCCGGCCCCCGCCCCCGGCCCCGCCGCGGCCGGCTCGCCCGCCCCTCCCGCCCGGACCCGCCGCCCCGACGCGCCCGACCCGCGCCCCGGCGCACGCGGAGCCCCCGGGCCGGAGTGTCAGTGCCGGCCCCTATCGTGCGGAGCATGACCACGACGCCGCGACCCGCCACAGAGCTCTCGGCCGACGAGGCCCGCCGCATCGTCCTGCGCGCACAGGGGTTCCTGGGCGCCCCCGACCGGCGCGCCGGTGTGCGCGGCGTCCTGCGGCGCCTGGGCGCGGTCCAGCTGGACACGATCTCCGTCCTGGCCCGCTCGCACGAGCTGGTGCCGTACGCCCGGCTCGGCGCCGTGGGCCGCCCGGCGGTCGACGCGGCGTACTGGACGGGCCGGCACGCGTTCGAGTACTGGTCGCACGCGGCGTGCGTCCTACCCATCGAGGAGTGGCCGCACTTCGCGTTCCGCCGCCGCGCCTACCGGCGGCGCCCGCAGTGGCACCACGACCTGCCGGACGGCGCGTACGAGGCGGTGATCGGGCAGCTGCGGGCGGAGGGCCCCCTGACGGCGACGGAGCTGGGCGGCGCGAAGAACGGCGGCGAGTGGTGGGACTGGTCCGCCTCCAAGGTCGCCGTCGAGCGGGCGCTGATGTACGGCGAGGTCGTGTGCGTCGAGCGGCGCGGCTGGAAGCGGGTGTACGACCTGGCGGAACGCGCCGTCCCCGCCGACCTGCTGCACGACGATCTCGACGACGCGGAATGCCTGCGCCGCCTCGTACGGCTCGCCGGGCAGGCGCTGGGCGTGGGCACGCGCGCCGACATCGCCGACTACCACCGCATCAGGGGCGAGGAGTTCGACGCGGTCGTCGCGGACTCGGGACTCGTCCCGGTGCGGGTGCGGGGCTGGGACAGGCCGGCGTGGGCGGACCCGGCGGCGCTGGAGAGCGAACCCCGCGGACGGCACCGCACGACGCTGCTGTCCCCGTTCGACTCGCTGGTCTGGGAGCGGGCCCGCACCGAGCGGATCTTCGGCTTCACGCACCGCCTGGAGGCGTACGTACCGAAGCAGAAGCGCGTCCACGGCTACTTCGCGATGCCGCTCCTGGCGGGCGGCAGGCTGCTGGGGCGCGTCGACCCGGCCCGCGAGGGCACCACGCTGGTGGCCCGGCAGCTCTCCCTGGCAGGACCCAAGGCGGTGGCCCCGATGGCCAGGGCCCTGCGGGAAGCCGCGGAGTGGGTGGGCTGCGACTCCGTACGCGTCGAACGGACCGACCGCCCGGACCTCGCCCCGGACCTCGCCGCGGCACTCGCCTGACGGCGGGCCCCGCGGCCCCCGGGCCGGCGGGGCCCGGGCGCCTACCGGATCTCCAGGATCTTCTCCCGCATCGCGTAGACCACGGCCTCCATCCGGGAGTGCAGCTGCAGCTTCTCCAGGATGTTGCGGACGTGGTTCTTCACGGTGTTCTCGGAGATGAACAGCTCCTTGGCGATGTCCCGGTTGTTCATCCCCGTCGCCACCAGCTTCAGCACCTCCAGCTCCCGGTCGGTGAGCCGGGGCGCCGGGACGAGGCGCCGGTCGTCGGTCCGCTGGATCATCGACTTGAACTCGGTGAGCAGCTTGGACGCCATGGACGGGCTGATCTGCGACTGCCCGTCCGCGACGGCCCGAATGGCCGTGGCGACCTCGTCGGTGGAGATCTCCTTCAGCAGGTAACCGGTGGCACCCGCCTTGATCGCGTCATAGAGGTCCGCCTCCTCGTCACTGATCGTCAGCATGATGATCTTCGCGCTGGGGGCGACCTCCTTGATGGACGTGCACGCCTCGATCCCACCCCGCCTGGGCATCCGGACGTCCATCAGAACGATGTCGGGAAGCAGGTCGGCGGCCTTGTCGACGGCTTCCGCGCCGTCCCCCGCCTCCCCCACCACCTGGATGTCCTCCTCCTGCGCGAGGACGATCTCCAGCCCGCGGCGGAAGAGGGCGTGGTCGTCCACCACGAGGACCCGGATGGGTTCCTTCCTGGACGCGTCGCTCCCCCCGCCTTCGGGGGCCCCGTGCGAGCCGGCCCCGCGGTCCGGGACGCCGGAGCCGCCCGGACGGTGCATCGGGCCGAAGCTGTCCGCCATCGTTCCTCCCCCTGCAGGCCGGGGCCCTGAAGTTCACGGTAGGTGCGCCAACGGCTGCCCGGCACGGACCGGTTGGTGCGCGCCGCCATGATTTCATGCCCCGACCACCGGAAGGTGATTCCCCGGTGGCACGCAGGCGCCCCCGGGGGCGCACGGGGCGCTTCCGGGGGCACCGCACCGGCCGGGGAACCGTCAGCCGCCGAGCGCTCCGCCGGCGCCGCCGCCCTCGCTCGCGGCGAGCGGGTCGTTCTCCAGGTGGATGACGCCGTAGTCGTAGGCGTGGCGCCGGTACACGACGCTGGGCTGCTTGGTCTCCGCGTCGACGAACAGGTAGAAGTCGTGTCCGACCAGCTCCATCTCGTACAGCGCCTGGTCGAGCGACATGGGGGCGGCCCGGTGCGTCTTCTCCCGCACGACGAGCGGGCCCTCGCCCTGCACCTCCAGCGGACCGATCCGCGTGGTCGGGACGGTCTCCTCCGCCTCCTCGAGCACCGCGACCCCGGACCCGTTGAGCCGGGCGGCGTTCGGCACCGCCTCGGCCACCTCGGCAGCCGTCATGCGGCCGCTGCCGCGGCGGGTGTGCCGCTTGTCGTGCTGCTTGCGCAACCGCGCCTCGAGCTTGGCGGTCGCGAGGTCGAGCGCCGCGTACGGGTCGGGGGCGGCCGCTTCGGCCCGGATCACCGGGCCTCGGGAATGAAGGGTGATCTCCACGCGGTCGGACCGGTCGGCCTGCCGCGGATTGTGCTCCTTGGACACCTCGACGTCGAGGCTGATCACCTTGCCGTCGAGCTTCTGGATCTTCTCCAGCTTCAGCTTCTCGGCCACGTGCTTGCGGAACCGCTCGGGCACCTCGGTCTTGCGGCCCTTGACGACGATGTCCACGCAGAACTCCGTTCCCGGATCGCTCCTACCGGCTCGGCGGCCGGCGAGCTTCTCCCTTTTGCACCAGACCCCGGCGAGCACCGGGGTCCCGGACTTGGCGACCCGAAATCCTCCTCCCCAGTCGACAAGATCCCACCCCACGACGCCGATGTGCTGACCGGCTCCGGATTCCGTACGGACGCATGGCTGCGCATTCGGTGAAGGGCGGCATTCGCCATTCCTGTACAACCGAACATAGCTCGCCCGGACTGATGTCGGCACCCGTCACCGGCACAAACCTCCGATCAGGCGTTCCTCTTCCCCCACCACCTGCAACGTTTGGAATTCCCCATCAGTTCCGGTTTATTCCGAACGCTTTGGGAGAGGCGCCCACGACAGCGGCGCCGACCAGCGACGACGTCCGGTCACCCGGCGCCGGTCCGTCGCGCCCGCATCCGGTAATTCGCGTCCGTACCCCGCGCGGCGGGGATTTCACCGCGGAATCCCCGGCATTCCGCCGCCCCGGCACCCGCCTCCCGGCCGACACGCCGGACGGCACCCCGGACCGGGCGGCCGCACCACCGGGCGACGCCCCGGACCGGCCGGCACCCCCCGTCGGCCCGGCGCCCCCCGCGCCCCGGTGGGCCGCTCTCCCCCCACCG
>JAAXOU010000234.1 GCA_012396115.1 Streptomyces somaliensis DSM 40738 | reverse complement strand
GGCCGCCCGCAGCACCCGCCCCAGCGCCGCCTCGCCGCGCCGCAGCCAGGCGGCGGCGGCCAGCCCCACCGCGACGTGCGCGCCGAGCAGCAGCCAGGGCACGACCGGGTCGCCGGAGCGCAGCAGGACCGCGGCCGCACCCTCCGACACGGCGACGCCCGGCAGGGGCGTGCCCACGGCCTGGCCGCAGGGCACGTCGACGCCGACCGCGCGCAGCGATCCGGCCACCGGGCCGCCGGACGGGCCGTAGCAGGCGTGCTGTCCCACCGTGAACGCCGTGTCCGCCGCCAGCTCCAGCGGGACGAGCAGGCCGGCGATCGGCCGGTACCCGCGCTCCCGGCCGGCGAGCGCGTAGGCGACGGCGAAGACGCCGGCCGCGACCGCCAGGACCGCGGTCAGCGGCAGCGGCACCCGGGACAGCAGCACGTGGGAGGCGGCGGACAGCGCCACGACCACAGTCGTGAAGACCGCTGCCCGCACCCCCCTCAGCTGGGTCCCTGCCATCTCGTCCATCGTCCGAGAGTGTGCCACGGGCTCCGGTAAGAGGTCCCTAAAGGACGATGATCAGCGGAGTCCCGGAATCCGACCGTTACGGAAGAGGTCCACGAAGATCCGGTGGTCCTCCCGAGCCCGCGCGCCGTACGCGTGCGCGAAGTCCACCAGCATCCCCGTGAACCCCTCCTCGTCGGCCGCCACGGCCGCGTCGATGGCCCGCTCCGTGTTGAACGGCACCAGCGAGTGGCCGCTCTCGTCGTCCGCCGCCGCGTGCATCGCGGCCGTCGCCCGCCCCAGGTCCGCGACGGTCGCCGCCATCTCGTCCGGGTCGTCGATGTCCGACCAGTCCAGGTCCACGGCGTACGGGGAGACCTCCGCGACCAGTTGGCCGGCGCCGTCCAGCTCCGTCCAGCCCAGCCACGGGTCGGCGTGCGCCTGCAGGGCGCGCTGCGAGATGACGGTGCGGTGCCCCTCGTGGCGGAAGTACCCCCGCACCGCCGGATCCGTCACGTGCCGGGAGACCGCCGGGACCTGCGCCTGCTTCATGTAGATCACCACGTCGTTCTCCAGGGCGTCGCTGTTGCCCTCCAGGAGGATGTTGTACGAGGGGAGGCCGGCCGACCCGATGCCGACGCCGCGCCGCCCCACCACGTCCTTCACCCGGTGGGAGTCCGGGCGGCGCAGGCTGGAGGTCGGCAGCGTCCCCAGGTACCCGTCGAACGCCTCCAGCACCCGGCGGCGCGTCGCCGCGTCCAGGGCGACCGCGCCGCCGCCGGCGGAGAAGCGGCGCTCGAACCCGCGGATCTCCGTCATCGTGGCGAGCAGCCCGAACCGGGTCAGCGAGCGGGCCTCCCGCAGGGCGCCCAGCAGCGCGCCCTCCGCCGTGTCCAGCGTGAACGGCGGCACCTCCTCGTCGCGGGCGCCGGTCGCCAGGGCGCGTATCCGCTCCCGGTACGCCGTCGCGCAGAGCCGTACGAGTGCGCTGATCTGGTCGTCGCCGAGCGCCTTGGCGTACCCGAGGAGGGCCAGGGAGGCGACGAGGCGCTTCAGGTCCCAGGTGAAGGGGCCCACGTACGCCTCGTCGAAGTCGTTGGCGTTGAACACCAGGCGGCCGTTGGCGTCCATGTAGGTGCCGAAGTTCTCCGCGTGCAGGTCGCCGTGGATCCAGACCCGGCCCGTCCGCTCGTCCAGGTGGGGGCCGCCCTCCCGCTCCTCCTCGTCGAGGTCGGCGTAGAACAGGCAGGCGGCGCCCCGGTAGAAGGCGAACGCGGAGTTCGCCATCTTCCGGAACTTGATCCGGAAGGCCGCCGGATCCGCCGCCAGCAGTTCCCCGAAGGCGGTGCCGAACACGGAGAGGATCTGCTCGCCGCGCTCCTGGGCGGTGGGCTGCGGGACCGGCATCGGGGGTGCCTCCTGACACGCGCGCGCCGCGGTGCGGCGCGCATGACGACACGGACGGGTGTTCCGGTCGCTCCAACGCGCGGATCCGGCCCCGAGTGCCCGCGCGCCGACCCCGCGACGGGCCTCCCCGGCCGCCGCGGAGTCGTAGACTTCCCAGCGACCCCCTTTCCCCCCCGACGCTCCCGCCCCGGAGGCCGCAACCGTGTCGAAGCCGCCGTTCACGCACCTCCACGTGCACACCCAGTACTCCCTGCTGGACGGTGCCGCGCGGCTCAAGGACATGTTCGACGCGTGCAACGAGATGGGCATGACGCACATCGCCATCTCCGACCACGGCAACCTGCACGGGGCGTACGACTTCTTCCACTCGGCGAAGAAGGCGGGCATCACGCCGATCATCGGCATCGAGGCCTACGTGGCGCCCGAGTCCCGGCGCAACAAGCGCAAGATCCTCTGGGGCCAGCCGCACCAGAAGCGCGACGACGTCTCCGGTTCCGGCGGCTACACCCACAAGACGATCTGGGCGTACGACAACACCGGCCTCCACAACCTCTTCCGCCTCTCCTCCGACGCCTACGCCGAGGGCTGGCTGCAGAAGTGGCCCCGGATGGACAAGGAGACCATCGCCAGGTGGTCGCAGGGGCTGATCGCCTCCACCGGCTGCCCGTCCGGCGAGGTGCAGACGCGGCTGCGGCTCGGCCAGTTCGACGAGGCCCTGAAGGCCGCCTCCGACTACCAGGACATCTTCGGCAGGGAGCGGTACTTCCTGGAGCTGATGGACCACGGCATCGAGATCGAGCGCCGGGTCCGCGACGGCCTGCTGGAGATCGGCCGGAAGCTCGGTATCCCGCCGCTGGTCACCAACGACTCGCACTACACGCACGCGCACGAGGCGGGCGCCCACGACGCGCTGCTGTGCATCCAGACCGGCAAGAACCTCTCCGACCCGGACCGCTTCAAGTTCGACGGCACGGGCTACTACCTGAAGTCCACGGAGGAGATGTACGCCATCGACTCCTCGGACGCCTGGCAGGAGGGGTGCGCCAACACGCGGCTGGTCGCCGAGATGGTCGACCCCACCGGCATGTTCGAGAAGCGCGACCTCATGCCGAGGTTCGACATCCCCGAGGGGCACACGGAGGTCACCTGGTTCCGAGAGGAGACCATGCGCGGGATGCACCGCCGCTTCCCCGGAGGCATCCCCGAGGACCGCATGAAGCAGGTCGAGTACGAGATGGACGTCATCATCCAGATGGGGTTCCCGGGGTACTTCCTCGTCGTCGCCGACTTCATCATGTGGGCGAAGAACCAGGGCATCGCGGTCGGCCCCGGCCGCGGCTCCGCGGCCGGCTCCATCGTCGCGTACGCGCTCGGGATCACCGACCTCGACCCGATCCCGCACGGCCTGATCTTCGAGCGTTTCCTCAACCCCGAGCGCGTCTCCATGCCCGACGTCGACATCGACTTCGACGAGCGCCGGCGCGTCGAGGTGATCCGGTACGTGACCGAGAAGTACGGCGAGGACAAGGTCGCCATGATCGGCACGTACGGCACCATCAAGGCCAAGAACGCGATCAAGGACTCCGCGCGCGTGCTGGGCTACCCGTACGCGATGGGCGACCGGATCACCAAGGCCATGCCCGCCGACGTCCTCGGCAAGGGCATCCCGCTGTCCGGCATCACCGACCCCTCCCACCCCCGCTACTCGGAGGCGGGGGAGGTCCGGGCGATGTACGAGAACGAGCCGGACGTCAAGAAGGTCATCGACACCGCGCGCGGCGTGGAGGGACTGGTCCGGCAGATGGGCGTGCACGCCGCCGGCGTGATCATGTCCAGCGAGCCGATCGTCGACCACGTCCCCGTCTGGGTGAGGCACACCGACGGCGTCACCATCACCCAGTGGGACTACCCGAGCTGCGAGTCGCTCGGCCTGCTGAAGATGGACTTCCTGGGCCTGCGCAACCTCACGATCATGGACGACGCCGTCAAGATGGTGAAGGCGAACAAGGGGATCGACATCGATCTCCTCGGCCTCCCGCTCGACGACCCCGCGACCTTCGAACTGCTCCAGCGCGGCGACACCCTCGGCGTCTTCCAGTTCGACGGCGGCCCCATGCGCTCGCTGCTGCGACTGATGAAGCCCGACAACTTCGAGGACATCTCCGCCGTGTCGGCCCTGTACCGGCCGGGCCCGATGGGCATGAACTCGCACACGAACTACGCCCTGCGCAAGAACGGCCAGCAGGAGATCACCCCGATCCACCCCGAGCTGGAGGAGCCGCTCAAGGAGGTCCTGGACGTCACCTACGGCCTGATCGTCTACCAGGAGCAGGTGCAGAAGGCCGCCCAGATCATCGCCGGCTACTCGCTCGGCGAGGCCGACATCCTCCGCCGCGTCATGGGCAAGAAGAAGCCCGAGGAGCTGGCGAAGAACTTCACCATCTTCCAGGCCGGCGCCAAGAGGAACGGCTACAGCGACGAGGCGATCCAGGCGCTGTGGGACGTGCTGGTCCCCTTCGCCGGCTACGCCTTCAACAAGGCCCACTCCGCCGCGTACGGACTGGTGTCGTACTGGACGGCGTACCTCAAGGCCAACCACCCCGCCGAGTACATGGCGGCGCTGCTCACCTCGGTCAAGGACGACAAGGACAAGTCGGCCGTCTACCTCAACGAGTGCCGCCGCATGGGCATCAGGGTCCTCCCGCCCAACGTCAACGAGTCGGAGTCGAACTTCGCCGCCCAGGGCGACGACGTCATCCTCTTCGGCCTCTCCGCCGTGCGGAACGTCGGCACCAACGTCGTCGAGTCGATCATCAAGTGCCGCAAGGCGAAGGGGAAGTACGCCTCCTTCCCCGACTTCCTCGACAAGGTCGAGGTCGTCGTCTGCAACAAGCGCACCGTCGAGTCGCTGATCAAGGCCGGCGCCTTCGACGAGATGGGCCACACCCGCAAGAGCCTCGTCGCCCACCACGAGACCATGATCGACAACGTGGTCGCGGTCAAGCGCAAGGAGGCCGAGGGCCAGTTCGACCTCTTCGGCGGCATGGGGGAGGAGGGCGGCGACGAGCCGGGGTTCGGCCTCGACGTCGAGTTCTCCGACGTCGAGTGGGAGAAGTCCTACCTGCTCGCCCAGGAGCGCGAGATGCTCGGCCTGTACGTCTCCGACCACCCGCTGTTCGGCATCGAGCACGTCCTGTCCGACAAGAGCGACGCGGCGATCTCCCAGCTCACCGGCGGAGAGCACGCGGACGGCGCGGTCGTCACCATCGGCGGGATCATCTCCGGCCTCCAGCGGAAGATGACCAAGCAGGGCAACGCCTGGGCCATCGCCACCGTCGAGGACCTGGCCGGCTCCATCGAGTGCATGTTCTTCCCCGCCACGTACCAGCTGGTCTCCACCCAGCTCGTGGAGGACACCGTCGTCTTCGTCAAGGGCCGCCTGGACAAGCGCGAGGACGTGCCCCGGCTGGTCGCCATGGAGCTGACGGTCCCCGACCTGTCCAACGCGGGCACCGACGCGCCGGTCGTGCTCACCATCCCCACCGTGAAGGTGACCCCGCCGATGGTCAGCCGCCTCGGCGAGATCCTCAGCCACCACCGGGGCAACACCGAGGTGCGGATCAGGCTCCAGGGCCCCCGCAAGACCACCGTGCTCCGCCTCGACCGGCACCGGGTCCAGCCCGACCCGGCGCTCTACGGCGACCTGAAGGTCCTCCTCGGCCCGTCCTGCCTGGCCGGCTGAGGCGCCGGCGAACACGCGGAAGGGGCGCGCCCGTCGTCACGGACGCGCCCCTTCCGCGGACACGCCGGTCCGCCCGGCGCGGGTCAGTTGTGGCCGAACCTCTTCTGCCGGCCCTTCTGCGCGACGTCCGCCGGCGTCATCGGGGCCGTCCGCTGCTCCGTCTGGCGCTCCATCGACATGTCGGGGGACTGGCGGGTACCGGGCTCGGTCTGCCGCTGACGGCGTTCGGTCTTCTTGCTCTTGGCCATGGTGGTGCCTCCTGTGGGATGTGGGGGCCAGGACCGCGACCAGATTCACATAACGGTATGTGCCGCGCATTTTGGATCATTGCGGACGGTAGTCGCGGGCCGGGACGCGAGGCGTGGCCAGGAGGCGCGGGAGCCACTACGGTGAGGCGCCACGCCGATGATCGCGCTCCGACCGCCGGGGCCCCGCCGGTCGGGCAGACTCGAAGGCCACCCGAAGCAACTTCCGATCCCGAGGTTCCCGAAAGAAGGTGGGACACGTGGACCGCTGCGTCGTGCTCGTGGACGCCGGCTATCTGCTCGGCGCGGCCGCCAGTCTGCTGGCCGGGGATCCCGCCCGCTCCCGGATCACCGTCGACCACTCCGCCCTCGTCCAGGGACTGCGGGAACGGGCCGAGGCCGACACGGACCGGCCGCTGCTCCGCATCTACTGGTTCGACGGCGCCCCCGACCGCGTCCCCCAGCCGGAGCACCGCCGCCTCCGCGTCATGCCCCGGGTGACCGTCCGGCTCGGCGCCCTGACCCGCAGCGACGGGCGCTGGGCGCAGAAGGGCGTCGACGCCGCCATGCACGCCGAGCTGACCGAACTGGCCCGCAACCGCGCCTGCTCCGACATCGTCCTCGTCACCGGCGACGGCGACCTGCTGCCCGGCCTGATGTCCGCCAAGGAACACGGCGTCGCCGTCCACCTCTGGGCGGTCCAGGCCGCCGACGGCGACTACAACCAGTCCGAGGACCTCGTGGCCGAGGCCGACGAGCGCCGCGTCCTGGACCGGGCCTGGATCACCCGCGCCGTACGGGTGAGGGACCTCACCGGGCCCTGCACCCCGCCGCCCGCGCCGCGCCCCGAGATCGCCGCCATCCTCGCCGCGCCCCTGCCCGAGACGGCCCCTGCCACCGGGAGCGCCCCCGGCACGGCCCCCGGCGCCCTCGCCGACCGCACCGTGAGCACGGCTCGGGATGCGGTAGGTTGGGGGAGAACCACAAAGGGTCGTAGCTCAATTGGTAGAGCACTGGTCTCCAAAACCAGCGGTTGGGGGTTCAAGTCCCTCC
>JAAXOU010000233.1 GCA_012396115.1 Streptomyces somaliensis DSM 40738 | reverse complement strand
CAGGAGGCGCGCCACACCAGGAGGCGGGCCGCGTCGATCCGGGTGCGCATGTCGGCGAGTTGGAAGGCGACGCCCTGGTTGTCGATGATCGGGCGGCCGGACACGACGAGGGTCACCCGCTCCCGGTACACGTCGTTCAGCTCGTGCGCCAGGCGGTCGGCCAGGGCGTCGTCGCCGCAGACGACCATGTGGCCCATCGCGGGGGCCACGGAGGGCTGTTGGGGAATCGGAAGCACGTCCCCAGCATGCCGCCGCCCCACCCGGTCGCGTCCACCGGGTCGCTGTCCCGGGCCCCGGCCGGGGGCGGTGGGCGGGGCGGGGCCGGTGGGTGGGGAGAGGCCGGTGGGCAAGGCGGGGCCCGTGGTCGAGGCGGGGTCCGCGGTCACGCAGGCGGGTGGTGTTCGGAGGCGGGAGGGGTGGCTGGGGCGGGTGGGAGAAGCGGGGCGGGCGGACGGGGAGGGGCCGGTGCTTGTGCGGGTGACGGCGGGTGCGGCGCGGTCCGCAGCCGTGCCGCGGGTGATCGTCCGCGGGTGGGTAGAGCACCGGCCTTCGGGGTACCCGGTCGCCCTCACTCCGACGAAGGGGGCAGGAGACCGTGAACAACCAGGTTGACGAGGCCGCCCGGCTCGCCGTGGCCCCGGTGCCCGGCGAGCGGGCGGACGGACCGCCGCTGCCGCCGGACCGCACGCAGGCCATCCTGGAGGCCACCAAGCAGGTCGCCGGCATCCTGAAGGCCGGCGGGCACCGGTTCGCCCTGGCCGGCAGTGTGGCCGCGTACGCCCACGGCGTGCCGGCCAGCCTCCAGCACGACACCGACTTCGCCGTGCTGCGCGAGGACGCCGAGGTCGTCACGCGCGAGTTGCAGAGCGCGGGCATCCAGGTCCGCACGCCTCCCGAGGACTGGCTGATCAAGGCCACCTGCCGAGGTGAGGAGATCGACCTCATCTTCGAGCTGGCCCGCCGCCCGGTCACCGGGGAGCTGCTGGAACGGGCGCAGGTCCTGCCGGTCGACTCGGTGCACATGCCGGTCCTGGCGCCGACGGACCTCATGGGCAGCCAGCTGGCGGCGTTCTCGGAGCACCACTGCGACTTCGGCTCCGTGCTGCCGCTCGCGCGGGTCCTGCGGGAGAGGATCGACTGGGACCTGCTGCGCCGGGAGAACGAGGGCTCCCCCATGCCCGAGGCGTTCCTGTTCCTGCTGGAGCGCCTGAACGTGATCGAACCGAGGGAGGCGACCCCGTGAGCGGAACCGGGACGGCCGAGTACCGCATCGCCCACCTGCGGGACCGGCTGGCGAGCGAGGACGTGGCGGAGCTGGGCGTGCGGATCGAGGAGCGCGGCGGGAGCGTGATGCTGTACGGGACGGTGTCCAGCGCCGCGTGCCGCGGCGAGGTCCTGCGCATCGCCCGTGAGGAGCTGGCCGGGCTGCCGCTCCACGAGGACCTGGTGGTGGCCTGCTCCGACGCCCCGAGCCACTCCGAGGAGCTGTCGTGATCCGGGTGGCCGCCGTCGGTGACATCCACCTGTCCCCCGAGAGCGCCGGTGCGCTGCGGCCGGCCTTCGAGACGCTGGGCGACTGCGCCGACCTGCTGCTGCTCGCCGGGGACCTGACCCGGCACGGCACGGTCGAGGAGGCGCGCGTGGTGGCCCGCGAGGTGGCCGGGTTGCCGGTTCCGGTGGTGGCGGTGCTGGGCAACCACGACTACCAGAGCGACCTCCAGGGCGAGGTGACGGCCGTGCTGGAGGAGGTCGGGGTCACCGTCCTGGAGGGCCGGGGCACCGTGCTGCGGATCGGCGGGACGCGGGTGGGCGTGGCCGGGACCAAGGGGTTCGGCGGCGGTTTCGCCGGGCGCAGCGGGGGCGAGTTCGGCGAGCCGGAGATGAAGGAGTTCGTGCGGTACACCCGGCGGTGCGCGGACGGGCTGGCCGCGTCGCTGCGGGCGCTGCGGGAGGAGGACTGCGCCGTGCGGATCGCGCTGACGCACTACTCCCCGGTGCCCGAGACGCTGGCCGGGGAGCCGCTGGAGATCTACCCCTTCCTCGGCAGCTACCTGCTGGCCGAGGCGGTGGACGAGGCGGGCGCCGACCTGGTGGTCCACGGCCACGCGCACATGGGCAGCGAGCACGGGATGACCGGCGGCGGGGTGCGGGTGCGCAACGTGGCGCAGCCGGTGCTGGGGCGGGCCTTCGCGGTGTACCGCCTGCCGGTCCACACGCGGTCCGCGTCGCTGGTCGGGGGCGGCGCGGAGGCGGGGACCCGCTGAGGCGGTCCGGTTAGCGGCACTCTCGGGATGGGTAACGGGGATATTGCGGCATATCGGATAAATCCGGCATGCGCAGTCTCGCATCCCGAGAGGAGCCGGAGATCATGACGGACGACAGCCGGAAGGTGCTCACCAACCGCCAGGGCCACCCGGTCCACGACAACCAGAACCAGCGCACGGTCGGCGCCCGCGGCCCGGCCACGCTGGAGAACTACCAGTTCCTGGAGAAGATCAGCCACTTCGACCGGGAACGCATCCCCGAGCGCGTCGTCCACGCCCGCGGCGTCACCGCCTACGGGTACTTCGAGGCGTACGGCTCCTGGGGGGACGAGCCGATCGGCCGGTACACCCGGGCGAAGCTGTTCCAGGAGCGGGGCAAGCGCACCGACCTGGCCGTGCGGTTCTCCACGGTGATCGGCGGGCGGGACTCCTCGGAGTCGGCGCGCGACCCGCGCGGCTTCGCCGTGAAGTTCTACACCGAGGACGGCAACTGGGACCTGGTCGGCAACAACCTGGGCGTGTTCTTCATCCGGGACGCGATCAAGTTCCCGGACGTGATCCACTCGCTGAAGCCGGACCCGGTCACCTTCGAGCAGCAGCCCCGGCGGATCTTCGACTTCATGTCGCAGACCCCCGAGAGCATGCACATGCTCGTCAACCTGTTCAGCCCGCGCGGCATCCCCTCGGACTACCGCCACATGCAGGGCTTCGGCGTCAACACGTACAAGTGGGTGAACGCCGAGGGCGACACGGTGCTGGTCAAGTACCACTGGATGCCGAAGCAGGGCGTACGGAGCATGACCGAGGAGGACGCCGCGAACATGCAGGCACGGACCCTCGGCCACGCCACGAAGGACCTGTACGAGGCGGTCGAGCGCGGCGACCACCCGGAGTGGGAGCTGCTCGTCCAGATGATGTCGGACGACGAGCACCCGGAACTCGACTTCGACCCGCTGGACGACACCAAGACCTGGCCGGAGCAGGACTTCCCGCCGAAGCCGGTGGGACGGATGGTGCTGAACCGGATGCCGGAGAACTTCTTCGCGGAGAACGAGCAGATCTCCTTCGGCACCGGCGTGCTCGTGGACGGCCTGGACTTCTCGGACGACAAGATGCTGGTGGGCCGGACCTTCTCCTACAGCGACACCCAGCGCTACCGGGTGGGTCCCAACTACCTGCAGCTGCCGGTCAACCACGCCAGGAACGCGGACGTCCGCACCAACCAGCGCGACGGCCAGATGACGTACCACGTGGACGGCGCCGGGGAGAACCCGGACGTCAACTACGAGCCGTCCCTCAGGGGCGGGCTGCGGGAGGCCCCGCGCCCGGCCCACGACGAGCAGGGGCCGGAACTCCGCGGCCGCCTCACCCGCAAGCGCATCCCGCGCACCAACGACTACCTCCAGGCCGGCCAGCGCTACCGGCTGATGGAGCAGTGGGAGCGCGACGACTTGGTGCTCAACCTCGTCAACGCGCTGAAGCAGTGCGACCGGCCCGTGCGGGAGCGGATGGTCTGGCACTTCCTGATGGTCGACGACGAGCTGGGGCTGCGGGTCGGCGAGGGCGTCGGCATCGGCCCGCGGGACGTGGCGGGCCTGGAACCGCTGCCGGGCCAGACGCTCACCGACGAGGACCGCAAGCGGCTCGCCAACCTGGGCGGGAACCCGCCGCGGGACGTGACCGGCCTGACGATGACGCACTGCGTGCCCAACGAGCGGTTCGTCGTCCCGCGCTGAGGTCGCGCCGGGCCCGCGCCGCCCCGCCGCACGGCCCCGGCGAGGCGGCGCGGGTCAGGTCAGGGGCGGCGCCAGGCGTCGCTCTCCAGGTGGGAGCCCGCCTGGGGGCCCATCCGCAGCATCCCGCCGTCGACGGTCCAGGACGCCCCGGTGACGTACGAGGCGTCCTCCCCCGCCAGGAAGGCGATGACGGCCGCGACCTCCCGGGCGTCACCCGGACGGCCGAGCGGGATGCCGGGGCGGCGCTCCTCGCGCACGTCCCGGTCCTCCTGTCGGGTCATGGGCGTGGCGATCTCGCCGGGCGCGACCGCGTTGACGGTGATCCCGTGCTCGGCCAGCTCCAGCGCCATCACCTGCGTCAGCAGCCCCAGTCCGCCCTTGGCCGCGCAGTAGGGGGCGGCGCCGACCCGGGGCTGGTGCTCGTGCACCGAGGTGACGTTGACGACGCGCCCGCCGTCGCCCTGCTCGATCATGCGGCGGGCGGCGAACTGGGTGCACAGGAACGGCCCGACCAGGTCCACGTCGAGGACGGCGCGCACGGTCTCGTACGGCAGGTCGAGGAAGGGCGTGGCGGTGCCGGTGCCCGCGTTGTTGACCAGGACGTCGATCCGGCCGAGTTCGCCGGCCAGGTCGTCCACGACGCGGGCGGCGTCCGGCAGCTCGGTCAGGTCCATCCGGGCGACGGCGGCGCGGCGGCCGTGGGAGCGCACCTCCTCGGCGGTGCGCAGTGCGCCCTCGCGGTCGGTGTGCCAGGTGATGCCCACGTCCATGCCCCGCGCGGCGAGGCGGGCGGCCGTGGCGCGGCCGATGCCGGAGTCGGAGCCCGTGACGACGGCGACGGGGGTTCCTCGTTCCATGGGTCGGCCGGTACCACGCCGGGCGGGCGGCAAACCCGGCCGGTGGACGGTTGTGAGCGCGACACGAGAGGGCAGGGGAACGGGATGCCGGATGTGACGACAGCCCCCGTGTTCAAACTGGTGCGGCGGACGAGGGAACCCGTCGCCGTGCAGACGCTGCGGTCGACAGGGGCCGCGGTCATCGCCTACGTGGTCGCCCTGGCGGTGCTGCCCGCGCAGCCCGCGCCGCTGACGGCGCCCCTGACGGCGCTGCTGGTGGTGCAGGTGACGCTGTACGCGACGCTCACGACCGGGATCCGCCGGGTCAACTCGGTGATCGCCGGGGTGGTGGTGGCGATCGGGTTCAGCGCACTGGTCGGCCTGAGCTGGTGGAGCCTCGGACTGACGATCTTCGCGGCGCTGATCGTGGGCCACCTGGTGCGGGTCGACGAGTTCGTCCCCGAGGTCGCGATCAGCGCGATGCTGGTGCTCGGCGTGACCCAGGTGGGTTCGGCCGCCTGGCACCGGATCCTGGAGACGCTGATCGGGGCGGGGGTCGGGCTGCTGTTCAACCTGCTGCTCGCGCCGCCGGTGTGGGTGCAGCCCGCCGGGGCCTCCATCGAGGGCCTGGCCTCCGGGATGGGGCGCATGCTGCGCGCCATGGGCGAGGACGTCGCGGACCTGCGCCACGTGCCGGTGGCGCACGCGGCGGCCCGGCTGCACGAGGCTCGGCGGCTCGACCACGCGATCGTGGAGGTCGACGCCTCGCTGCGGCAGGCCGAGGAGAGCCTGCGGCTCAATCCGCGCGTGCGGGACGGCCTGCTGGCGCGGGTCGTGCTGCGGACCGGCCTGGACACCCTGGAGATCTGCGCCGTGGTGCTGCGCGTCATGGCGCGGACGGTGACGGACCTGGCGAAGCACCGCACCGACGAGCCGCTGGTGCCGGCCGACGTGGCGGCGCTGCTGCGGGAGTTGTTCGGGCACATGGCGCACGCCGTGGAGAGCTTCGCCCGGTTGATCACCACCCAGGTGACGGCGAACGCCGAGGAGGCGGAGGTACGGCTCACCCGGTCCCTCGCGGACGGGCGCGCCGTCCGCGACCGGGTGGCCGACCTGCTGCTGGAGGACGTGCAGGAGCACCCCCGGCAGTGGCAGCTGCACGGGGCGCTGCTCAGCGAGGTCGACCGGATCCTGGACGAGCTGGACGTGGACAAGCGCACCGAGCGGCTGATCCAGGAGCTCGACCTGCGTGCGAGGGAGCTCAACGAGCGCCATCCCCGGTTGGCGGCCCTCGCCGCCCGCCTGCGCGGGACGGGCGGCGAGCCGCCGCGGCCGGGCGTGGAGACGTGACGCCGGGGGCGCCGCGCCGGGGCGGCCGGTGCCGCCCGTTCAGCCGTTCGGGGTCTCGACGCGCAGGCGCACCTGCTCCCGGAGCCGGTGCAGGCTGCGCTCCAGCGCCTCGGTGACGTGCCGCTCGCCGGGGTCGTGGGCCTCGTCGAAGAAGGAGAGGTGGACGGTGACCTCGCTGGCTCCGGAGTCGATGCCGGCGACCTGGAGCCAGCCGGCGTAGGAGCCCTCCCCGCGGGTCCCCCACTCCAGGCGCATCTGCTCCTTGCGGGATTTCAGCAGCGCCGGGGTGTCCTCGTCGGTGCGGTCCTCGTGGACGGTCACGGCGGGCGGTTCACCCGCGTGGACGTGGAGGTCGCCGGGCAGCCACTCCTCCAGGCGGCCGACGTCGGCCGCCTGGTCGTAGACCTGTTCGGGCGGGGCGGGCATCGTCAGGGAACGTTCGTATTCGCTCATCCCCCCGGAGTTCCTCGGCAGTGCGAGGTCATGCCCGGTGAGCGGGAATCCGGGAGAACCGGGGCCCCGGAGACCCCGGAACGCGAAAGAGCCCCGGCTGGACGGGGGGGACCAGCCGGGGCGGCTCGCGCGGCGCGTCGGGGGTTCCTCCACGACCGCATGAATGAAGGATAAACCATTCTCGGTCATTTGTGCTAATCCGCCCGCAGCCACGCACGGTCGGCGAAGACCGGCGAACCCCCCGGCACCGCTCCGGGCGGCCGGCGCCGGGCGTCCGCGCCGGGTACGGGCCGCCGGAACCGGCGGGGCCGCGCCCCG
>JAAXOU010000232.1 GCA_012396115.1 Streptomyces somaliensis DSM 40738 | reverse complement strand
CCCCGCCCCTCCCCGGAGGGCGCCGCCACCGCCCCCGCCGTCGCGCGGAGGGCCGCCGAACCCCGGTGGGGCCCGTGAACACGGGCGTACGCTGCGGACATGACCGAGCAGAGCGCCCTTGTGAAGCGGATCCGCGTGTGGCTGGTGTTCCTCGTCGTCTGCCTGGTGCTGAGCGGGGTGACCGCCTTCCCGCTCGTCGCCGAGGCGCGCCTGGCCCACGACGCGCTGACCGGCTGGGCGTCACCCGTCGCCGACGCCCTCCCCGGTCTCCCGGAGTGGGCCGAGCGGGTCCGGACGGGCCTGGACGCCGCCGACTCCCGGTACCCGTTCCTGCTCTACGGCACCGACCGACTGGCCTTCGCGCACCTCGTCGCCGCGGTCGCCTTCCACGGCCCGTACCGCGACCCCGTGCGCAACGTCTGGGTCGTCGACCTCGGTCTGATCACCTGCGCCGGGATCGTCCCGCTCGCCCTGGTCTGCGGCCCGATCCGCGGCATCCCCCTCTGGTGGTCGCTGGCCGACGCGTCGTTCGGGGTGCTCGGGGCCGTCCCGCTGCTGGTGGTGCGCCGCCACATCAAGCGGCTGGAGGTCCTGACGGAGCCGGTCACGACGGTACGCCGGGCACTGCCCGTGTGACCGGACCGGCCGCCGGCGCCCGTCCGTCACGGGTGCGCGCTGCGGGCGGCACCGGCGCGCCCGCCCGTCACGCACGGGCTTCCGCCAGGACCGCGCCGAGCGCGTCCACGCGGTTGGTGGTGATGGAGTCCACCCCGTCGGCGATCAGCCTGCGCATCGTCCTGCGGGTGTCGGCCGTCCACGCGGAGACCAGCAGCCCGTCGCGGTGGGCCCGGTCGGCGAGCGCCCCGCCGACCAGTCCGAAACGGTAGTTGAGCCAGCGCGGGGACAGCGCGTCCAGCAGCACGGGACGGACCGGCGCGAGGGTCGTCCAGGTCAGGGCGATCTCGGCGGCCGGGGCGGCGGCGCGGACGAGCAGCATGGCGGACGCCCCGGAGCAGTAGTACACGCGCTCCTCGGCACCGCACTCGCGGACGGCGCCGAGGACGGCGCGCACGGACGCCTCGGTGGCGCCCGGCAGGTCGATCATCACGCGGTGCGGGGCCGCCGCGGCCAGTGCCTCGTGGAGCGTCGGCACGCCCTCCGGACCGGTCAGCTCCCGCACCTCGGCGAGGCCCAGCGCCGCGAGGGGCCGGTCGACGCGCCACAGCCGCCGCAGCGTGTCGTCGTGCAGCAGGACCGGGACGCCGTCCCGGGTGAGCCGGACGTCGACCTCCACGGCGTCCGCGCCGCGGGCCAGCGCCGAGCGGATCGAGGCGACCGTGTTCTCGCGGGCCCGGTACGGGTCGCCCCGGTGCCCCACGGCGGTGACGGTGCGCATGTGCCCCATCGTCGGCGCGGATCAGAGCGTGAGCCACCGCTCCGTGTACGCCTCGATCTCCGCGGTGATCCGCGCCTTGCCGGCCGGGTCTAGGAAGGACGCCTCGACGGCGTTCCTCGCCAGGGCGGCGACGCCCCGCTCGTCGAGGCCGAGGAGGCGGGCGGCGATCTCGTACTCGGTGTTCAGGTCGGTGCCGAACATCGGCGGGTCGTCGGAGTTGACGGTGACGAGGACCCCGGCGGCCACCATCTCCCTGATCGGGTGCCGTTCGATGTCGGCGACGGCGCGGGTGGCGATGTTGGAGGTGGGGCAGACCTCCAGGGGGATGCGGTGCTCGGCGAGGTACGCGAGGAGCGCCGGGTCCCGCGGGGCGCTCGTGCCGTGGCCGATGCGCTCGGCGCGCAGGTCGTTCAGGGCGTCCCAGATCGTCTGCGGGCCGGTCGTCTCGCCGGCGTGCGGCACGGAGTGCAGACCGGCCGCGACGGCCCGGTCGAAGTACGGCTTGAACTGCGGGCGCGGCACCCCGATCTCCGGCCCGCCGAGACCGAACGACACCAGCCCCTCGGGCCGCAGGTCCACGGCGAGGCGGGTGGTCTCCTCGGCGGACTCCAGACCGGCCTCGCCGGGGATGTCGAAGCACCAGCGCAGGACCACGCCCAGCTCGGTCTCGGCGGCGGTGCGGGCGTCCTCGATGGCCGCCATGAACGCCTTCTCGTCGATCCCGCGCCGCGTCGAGCTGAACGGGGTGACCGTCAGCTCCGCGTACCGGATGTTCTGCCGCGCCATGTCCCGGGCGACCTCGTAGGTGAGCAACCGGACGTCCTCGGGGGTGCGGACCAGGTCGACGACCGACAGGTAGACGTCGATGAAGTGGGCGAAGTCGGTGAAGGTGAAGTAGTCCGCCAGCGCCTCGGGGTCCGTGGGCACCTTCGAGTCGGGGTGGCGGGCGGCCAGCTCGGAGACGATCCGCGGCGAGGCCGAGCCGACGTGGTGGACGTGCAGTTCCGCCTTGGGCAGGCCCGCGATGAAGGGGCGCAGGTCGGTCATCGTGGTCCTCCGCGTGGGTGAGCCGTCCCGGGTCACGGATCATCGTAGGCGGATCGCTAGCATGTCCGGACACGATGGGGGAGCCTCATGCCAGAGAACACCGAGCGGAACGATCCCTGGGCGCCGCCGGGGAGCCGGCCGCCGCAGCCGCCGGGGACCGGCCCGGGCGGCGGGACCGCGCAGCCCGGGCGGCACGACCAGCCGACCGTCACGTCGATGCCCGCCGCGGGCTACGGAGTGCCGGGCGACCGGCTGCCGCCGCCCCCGGTCGCGCCCGGCGGGCCCGCGCAGCCCGCCCCCGGCCCGTACGGCTACCCCGCGCCGCCCCCCACCGGCGGCTACGGCTATCCGGGGTCCTACCCCGGCCCGCACCACGGGACGTACGGCGGCGTCGGCGCGTGGGGCCCCGGCCCGGCGAACGGGCTGGGCATCGCCTCGATGGTCATCGGCATCATCTCGCTCGTGACCTGCTTCCTGTACGGCCTCGGCGTGGTCCTCGGCATCCTCGCGCTCGTCTTCGGCGTCATCGGCCGCAAGCGCGTCCAGCGGGGCGAGGCGGACAACGGGGCCATGGCCACGGCGGGCATCGTCACCGGCACGATCGGCATCGTGCTCGGCGTCCTGGTCCTGGGCGCCATCATCTGGGCGGCCGTCCAGGGAACCGACGGTGGCGGCGGACACGACCAGGACCACGACGACCCGTACGCCACTTCCCTGGTCCTCGCGGTCCCGGGGACCACGGTCCCGGGGACCACGGTCCCGGGGTGATCGTCAGGCCATACGATGGGCTGACTGATTCCTCGGAGGGGAGACCCCACATGTCGGACCCGTATCAGCAGCCCGGCGGTTTCGGACCCGGCCCGTACGGCAACGGCCATCCGTCGCAGCCCGGTTACGGATACCCGGCACCGGCCGCCCCCACACCGCCCCCGGTCGGCTACCCGACCGCGCCGCCCCCGCCGTACGCGGCGCCCGCGCCCGCCTACGGCATGCCGGCGGCGCAGCCCAGCAACGGACTGGGCACCGCGGGCCTGGTGCTCGGCATCATCGGCATCGTCTGCAACCTGACCGTCGCCCTCTGGCTCGTCGGCGTGGTCCTGGGCATCCTCGCGATCATCTTCGGCGCGATCGGCCGCGGCAAGGCCAACCGCGGCGAGGCGACCAACAGGGGCGCGGCCATGGCGGGTCTCGTCACCGGCATCATCTCCGCCGTCCTGATCCCCAGCATCCTGCTGCTGCTGTTCGCCAGCGCCGTGGGCATGGCGTCCTCCGGCAGCTGACCTGCCGGCCCCGCCCGGCCCGGTCCCGCCCCGAGGGGCGGGGCCGGGCCGCCGCCCTACCGCCCGCGCAGCTCCTCGCGGGCGTCCATGAGCGCGAAGCCCAGCAGGTTGAGGCCCCGCCAGCGGGCCGGGTCGTGGGCGCGCTCGTCGTCGGCGGCCAGCCCTATCCCCCATATGCGGTCCACCGGGCTGGCCTCCACCAGCACCCGCCCGCCCGTGCCGAGCAGGAAGCCCAGCAGTTCGGGGTGGCAGGCGAACTTGTGGCGGCTGCCGGCCACCACGATCCCGTACCGCTCGCGCTCCCAGACGGCCTCGTCGAAGCCGCGCACCAACCGCCCCGCCTTCTTGGCGAGCGCCGGACCGGCCGCCGAGACCGCCATCCGCTCGGCCTCGGCGTCGCCGAACAACCGGGCCTTGGCGGCCATCATCCAGTGCTCCGCCGTCGCGTAGACGACGCCGTCGACCGTGAAGGGCGACGGCCACCACTGGCTCAGGCAGCTCGCCCCGATCCGCCCGTCCGGGCGCGGGCGGTGCCCCCAGAAGTGCAGGAACCTCACCCGTTCGCCCCTGCCGACCCGCTCGGCCAGCTCTTCCCGTCGATCCATGCGCACCAGCATGGCAGCCGCCACCGACACCCCGTTGAGGGAAGGTCCCGCGGCGGCCCCGGTCCCGCCGCGGGGGCCGCCTCAGCGGCCGGCGGGTCCCGCGCGGTCCCGGCGCTCGCGGAGGGCGGTGAGGCCGGCGAGAGCCGCGAAGCCGGCCCCGAACAGCAGCACCCCGCCCACCACGTCCAGGGGCCAGTGGTAGCCGCGCAGCACCAGGCCGGCTCCCGTCGCCGCCGTCAGCACCGCGGCGACGGGCACCAGCGCGCGCCGGTGCACCAGCAGCGCCGCCGCGCCGTACGCCACCACCGCCGTCGCCGTGTGGCCGGAAGGGTAGTGGCCCGTCGCGCCGGTCAGCGGGCCGGGCCGGTCGAGAAGGAGTTTCAGCGGGACCACCAGGGCCGGTACGAGTGCCATGGCCGCGCCCGCGCACAGCGCCGCCCGCCGGCGCCCGCGCCGCACGGCGTGCGCCATGGCGGCGGCCAGCACGGGCAGGGCGACGGGCAGGCCGCCGAGGTCGGCGCCCAGTTCAGCGAGCCGCTCGGGGCCGCGGCCGGTCAGGGCCCGCCCGGCGCGCTCGTCCAGTGCGGCGAGCGGCCCGTCCACCGCCACCTGCCAGGTGACGAGCAGGAACCCGCACAGGGAGAGCAGGGCCACGACGAAAGCCGGCCGTCCCGGAACAGGGGGGGTTGTTCCGGGACGGCCGTCGGGACCGGTGTGCCGCTCGCCCCGGGGGGTGTGGGGCGGGCGGCGGTCCGATCGGTGAGGATCGCCGGTACGCGGAGTCCCGGCAATGTGCGCGGTGGCACGTCCGGAGCGGAACTGGGGAAGTCCCGACCCGGATCCGCCCGCAGTCCCCTGCGAGCGGAGTCCCTCTCTCATCGGCTCCGACGTTACGCGACCGGCGGGGAGGACCGACAGATGGATCTCCAACCCGCCATCGGCCCCCCACACCTTCTTCACGTCCCCGCGCGTCAGACGCCCGCGAAGGCGCCCTCGAGGATGTCGAGGCCCTCGTTCAGCAGGTCCTCGCCGATCACCAGCGGGGGCAGGAAGCGCAGCACGTTGCCGTAGGTGCCGCAGGTCAGGACCAGCAGGCCCTCGGCGTGGCAGGCCCTCGCCAGCGCGGCGGCGACCTCGGGGGCCGGCTCCTTGGTCGCCGGGTCCTTCACCAGCTCGATCGCGATCATGGCGCCGCGGCCGCGGATGTCGCCGATGACCTCGTACTTCTCCTGCATGGCGGCGAGGCGGCCCTTCATGACCTCCTCGATGCGCCTGGCCCTGCCGTTGAGGTCGAGCTCCTTCATCGTCTCGATGGCGCCGAGCGCACCGGCGCAGGCCACCGGGTTGCCGCCGTAGGTGCCGCCGAGGCCGCCGGCGTGCACGGCGTCCATGATCTCGGCGCGGCCGGTGACGGCGGCGAGCGGCAGACCGCCCGCGATTCCCTTGGCGGTGGTGATCAGGTCCGGGACGACGCCCTCGTCCTCGCAGGCGAACCACTGGCCGGTGCGGCAGAAGCCGGACTGGATCTCGTCCGCGACGAAGACGATGCCGTTGTCGCGGGCGAACTCCGCCACGGCCGGCAGGAAGCCCTTGGCCGGCTCGATGAAGCCGCCCTCGCCGAGGACCGGCTCGATGACGACCGCGGCGACGTTCCCGGCGCCGACCTGCTTGCTGATCTGGTCGATCGCCTGCGCGGCGGCCTCGGGGCCGCAGTTCTCCGGACCGGTCGGCCAGCGGTAGCCGTAGGCGACCGGCACGCGGTACACCTCGGGTGCGAACGGCCCGAAGCCCTGCTTGTACGGCATGTTCTTGGCGGTCAGCGCCATCGTGAGGTTGGTGCGGCCGTGGTAGCCGTGGTCGAAGACGACGACGGCCTGGCGCCCGGTGTACGAGCGGGCGATCTTGACCGCGTTCTCGACGGCCTCGGCGCCGCTGTTGAACAGCGCCGACTTCTTGGCGTGGTCGCCCGGCGTCAGCTCGGCCAGCGCCTCGCAGACCTCCACGTACCCCTCGTACGGCGTGACCATGAAGCAGGTGTGGGTGAAGTCCGCCAGCTGCGCGGAGGCGCGGCGCACGACGGCCTCGGCGGAGGCGCCCACGGAGGTCACGGCGATGCCGGAGCCGAAGTCGATCAGGCGGTTGCCGTCGACGTCCTCGATGATGCCGCCGCCCGCGCGGGCGGCGAACACCGGCAGCACGGAACCGACGCCGCCCGCGACGGAGGCGACGCGACGGGCCTGAAGCTCCTGCGACTTCGGGCCGGGGACGGCGGTGACGACGCGGCGCTCCTGCGGAATTTCGGTCATGAGGGGCTCCCGGGGTGCTTGCGGACGCTGTGTCTGCTCTCCTCCGCAGGCTAGGCCCCGGCGGGGCACCCGGGCATGCGCCGTTCGGGAGTGGTGCGGCCGGCGCCGTTGTCCGCGGCGGACATAGCGCCGCCCCGGGGGGCGCCCGCGTCCGCGCCGCCCGGCCCCGGCACCGCGCGCGGGCACTAGATTGACCGGTGCACACAGGTACGCGGCCCGGCAGCTCAGGGGGGCAGGGATCGATGGACAGGGACGGTACGTCGTACGAGGCACGGGGCGCCCACGCCGGCCCCGTCCCGCGCCCGGCCGGTCCACCGCCGGCCGCCCCGCCGGGCGTCCCGCCGGGTGCGGCGG
>JAAXOU010000231.1 GCA_012396115.1 Streptomyces somaliensis DSM 40738 | reverse complement strand
CGACGCTCTTCCGATCTGGCCGCGCCCCCGCGGAGGGCCCCCGCGGGAGGGCCCCGCGGGAGGGGCCGGGCCGGGGGGCGCGGGGCGCCGGTCACCAGCTCGGCGGGCTCGTCAGGGAGCGGGCCAGGACCTCGTCGAGGACCCGGGCCGTCGTCTCCACGTCGTAGTGGGAGTTGTCGATGATCGGCAGGCCCGAGGCGTGCCAGCCGGCCATGCGGCCGTGGATGCCCGCGACCTCCTCGTCCGAGAGGCGCCGGTTGCCGCTGCGCTCGGCGTTCCGCTCCAGGACGACCTCCAGCCCGGGCAACAGGACCACGGGCAGCAGGCCGGGGCCGACGTGCCGCTTCCAGCCGCCGAGGCCCACGACCGGGCGGTCGGGGAAGACCGCGTCGTCGAGGATGCAGGAGATGCCGTTCGCCAGGAAGTTGCGCGCGGCGAAGCCGCAGGTGCGGCGGGCCAGCCGGTACTGGGCCTCGGACTGGTCGTTCCACCCGGACTGGGGGTCGGCGAACCCGGAGCACACCCATTCGCGCACGTCGTCGAGGCTGATGTGGGCGGTCGGGGTGCGGCGGTGGCGCGCCCAGTACCGGGCGACGGTCGTCTTCCCGGCACCGGCGGGCCCTATGAGGAGGACGGCGAGGGTGGCGGTGCCCGTGCCCGGGGAGCGGCCGGCCGCCGGGTCGGCGGCCGGCGGCGCCACCGGGGCCGCCGGCGGCAGGTGGAAGTGGCCCGTGGTCTCGTGCGGGGGCGGCGAGGGCGTAGAGCGCGTCGAAGGACTCGACGGGGGTCGGGGAGGAGGCGGACGGCGGGCGGCTGTGGCTCATCGGGTCGGCGACCCGCTCCGGACGGAAATGCGCATGAACGCATCCTGGCCTGCCGGGAGGCGGTCCGGGTACTGCGCCACGGTATCCGGCATTCCTGGCAGAAACGTTGCTCCGGGCGGCCGGGAACGGGTGCCCCGCCGCTCCGGGGCGGCCGGGGCCCCTCCCCGGCACGGCTGACGGGACGCGGGGCGCGCGCCCGGGCGCTCCGGCCGCCGATCGCACCCGCCGGGGGTCGTTTTTCGGCCGAGTGCGCGGCCGGTGAAACCGGTGTGTCGCGAGGGGCCGTCGTGACCGGTGTCCTCCCGCCGCCCGAGCCGAAGGGATCCACCTCATGAACTCCACCGGCGCCCGCCCGGACCGCCGCACCGTCCTGACCGCGGGGGTGGGGGCCGCGCTGGCCGCCGCCGTCGCGACCGCCGCACCCGCGCACGCGGCGCCCGGGCGGGGGGAACGCGTCGGAGGACGGCTGCGGGCGCTCGAACGGACCCACGAGGCGCGGCTCGGCGCGTTCGCCCACGACACGGGGACCGGGCGGACGGTGGCGTACCGGGCGGACGAGCGCTTCCCGATGGCGTCGCTGTTCAAGACGCTCGCCGTCGCCGCCGTGCTGCGGGACCTGGACCGGGACGGCGAGGTGCTGGCCAGGCGCCTGCACTACACCGAGCGGTACGTGAGGGAGTCGGGCTTCTCCCCCGTCACCGGGCTGCCGGAGAACCTGGCGAACGGGATGACCGTCGCCGAGCTCTGCGACGCCACCCTCACCCGCAGCGACAACACGGCCGGCAACCTGCTGCTGCGCGAGCTGGGCGGACCGGCCGCGGTGACCCGGTTCTGCCGGTCCGTCGGGGACGGCGTCACCCGCCTGGACCGCTGGGAGCCGGAGCTGAACTCCGCCGAGCCGTGGCGGGTCACCGACACGACCTCGCCGCGCGCGATCGGCCGGACGTACGGGCGGCTGCTCCTCGGGAACGTGCTGGCCGCGCACGACCGGGAGCGGCTGACGCGGTGGATGCTCGCCAACCGGACGAGCGACGAGCGGTTCCGCAAGGGGCTTCCCGCGGACTGGCTGCTGGCCGACAAGACCGGCGGCGGCGGGTACGGCGGCAACAACGACGCGGGCGTCGCCTGGCCGCCCGGCCGGCCACCGGTGGTGCTGGCCGTCCTGACGACCCGGTTCGCCCCGGACGCCGCGGCCGACGACGCGCTGGTCGCCGAGGCGGCGGGGCTGCTCGCGGAGGCCGTGGGCTGAGCCGGCGGCGGGGCCGGGGCGGGCGGCGTGCCCCTCATGGCCCCGCACGGGCGTCCCCGCGGCGGGGACCGGGCCATGATGGACGGTGGAGCCCGTTCTCCGCGCCCGTACCGGACGCCCCGGCGCCGCCGGGCGCGGGCGCGGCCGATCGACGCGAGGAGACGCCGCCATGAGCCCAGGCACGGACCGCGGCCCGGTGGTCCCCGCACTGCGGTCCGCGCGGGCCGTCGTGTTCGACACCGACGGGGTGCTCGTCGACTCCGCGCGGGTTCACGCGGCGGCCTGGAAGGCGGCCTTCGACGCGTACCTGCGCGGTCTGCCGCCCGGGGCGGCGGACGCCCCGGCGCGGCGGCCGTTCGACGCGGCCGGGGAGTACCGGCGGTACGTGGACGGGCGTTCCCGGCGGGACGGGGCGGCGGCGTTCCTGGCGTCGCGCGGGCTGTCCGCGGACCCGGCCGCCGTGGAGGCCGTCGCCGCCGACAAGGAGCGGCACTTCACCCGGTGGCTGCGCGAGCGCCCCGTGGACGCCTACCCGGGCTCGGTGCGGCTGCTGCGGGCACTGCGCGGGGCGGGGGTGCCGGCGGCGGCGTCGTCGGCCTCCCGGCACGCCCGAGAGCTGCTGGAGCGGGCCGGGCTGCTCGGCCTGTTCGACGCCGTGGTGGACGGGGTGGAGGCGGCCCGGCTGGGGCTGCCCGGCAAGCCGGACCCGGCGCTGTTCCTGGAGGCGGCGCGGCGGCTCGGCGTGCCGCCCGGGCGGTGCGCCCTGGTGGAGGACGCGCCGGTGGGGGTGGAGGCGGGGCGGCGCGGCGGGTTCTCGCCGGTGGTGGGCGTCGACCGGGCGGCCTCCCCGGGCACGGCGGAGGCGCTGCGCCACCACGGCGCCGACCTCGTCGTGGCGGATCCGGCGGAGCTGCTCGCCGCCCGGGGGGCGCGGCCGTCGTGAGCGACTGGACCTGGGGGTTCGAGGGGTACTCAGCCGAGCGCGAGGCGCTGCGGGAGGCGCTGTGCACCCTGAACAACGGCTACTTCGCGACGCGTGGCGCGCTCCCGGAGTGCGACGCGGACGGGACGCACTACCCGGGGACGTACGCGGCGGGCTGCTACGACCGGCTGGTGTCGGAGGTGGCGGGGCGGCGCGTCGAGAACGAGGACATGGTGAACCTGCCGAACTGGCTGCCCGTGCGCTACCGGGTGGCCGGCGGCGCGGAGCCCGGGCCGTGGCTGGCCCCGGCGCACGAGTTCCTCACCGACCACGCCCTCACCCTCGACCTGCGCGGCGGCGTCCTGGAGCGGTGCAGCCGGTACGAGGACGACTCCGGGCGGCGGCTGGCGGTGCGCCAGCTGCGCCTGGTCCACATGGGCGACCCGCACCTGGCGGCGCTGCGCACGGAGTTCACCGCCGAGAACTGGGCGGGGACGCTGGAGGTGGAGGCCGCGCTGGACGGCGCGGTCGCCAACACCGGCGTGGCGCGGTACCGGCAGCTGGCGTCGCGGCACCTGAAGGACGTGGCGACCGGCGAGACGGAGGACGGCCGGGTGTGGCTGCGCTGCCGCACGGCCGCCTCCGACGTGCGGATCGGGCTGGCCGCGCGGACGACGGCGCCGGAGGGCGCCGAGGTGGTGCACGGCGACGGGCGGGTGGCGCAGCGGTACCGGCTGGCGCTGGCGCCGGGCGCGACGGTGGTGGTCGACAAGGTGGTGGCGCTGCACACCTCGCGCGACCCGGCGATCTCCGACCCGCTGCACGCGGCGGTGGACCGGGTGGGCCGGGCGGACGGCTTCGGCGGGCTGCTGGCGTCGCACCGGGCGGCGTGGCAGCAGCTGTGGCGGCGGGCCGAGCTGGAGGTGCCGGGCGGGGCGGGGCGCATCCTGCGGCTGCACCTGTTCCACGTGCTGCAGACCCTCTCGCCGCACACGGCGGACCTGGACGTGGGCGTGCCGGCGCGCGGGCTGCACGGGGAGGCGTACCGGGGGCACGTGTTCTGGGACGAGCTGTTCGTGCTGCCGTACCTGAACCTGCACTTCCCGGAGGTGTCTCGGGCGCTGCTGGCCTACCGGCACCGGAGGCTGGACCGCGCGCGGGCCGCGGCGCGGGACGCGGGCCGGACGGGGGCGATGTACCCGTGGCAGAGCGGCAGCGACGGCCGGGAGGAGACGCAGCGGCTGCACCTCAACCCGCTCTCGGGGCGCTGGCTGCCGGACCACTCGCACCTCCAGCACCACGTGGGCTCGGCCGTCGCGTACAACGTGTGGCGGTACTGGGAGGCGACCGGCGACGACGAGTTCCTGCACACCAGGGGCGCGGAGATGCTGCTGGAGATCGCCCGGTTCTGGGCGGGTTCGGCGGAGTACGACGAGGGGCTGGACCGGTACCGGATCCGCGGGGTGATGGGACCCGACGAGTACCACGACGCGTATCCGGGGGCTCGCGGGCCGGGCCTGGACGACAACGCGTACACGAACGTGACGGCGGCCTGGGTGCTGGTCCGGGCGCTGGAGCTGATGGCGGGGCTGCCGGAGCCGCGGCGGCGGGAGCTGGAGGAGCGCATCGGGCTGCACCACGGCGAGCTGGCGCTCTGGGAGGACGTGTCGCGGCGGCTGTACGTGCCGTTCCACGACGGGGTGATCAGCCAGTTCCACGGGTACGGGGAGCTAGCCGAACTGGACTGGGAGGGGCTGCGGCACGCGTACGGGGACATCCGGCGGCTGGACCGGATCCTGGAGGCGGAGGGCGACACGGTCAACCGCTACCGGGCGTCCAAGCAGGCGGACGTGCTGATGCTGGGCTACCTGTTCCCGCCGGCGGAGCTGCGGGGGCTGCTGCGGCGGCTGGGGCACGTGCTGGACGACGGGACGTGGTGGCGGACCGTCGACTACTACCTGCGGCGCACGAGCCACGGTTCGACGCTGAGCGTGCTGGTGCACGGGTGGGTGCTGGCCCGGGTCCGGCGGGCGGGGGCGTGGGAGTTCTGCCAGGAGGCGCTGGAGGCGGACATCGCGGACCTGCACGGCGGGACGACCGGGGAGGGCGTCCACCTGGGTGCGATGGCGGGCACGCTGGACCTGGTGCAGCGGGGGCTGACGGGGCTGGACACGCGGGGCGGGGTGCTGCGGCTGGACCCGGTGCGGCTGCCGGAGCTGTCCGAGTACGCGTTCACACTGAGGTTCCACGGGCACTGGGGGGTGCGGCTGCGGGTGACGCCGGGGAGCCTGCACGTGGCGGTGCCGGAGTCGGGGGTCGCGCCGATCGACATCGAGCTGCCCGGGACCGCGGTGTCGATCGAACCGGGGCGGTCGGTGCGGCTGCCGCTGCCGGAGTAGGAACGGCGCGTTCGGGTCGGGCGCGGCCCGGCGGCCGGGCGCGGGCCGCCGCGGCGCACCGCCGCCGCCTGCGGAGACGTGCGACCGGTCCGCCCAACAGGGGGCGCTTTCAAGCCAGTTGGCGCCCCCTGCATACGGAATGCGCCGGCATGGACCCCTTGATCTCTTTGCAGGTTAGGCTAACCTAACTTCCCGTAGCCGACGGCGGGCCCCTCCCGCCGCGTCCGCCGCGTGCGCGCCCCGGGCGCGACCTCCGCAACACGACCGAAGGGCGTCCGCCATGCCGAACGGTGCGCTGCGCGCCGAACTCCTCCAGCGCCAGGAGCGACGCGAGTCCTCCGCCCGTACCTATGCGAGCACCCTGCCAGTCGCCCCGGTGCGCGCCGCCGGCGCGGTGGTCACCGGCGCCGACGGGCGCACCTACCTGGACTGCCTCTCCGGCGCCGGCACCCTCGCGCTGGGGCACAACCACCCCGCCACCGTCGCGGCCCTCCGGTCGGTCCTCGAATCCGGCGCACCCCTGCACACCCTGGACATGATCACCCCTCAGAAGGACTCCTTCTCCGGGGAGTTGCTCCGCCGGCTGCCCGGCGGCCTGCGGGACGCGGCCCGGCTGCACTTCTGCAGCCCGGCCGGCACGGACGCGGTCGAGGCGGCCCTGAAGCTGGCCCGGCACGCGACGGGCCGGCGCGGGGTCGTCGCCTTCACCGGCGCCTACCACGGCATGACGCTCGGCGCGTCCGCCGTCTCCGGGCCGCCCCGGATGAGCTGCGCGGACGGCGCGGACGGCCTCCCGGTGACCCGCCTCCCCTACCCGTACGGTCTGCGCTGCCCGTTCGGGACCGGTGACGGCGGCCGGTCCGGGGAGCTGTCGGCGCGGCTGCTGGAGAGCCTGGTCACCGACCCCGACAGCGGGGTGGGCACGCCCGCCGCGGTCATCCTGGAGGTCGTCCAGGGCGAGGGCGGCGTCGTCGAGGGCCCGGACGCGTGGCTGCGGGAGGTCCGCCGGATCACCGCGGAGCACGGCATCGTCCTCGTGGTCGACGAGGTGCAGACCGGCGTCGGCCGCACCGGCCGCTACTGGGCCTGCGAACGTGCCGGGGTCACGCCCGACGTCCTCGTCATCTCCAAGGCCGTCGGCGGCGGGCTGCCGCTCGCGCTCATCGCGTACCGCCCCGAGCTCGACACCTGGCGCCCCGGCCACCACACGGGGACCTTCCGCGGGAACACGCTCGCCATGGTCGCCGGGGAGATCGCCCTGCGCACGGTCGCCGAGGAGCAACTGGCCGAACGGGCGCTGAAACTGGGCGAGCGGATCCGGCACGGCCTGCGCGGGATCGCGGCCGCCGACCCGTCCTTCGGCGAGGTGCGCGGGCGCGGGCTGATGATCGGCGTCGAACTGGTCGACCCGGACGGCGCCCCCGACCGCAACGGCGTCCCGCCCGGCGACCCCGTGCGCGCCCGGGCGCTCCGCGCGGCGTGCCTGGAGCGCGGACTGATCCTGGAGCTCGGCGGCCGGTCCGGGGAGCTGTCGGCGCGGCTGCTGGAGAGCCTGGTCACCGACCCCGACAGCGGGGTGGGCACGCCCGCCGCGGTCATCCTGGAGGTCGTCCAGGGCGAGGGCGGCGTCGTCGAG
>JAAXOU010000230.1 GCA_012396115.1 Streptomyces somaliensis DSM 40738 | reverse complement strand
CCGCCCCGGGCGCGGACGCCGGGGGAGCGGCCGCGGGCGCTCCCGGGGCGCCGGGCCCGGCGGGGACGGGGTTCGTGGGGCGCGTGCTCGACGCGGGCTTCTCGGACACAGTGCCCTCGATTCTACGAACCCTCCCCGGGTCCCCTACCCGGCCAGGTGAGCCAGGACCCGCCGGGCCACCTCCCGCCCGATCGGCAGGCAGGCCGTCGCCGCGGGCGAGGGGGCGTTCAGCACGTGCACCGTGCGCGGCGCCTCCCGGATCAGGAAGTCGTCCACCAGCGTCCCGTCCCGCAGCACCGCCTGCGCCCGCACACCCGCCGGGGCCGACCGCAGGTCGGCGGCGGTCACCGCGGGCAGCAGCCGCCGCACCGCCTCTGTGAAGGCCGCCTTCGACAGCGACCTGCGCAGTTCGCCCGCCCCGTACCGCCAGTGCCGCCGGGCCACCGCCCAGGTACCGGGCCAGGCCAGCGTCCCGGCCAGCTCCCGGGGGCGCACGACGAGCCGGCCGTACCCCTCGCGGGCCAGGGCGGGCACCGCGTTCGGCCCGACGTGGACGCCCCCGTCGACGCCGCGCGTCAGGTGCACCCCGAGGAACGGGAACGCCGGGTCCGGCACCGGGTACACCAGGCCCCGCACCAGCTCCGGCCGGGCCAGCGCGTAGTACTCGCCCCGGAACGGCACGATCCGCACGCCCGGCTCGTCCCCCGCGAGCCGCGCCACCGCGTCGCAGTGCAGGCCCGCGCAGTTCACCAGCGCCCGCGCGCGCACCACGGAGCCGTCCGCCGTGCGCACCGCCACGCCCCGGGGGTGCCGCTCGACGGCGGTGACCCGCGCCCCGTACCGCACCCGGGCGCCGGACTCCGCCGCGAGCCGCGCCGCCACCGCGCCGTAGTCGCAGATCCCCGTCGTGCCGACGTGGAGGGCGGCGACGCCCCGCACCTCCGGCTCGTACGCGTCGATCTGTGCCGGGCCCAGCTCGCGCACCGGGATGCCGTTCTCCCGGCCGCGCTGGGCCAGGGCGTGCAGCCGGGGCAGCTCGGAGCGGTCGACGGCGACGATCAGCTTCCCGGTGACCTCGTGGGGCAGCCCGTGCTCGGCGCAGAACTCCGCCATCTCGGCCGCGCCCCGCACCGCGAAGCGCGCCTTGAGGGAGCCGGGGCGGTAGTAGACGCCGCTGTGGACGACGCCGCTGTTGCGGCCGGTCTGGTGGCGGGCGGGACCGGGCTCCTTCTCCAGGACCGTCACGCGCGTGCCGGGGGCGGCCCGCGACAGCGCGTACGCCGTCGACAGCCCGACGATCCCCGCGCCGACCACCAGGACGTCGCAGTCGAACGCGCCGCCGAACCCGGACACCTGTGCCACCTCCCACCCCGATAGTGCACTGGCCCGCCGGCGGCACCGCTAAACCAGGCGCGCACGGCGGTGGGAGGCGGACCGCACCGGGCGGGCGGGCCCCGGCACCCCGCCGGCGCCGCGGGGACCCGCGCCGGCCCCTACGCCGGGGCGGTCAGCAGCGGCCGGGCCCGCTCGCGCAGCTCCGCCACGCGCGGCTCGTCGCCGTACGGCTCCAGGCGGTGCAGCAGGTCCCGCACGTACTCCGTGGTGCGGGCCGAGGAGATGCGCCCGGCCACCTCCACCGCGCGCGTGCCGGCCGCGCAGGCGGCGTCGAGGTTCCCCGACTCCAGCTCCGCCACCGCGCTGACGACCAGCCGCAGCCCGTGGGACCGCACGTACTCCTCCGTCGGGCGCGACAGGGCCTGCTCGGTGAACCTGCGCACCTGGTGCGGCGCCTTCAGGTCGCGGTAGCACTCGGCGGCGTCGGCGGCGAACCGGTCGTACGAGTAGAAGCCCAGCCACGAGGGGTCGGCGTCGCCGTCCCGGGACCGCTCCAGCCACCCCTCGGCGGCCTTCAGCGCCGCCCCGGCGGCCGCCGCGTCCCCGGCCTTGGCGTGGGCGCGGGCCTCGACGAGGCGGAAGAAGGACATGGTGCGCGCCGTGGCCAGGCCGCGGTTGCGCTCCACGGCCGCCTGGGCCAGGTCCACGCCCTCGTCGGCGAAGCCCCGGTAGGTGGCCTGCAGCGACATCGACGCCAGGACGTAGCCGCCGAGCGGCACGTCCGCCGCCGCGCGCGCCAGGCGCAGCGCCTGGATGTAGTACCGCTGGGCGGCCTCCTGCTGGCCGGTGTCGAAGGCCATCCACCCGGCCAGCCGGGTCAGTTCGGCGGTCGCGCCGAACAGGGCGCGGCCGACCTCGTCCGAGTACGAGCCGAGGAGCAGCGGCGCCGCGTCCATGCGCAGGCACTCGGGCACCATCGAGGAGCGCCAGTCGCCGCCGCCGTACTTGGAGTCCCAGCGGCGGGCGTCCTCGGCGGCCTCCCGGAGCTTGGCCACGTCGCTGTGGCCCACGCGCGCGGGCACGCCCTCCGCGAGGGACTCCTCGACCGCCGCGACGGGCGCCGCACCGACCCGGGCGCCCGGGGCCGCGCCGCCCTCCGGGCGCGGGGCCGTCCGCTCCACGGACGGGTCGGCCGGCGTGATCAGCCACCGCGACGCGGGCACCGCGTACGCGCTCACCGCGAAGGAACCGGCCAGGGACTGCCAGATGCCGCCCCCGCCCGCGCGGCGCCCCGCCAGGTCCAGCCGGTACAGCTCCGTCGCCGACCTCACCGCCTCGCCCACGTCCCGCGGGAACGCCAGCCCCACCTCGGGCGCCGGGTCGGCGTCGGCCAGGCCTATCTCGTGCAGCGGCACCGGGCGCCCGAGCTTCTGCCCGATCGCGGTGGCTATGAGGTGGGGCGCGGCCCCCTGCGGGATCATCCCCTTCGACACCCAGCGGGCCACCGACGTCTTGTCGTAGCGCAGGGTCAGGCCGCGCTGCGCCCCCAGGTCGTTGACGCGTCGGGCCAGCCCGGCGTTGCTGATCCCGGCGAGGGCGAGAACGGTGCCGAGCTTCTCGTTCGGTCCGCGTAGCTCTCTGGACATGCGCCACCCCTCGACACCCAGACGGCTGCCGCGCAGCCGGTCGGAGCGCGCGGCATTCGTCAACCCAGCGTAGTTCGCCGCATCCCGACCGTTAAGGGGTGTTCTCTCCTCTGGCGGGATTGTTGTGCATACGGGAATCCAACGCGCTCGGCCCCGCGCCGCCGTGCTCCCGGCGTGTGGTCGTGCGCCCGCCCGTGCGCTCTGGCCGGTGCCGCCGGGGAGGGATTCGATGGGACCGCGTGGGTCGGCCCGCTGGCGGGAACCAGTGGGCTGGGGGATGCCGCCGCCCCGCTCCCCGCGGGCGGCGGTCCGGTCCGGGGGGTGAACGATGTCCTCCGGACCGCACGCCCGGCCCCGGGTGGAGCCGCAGCCCAGCGGGTGTGCCGGACGGGCGGAGAGCGAAGAATGGCCGGATAGTGCCTGTGGATCGAGCTGCCCGCCCCCTCGTCCCCCACCCCCGGCGCGGCCCCTCCGCCGGGCTCGGGAGGGGGCCGGCCGACCCCCCGCGCGCACCGCCCCCGCCCCGCCAACCGCCAAGGGCGCGTTCCCGTTTGCGTACGAGCCGCCCCGGCGACCCCCCGTGCGCCGCCTCCGTGGCAGCATGTCCCCCGTCGGCTCCCCCGTCGCACCAGCCGCCGCCGCGGCGCGCGCCGGACGGGCCGCGAGTGGCTGAAGATGTCCACGGGCTGTGGAGGCGGCGATGCGCTGGCTGGTGGGGTGGAGCAGTGCCGCCACGAGCTTCGGCACCAGGGGTGCGGCCGTCCCCGCCGACGACGGCGCCACCGTGCAGCCGGTCGGCGGACAGCTCCTGTGGGACGGTCCGGACCCCCTGTGGGCCGTCGGCGACTGGCGCCCCGACGAGGTGCGCGTCGTCACCGTCGACCCCGCCGCCCGCCTCGCCGTCCTCGGCTGCTGCGCGGCCTCCGACGAGGAGCTGAGGGCCGGCCTGTTCGCCGCGCGCGGCGGCGCGCTGCGCCACCTCACCGCCTGGCACGGCAGCTACACCGCCGTCGTCCGGACCGGCCGCCGCGTCACCGTCGCCTCCGACCTCGCCGGCGCCCGCCCCGTCTTCCACACCCCCTGGGCCGGCGGCACCGCCTACGCGACCGCCGCGCTGCCCCTCGCCGACCTCGTCGAGGCGCAGCTCGACGTCGGGCACCTCGCCGCGTTCCTCGCCTGCCCCGAGACCCCCGAGGCGCTGCGCGACTCCACCCCGTACGCCGGCGTCAAGCGCGTCCCGCCCGGCCACGCCCTCGTCCTGCGCGAGGGCTCCCGCGAGGTCACCGGGTACGAACCCGTCGCCTCCCTCGCCGTCGCCGCGCCCCGGATCGACCCGGACCGCGCCGTCGAAGGCGTGCGGGACGCCCTCGTCGGAGCCGTGCGCGCCCGCCTCACGGCCCCCCGCCACGCCCCGGCCGCCCCCGCGACCGAGCTGATCGCCTCGTGGAACGCCGACACGCCCGCCGGGACCTGGATCACCGTCGAACTGTCCGCCGGCTATCCGGACGGCACCGACTCGCCGTGGTACGTGATGGCCCGCTGGGCCGCCGGCGACGGCGACATCCGCCGTGCCTCGGTCGACGGCCAGGGCGACGGGCGGACCAGCGTGCGGACCGACACCGTCGCGGTGGACGACCCGGCGGGCGGGCCGCGCCCCACGTCGTACCGGCTCCGCGTCACCCTCCACCGCGCGCCGGGCAGCGGCCGCACGCCGACGGTGTGGCGGCTGGGCGCCATGGCCTCCGACGTACCGGACCGCTTCACCGTCCCCGCCGCCGAGCACCGGGTGGTCCGCGAGCTGGCCGTCCCGCGCTACTCCCAGAACACCCACATCGGCCAGTACCCCGAGTACGACAACGGCGGCGAGGCGTGGTGCAGCCCCACCTCCTCGCAGATGGCCGTCGAGTACTGGGGCCGCCGCCCCACCGCCCGCGAACTGGCCTGGGTCGACCCGGCCTACGCCGACCCGCAGGTCTGCCACGCCGCCCGCGCCACGTACGACAGCCAGTACCAGGGCTGCGGCAACTGGCCCTTCAACGCCGCCTACGCCGCCACCTACGACGACATGAACGCCGTCGTGACCCGGCTGCGCTCGCTCACCGACCTGGAGGGCCTCGTCGGGGCCGGCATCCCCGTCATCACCTCGCAGTCCTTCCTGGAGGGCGAGCTGGCCGGCGCCGGCTACGGCACCGCCGGCCACCTGATGGTCGTGACCGGCTTCACGGCCGACGGCGACGTGATCGCCAACGACCCGGCGTCACCCGCCAACCAGGCCGTCCGCCGCGTCTACCGGCGGCGCGAGTGGGAGACCGTCTGGCTGCGCACCAAGCGGTACGACGCCTCCGGCGGCGTCGCCTCCGGCACGGGCGGCGTCTGCTACCTGTACTGGCCCGCCGAGGCGACCCCCGCCCAGCTGCGGGCCCTCGCGGCCGCGGGCGTGCGCTGAGGCCGGCGGGGCGCCGGGAGCGTGAGGAACGTCTCTCCCCACGGAGGCCCCTCCGCTGGCACTGTGGAAGGGCACGGGACCACCACAGCCGTACGACGACAGCGAGATGCCCATGACCGCGAACGCCGCCGCCGCCCCCTTCCTGCGCGCCCGCACCGGAGGCCCCCAGGACGACGGCCCCGACGTGCTCGAGCAGATCCTCGGCTGGGTCCTCGTCGTCGTCGTCGCCATGTTCGTCACACAGGCCGGCCTCTTCTGACCTCCCCGGCCCCTCCCGCCCGCCGGACGGTGAACGAGCGTTACCGAAGGGTGTCTTGCCGTTGGTGACGGAAGCCACCCGATCGGGCATACTCATGCCGCCACAGCCGCTGAACTGCCGTTTCCGTAATCCGGAAGGGTGACATCGGCGCAGCAGTGAGACCCGGCGGCGCCGCCCACCCCTTCGCGTGCGCCCGCCGCAGCGCCCGACAAGGAGGAGAGCGCCGCAATGCCCGACCGCGCCCCGCAGCCGGTGGACCGCCAGCTGCCCACCGAGGAGTCCAGGGATCTGATCGCCCTGGTGCGCGACATCGTCCAGGGGGAGATCGCCCCCCGGGCGGCCGAGGAGGAGGAGGCCGGGCACTTCCCGCGCGAGGTCTTCTCCGTCCTCTCCGAGGCGGGCCTGCTCGGCCTTCCCTACGACTCCGGCCACGGCGGGGGCGACCAGCCGTACGAGGTGTACCTCCAGGCCCTGGAGGAGCTGGCGGCCGCCCGCCTCACCGTCGGCCTGGGCGCCAGCGTCCACACCCTCGCCTGCCACGGCCTCGCCGGGTTCGGCACCGAGGAGCAGCAGGCCGAGCACCTGCCCGCCATGCTCGGCGGCGGCCTCCTCGGCGGTTACTGCCTGTCCGAGCCGTCCTCCGGCTCCGACGCGGCCTCGCTGCGCACCAGGGCCGTCCGCGACGGCGACGACTGGGTCGTCACCGGCACCAAGGCGTGGATCACCCACGGCGGCGTCGCCGACTTCTACACCGTGATGGCCCGCACCGGCGCCGAGGGCCCCCGCGGCGTCACGGCGTTCCTCGTCCCCGGCGACGTCGAGGGGCTCACCGCCGCCGCCCCCGAGAAGAAGATGGGCATGAAGGGCTCGCCCACCGCGCAGCTCCACTTCGACGGCGTCCGCGTCCCCGACTCCCGCCGCATCGGCGAGGAGGGGCAGGGCTTCGCGATCGCCCTGTCGGCACTGGACTCCGGGCGCCTCGGCATCGCGGCCTGCGCCGTCGGCGTCGCCCAGGCGGCGCTCGACGCGGCCGTCGCGTACGCGGGGGAGCGGCGCCAGTTCGGCCGGCCCGTCGCGGACTTCCAGGGGCTGCGCTTCATGCTCGCCGACATGGCCACGCAGATCGAGGCGGGCCGCTCCCTCTACCTGGCCGCGGCCCGGCTGCGCGACGCGGGCCGGCCGTTCTCCCGCCAGGCGGCGATGGCCAAGCTGTTCTGCACGGACGCCGCGATGAAGGTCACCACCGACGCCGTCCAGGTGCTCGGCGGGTACGGGTACACCGCCGACTTCCCGGTGGAGCGCTACATGCGCGAGGCGAAGGTCCTGCAGATCGTCGAGGGCACCAACCAGATCCAGCGCGTGGTCATCGCCCGCCACCTCGCGGGTCCCGAGAGCCGCTGAGGACCCCGCCGCGATCCGGCGCCGCCCCCCCGGGGCGGCCCCGGCCCGGGGTACGCCG
>JAAXOU010000023.1 GCA_012396115.1 Streptomyces somaliensis DSM 40738 | reverse complement strand
TGAGGTTGAGGATCTCGTTGCAGCCCTCGAGGTCCTCGAAATCGTCGAGAGTCGGATCCTGCGCCTGGAGCATCGTACCCATCGCCCCATCAGCGACCACCACCCGCGTGGCGAACGCCTCGCGGAGGGCATCGGAAGAAGCCGTCACCCCGGCACCTCCACACAGCGCGCGATGTCCACGGAGGCGCCTGCGCCATATGCGTCTGCGACACGTGCCAACAGGTCACCGCTCACTCGGTACTCCTGGGTCCCCACCGTTTCCAGAACAGTGGTGGCCAAGGCACAGCCCAACTGAGCCGCCCTCTCCTTGGACAGGCCGCGTAACACGCCAACGAGGTATCCCGCGCGGAAGCCGTCACCCACACCCGTGGGATCGACAGCCTTCTCGGACGGCACGGCAGGGATGGTGAGGACTGCTTCTCCCCGGGTGGAGATCGTCACCCCGTTCGCACCTCGGGTAGTGATCCAGGTGCCCACGCGATCCAGCACCTGTTGCTCGGTCCATCCGGTGCGTTCACACAGGAGCGCGGCCTCGTATTCGTTACTGAAGAGCAACTGCGCTCCATCGATGAGCCGACGGGTCTCCTCGTTTTCCAGGCGGGCCAGTTGTTGCGAGGGATCTGCGGCGTACGGAATGTTCAGCCGTCGACTCGTGGAAGTGTGGTGCTGCATGGCTAGAGGGTCGTCCGGCGCAATGACGACGAGGGCGGGTCTGCCCCAACTCGCTGTGATGTCAACCAAGCTGATGCGCCGCGCTTCGGCCATGGCACCCGGGTAGAAGGCGGCGATCTGGTTCTGGTCCCTGTCAGTGATGCAAGTGAATCTGGCCGTCTGGGACTGCTCACTCACCTTCACATGACTGATGTCGACCCCGTGCATGCGCAACCAGGCGCCGTACTCGGCGAAGTCAGTGCCCACGGCACCGACTAGCAGGGGAGTGACTCCGAACAGGCCGAGGCCGAAGGCGATGTTCGCGGCGACTCCGCCCCTGCGTATCTGGAGATCGTCCACCAAGAAGGACAGCGAGACGCTGGCGAGCTGCTCGGGCAGCAATTGTTCGCTGAAGCGGCCCGGGAAAGTCGTCAGATGGTCGGTGGCAATGGACCCTGTGACAACGATTCGCATGTCAGGCACCCGCTGCCTTGCGCAGCGCCTCGACGCGGTCGGTGCGCTCCCAGGTGAAGTCGGGCAGCTCCCGGCCGAAGTGGCCGTAGGCGGCCGTCTGCGAGTAGATCGGGCGCAGCAGGTCCAGGTCGCGGATGATCGCCGCCGGGCGGAGGTCGAAGACCTCGGCGATGGCCTTCTCGATCCGGTCGGTATCCACCTTGGCGGTGCCGAAGGTCTCCACGAACAGGCCCACCGGCTCGGCCTTGCCGATGGCGTAGGCCACCTGGACCTCGCAGCGGGAGGCCAGCCCCGCGGCGACGACGTTCTTGGCGACCCAGCGCATCGCGTAGGCGGCGGAGCGGTCGACCTTGGAGGGGTCCTTGCCGGAGAACGCGCCGCCGCCGTGGCGGGCCATGCCCCCGTAGGTGTCGATGATGATCTTCCGGCCGGTCAGGCCGGCGTCGCCCATCGGACCGCCGATCTCGAAGCGGCCGGTCGGGTTGACCAGCAGGCGGTAGCCCTCGGTCTCCAGCTTGATGCCGTCGTCCAGGAGGGCCTTCAGCTCCGGCTCGACGACGAACTCGCGGATGTCGGGGGCGAGGAGGGACTCCAGGTCGATGTCGCTGGCGTGCTGCGAGGAAACGACGACGGTGTCCAGACGGACCGCCTTGTCGCCGTCGTACTCGACGGTGACCTGGGTCTTGCCGTCGGGGCGGAGGTAGGGGATCGTGCCGTTCTTGCGGACCTCGGTCAGCCGCCTGGACAGCCGGTGCGCCAGGTGGATCGGCAGCGGCATCAGCTCCGGCGTCTCGTCCGACGCGTAGCCGAACATCAGCCCCTGGTCGCCGGCGCCCTGACGGTCCAGTTCATCACCCTCGTCCCTTCGGGAGGGCCCCCCGACCCGGGTCTCGTACGCGGTGTCCACGCCTTGGGCGATGTCCGGGGACTGCGCGCCGATCGACACCGACACCCCGCAGGACGCCCCGTCGAAGCCCTTCTTCGACGAGTCGTAGCCGATGTCCAGGATCTTCTCGCGCACCAGCTGGGCGATCGGCGCGTACGCCTTGCTCGTGACCTCTCCGGCCACGTGCACCAGGCCGGTCGTGATGAGCGTCTCCACAGCGACACGGGACTCGGGGTCCTCCCGCAGGAGCGCATCGAGAATGGCGTCGCTGATCTGGTCAGCGATCTTGTCGGGGTGACCCTCGGTCACGGACTCCGAGGTGAACAGACGACGGAACATGGCGTTCTCCAGGATTGGGAGGCAGTGGGGTGACTCGACGTCAACGGAACTTGGCCCCCCTCCTGTGGAGGAGGACCAAGTAGGTCGTGTGTGGTGGGACCGCAGCGTTCGAGCCGGGGACAGGTTCAGCGGGCCCGACCCTCCAGAATCGTCAAGTGACCGTCGCCCAGCCGAGCCTGGGACACGACGTCCGATCCTGCCCGGCGGTGAGCGCCGCGGCCGGTCGGACAGGCCCCGTGATCATGCTGGGTGCGCAGGGCGTCGGCGGTCACCACCGAGTTCTTCGGATCCAGGCCGTCCAGCAGGGGTGCGAAGGAGAAGACCTCGTCGCTCTCGGAGGCGACCCGCCGCTGGGTCGGGGTCACGCCGTGGTGGTCCATCACCGCCAGCAGGTGGATCGCCGTGGCGGTCTTGGTCCGCGAACTGCGCACCACCTTGCCGTCGACCGCGATCGCCCGCCGCGCCGACCCCGCCTTCATCTCCAACTAGGTCGGGGATGGTGTTCTGGCCTGCGCAAACGCGCCGATCGCGATGTCCAGCACATCACCGTCCACACGCTGCAGCAGACGGTGCGCCGTTGTGGCGTGCGGCACCGGTCGCAGACCGGTGAGCGGATCGGCCGCGGGGCCGAGGACACCCAGCGCGTACCGCGGGGCACCCGTGTCCACTCGCTGACCGCGATGAGCGAGCGGGCCCCGGTCAGCACCGCCGAGGCGGCCGCGCACAGCAGCGCGACCGCCGGATACCGCAGTCCCGGCACATCGCGGGGACCGGTGGCCAGGATCGGGAAACGCCGCAGGGCAGCAACCTCGTTCGGGGCGAGGGAAACAAGAGTGGAGCCCAGTTGATCCGGCGCGGAAGGGACGGACGATGACGTTCGGGCAGGCACGGTCCCGCTCGGTTCTCACGGGTCTCGGCAACCACGTGATCACCGGCACCGTGCCGGCGCTGTCCTCCGGGCCCCTCGCCGGACGACGGACATGGTTCCGCGTCACTCGCGAGACCGGTGAACCGGGCCGTTCCCCCTCACGCAACGCCCCTGTGACGGGCAGGCCGGGAGAGTTGACAGCGTTCACTTCACGCATCGTCTTTGGTGACGGTGATGTTGTTGAAGCTGCAGGTCGCAGAGAACTGGCGGTTGGTCCGCATCCACTCCTTCATTTCCGCCTCGATTTCAGCCTGGTGCTCTGGTGACATCTTCAGGGTGTAGTTCCTGAATGCGGTACCCATCAGGAGGTTCCAGCCTCCGTCGGCTGTCTCGTAATTCATTACGGCGTCCCGGTGGGTGAGCTTGATCCGCTGCCCGTCCGTCACCTCTTCGAGAAGCTTCCTCAGGAAGAGGATGTCTTCTGTGATGCGCCAGGGCGTGGAGACCTGCAGGTCTTCGGTCTTGTTTTGCGCCAAGTCCAAGAAGACGCCGGAGATGGGCGTGAGGAAGTTGCGCCCCAAGGTCATGAGGACCAGTTTGCCGCCAGGCTTGACGGCGCCCCACATTCTCACCAGGAATTCTTTGAGGTCTGAGGCGAAGAAGGGTCCGTTGGATGACACGACGATGTCGTACGCGGCGGCGTCGAACCGGGCCTCATCCATGCCCTCGACGACGAATTGGATGTTCTTGACTCCTGCGGCCTCTGCCTTTTCTTTGGCTTCTTCGATCATGGAGGGGGAGATGTCGATGGCCAGGGCGTGTCCTGTCGGTCCTGCGAGTTCCATTGCCTTGACGATCGAGTCGCCCGTCCCGCAGGGAAGATCGAGTATCCGGTCGCCTTCTTTCACCGCCATGTCGGCCAGCAGCGGGTCGCGTATCACCTCGGGGAAGGCGTCCTGGATCTTCGCGTACTCGTCTGCAGCCTTCTGGAACGTGCCGCGAGAGTCGAATTCAGCCATTTCTTGAATCCCCTTCAGGTCTGTGAGCCCGTGATGGTGGGCGGGCAGTCGCGCTAACTGAAGTGCGTGCTGGCGAGCTCCATCTGCACCCCTGGTCCGGGGCGAGGGTGTTCGAGGACCTCCAGAAGGATGCAGGCGAAGGTGAACCCCACCCCCGGACTCATCACGGGGATGAGGTTTCCCGATGGACATGCCAGTCCCCAGGTTTCGTGGAGAGCTGGCTGGCTTTCTGGAGCGCCGCACCGTACTGTGCGACGGACGGTTCTCCAATACCAGTTCTTCACAGCTGGGGAATTCAGCGGCTTCAATTCGACTGCGTCCTGCACATTCATCTTCGGAGCACGGCGCTGATGGAGGAAGTGTCTCCTGATCATGGTGGTGCGAACACCACTTGTGCGGATAACCTGACCCGTGCCCCGGGTGGGAGCACGGGGTGAGACGGATACGCCGACGTACCCCCCGGGTCGGCGTCCGGCATCACACCAGCCTACGGCTCAGACTGCCCCGGCGTGAGAAGCCGTATCTCAGCCGAACGTGATCCCCTGATTTCTTCCGGGCAGGCGTGGTTTCGCTCGGGTCGAAAGAGGCGTCGCGACGTCTTGTGTCCGCTTCATGCCGAGAGGTGCGCGGTCAGGGGCGATGCGTTCTCGGGCCGTGAACCGGAACGTGGCTTTCACGCGCTGAAGGGCGTGACCGGTAGTGATCGGCTGCGGCGGCGAGGTCGGTCCAGCCCGCTTGGCGCATGAGCCCGACGGCGAGATCGCGCGGGCCGCCATGGCGCGGGGTGCGGTGCCGGTGCGTATTCGCGAGGCGTCCTCGACGAAGGCCACGTCCCTGACGTGGTGTAGGTCCTCAACTGGTCAGTGGTTCCGGAGGGGCTCGGCGGGTCGCGCCGGGCCGGCCTGTTCGGGCGGGAGGCTGGCGACCACGTAGACGGTCTTCACCTCGGCCTCGCCGGTCCTCCGGTCGGTGTGGCGACGCTTGGGTCTCCATCGCTTGGACGGCGCACGGGAGGGGGTGCTGGTGACGGCGGACGCACTGCACACGGCGGAGACGGCGAAGGCGCTGAAGGAGATGGACGCGCACTTCGTGCCGGTGGTGAAGCGGAACCAGTCGGCGTTGCGGAAGCGGAACCAGTCGGCGTTGCGGGAGGCGTGCCGGTCGATACCGTGGGCGGTTCCGTCACAGGCGCCGAGCGCCGGATCGCCCAGGCGCCCCACAGGCATTCTCGGACCCCTTCGGCGTACCCACCGACCTGCGACCTTGCTGAGGAACTCGACTTTGCGCCAGCCCGCCTACCGACGCCGATCCGGCCGACCTGCGCGCGGCCCCGCGTCTTCCGGCGCCTGCGCGTCCGCTGGGGTCGCGGGGTCGACATCCGCACGGGTTTCCTCGGGCGTCCCGTCGGTCCAGCGGACGTACAGGCGCCGGGGGCCTCGTATGAGCAGGCCCTGGCGCCAGGGCAGGGATGCCGGGTCCGAGTCCAGGGCCAGGTCGGGGCAGCGTTCGAGGAGTGCGGTGATCGCGGTGGCCGCCTGGAGCCGGGCGAGGGGGGCGCCCAGGCAGTAGTGGACGCCGTGGCCGAAGGAGAGGTGGCCGCCCGTGGCCCGGCGGATGTCGAAGCGGTTCGGGTCCGGGAAACGGGCGGCGTCCCGCCCGGCGTCGGCGAGAGCGATCAGCACCAGCTCGCCACCCCCCGGGACGGTCACCCCGCCGATGGTCACCGACCCGGTGGTGAATCGGTACGTCGTCGTCTCGACCGGGGTCTCATAGCGCAGCACCTCTTCCACGGCGTTGTCGATGAGGCCGAAGTCGGCGCGCAGGGCCGCGAGTTGGTCCGGATGGCGGAACAGGGCGAGGACGCCCGACGCGATGAGGTTGACGGTGGTCTCGAAGCCGGCGACCAGCAACAGCCAAGCCATGCCGATGAGCTCGTCGGCGGACAGGCGGTCGCCGTCCTCGTCGGTGGTGCGGATGAGGGCGCTGAGCAGGTCGTCGCCGGGGCGGCCGCGCTTCTCGTCGATCATGCCGACCAGATAGGCGGTCATCGCACCGGTCGCGGCGAGGCGGGTGTCGCGGTCCGGGCTGCTGAGAGCCTGTTCGGCCCAGGTGCGGAAGGAGCCGCGGTCCAGGGAGGGGACGCCGAGGAGTTCGCAGATGACGCCGATCGCGAGCGGGAAGGCGAAGGCCTCGACGAGGTCGGCGCGTCCGTCGGGTGACGAGAGCACGGTGTCGAGGAGTTCACCGGTCAGGGCCCGCACGCGCGGCACGAGGGTCTCCACGCGGCGCGGGGTGAACTCCCTGGAGACCAGTCCGCGCAGCCGGGTGTGGTCCGGCGGGTCCGAACTGAGCAGGTTGTGGCCGGCGGATAGCCGGGCCAGCGGCAGCTCGGGGGACGCGTGTCCCCAGTTCTTGGACAGCCCGGGGTCGGTGAGGGCGTCTTTGCAGGCCTCGTGTCCGACGACGAGCCAGGCCTCCGCGCCCTCGGGGACCCGCACACGGTGCACGGGTCCGCGGGCACGGAGTTCGGCGTAGACGGGGTGGGGGTTCCTGAAGAACTCCTCGCCGAACGCCCCGAAGTCTGCCGCGACGTCTGTTCTCATGGTGAGTTGCTTCCCTCGATCGGTGCTGCATTCACGAACCGGTCGGCCATACGGTGTTCACGAACAGGAAACAGGGCGCTCCACGTCTTATGGCCGTGTTCCCACGGGCATGCCGCCACCGCCGTACCGCTTTGCTGCTCCACGGAGAGGTTTCGCTTCTCGAGCACTTCCCGGGCCGTTCGGATGGCGTTGGGGGCGTGCGGGAAGCCCGTGAAGGGGACCGGGTGGACGAGTGCTTCCACAATCTCCACGGGGGTGACGCCGACCTGGAGGGCCGCGTCGATGTGGAAATTCAGCCGGGGTGCGGTGCCCCCCAGCGCGGCGAGCGCGCCGACCGTGGCCAGCTCGCGCTCCCGCAGGTCGGGTCCGGGGCGATCGAGGAGGCCGGCGTAGGCCCACTCGACGACGAAGCGGCCGGGGTCCGGGGCGACGTCGGTCAGCGCGTCGACGACGACGGCGGCGCCGCGCGCGCCGGACACCTCACCGGGGAGGGCGAGGCCGCGCTCGAATCGGGTACCGGTCCGCACGGACGGGAAATCAGGCTCATTCATGATGCAACGGGTTGGTGATCGGATTGCACACCAGGTAATTTGAGGGCTCAGACAGTCCCGACCGCGACGACGTTTCCCTCGCTGATGTAACCGTCCGGGTGGCGCAACGGGTTCGCCGCGTCCTCCGGGTCGAGGAACGGCCCCCAGTCGCCCGGAATCCCGAGATTCCGCGCCTGCCGCGCGAAACGCGCGCACGCGTTGCCGTAGAACCGCAGGGCCGTAGGGGAGAGCGGGGCGTGGTGCTCCATGAGGATCGTGCGCTGCCGCACCGAACGGAGACCGGCCTCGCGGAGCCGGCGGTACAGGTCGCGGCCGCGCAGCAGTTGCCGCGCGTACCCGGGGGACACGGCGGACGCGCGGAAGAAATCGGTGATCAGGAACGGGTCCGCGGGGCGTACGGTGCTCAGCGTGCCGTCGACGTCCTTGACCGCGACCAACCCTCCGGGCCGGGTGACCCGGCGGAACTCCGAGAGCGCACGCGCCAGTTCGGCGTCGTCGAGATACTGGGTGGTGTTCGCACACCATACGGCGTCGAACGAGGCTTCCGGGTAGGGCAGCCGGAGCACACTGCCCTGCCGTATCCCCGTCCGCAGCTGGGCCTCATGGTTCCGCATCCGCTCGGCGGCCCGCTCGGCGTTCTCCCCGGCCAGGTCGAGGGCGGAGATCCGGCCCCGTTCGCCGACGAGTTCCGCGAGCCAGGGCAGGAAGGCGCCGCTTCCGCAGCCCGCGTCCAGGACATGCCAGCCGGCGCGGATCCCGACGCCCTCCAGGGCCCCCCGGTAGGCATCGGCGCAGGCTTCGAAGTGGGGGTCGACGATCTCCTCGTGGGTGAAGGCCAAGCCGGTGGAGGTCGTGTAGCCGAGCGCCGCGTGGTCCTCCGTCAGCATGCCTTCGCTCCGGCCGGGCGGGCGGCCCGCGCCGCGGCGAGGAGGCCGGTGAGGATCTCCACGGTTTTCCCGGGTGCCTCCAGCGGGGCGAGGTGGCCGACGCCGGGGAGGGCGACGAGTCGGCCATTGGGCAGGGCGGCGGCCGTCTGGCGGGCCTCGTCGAGGGTGACGAGTTCGTCCTCCTCGCCCTGGACGACCACGGCGGGCACGTCCGTGGCGCCCAGGGCGGCCAAGGAGTCCTCGCGGGCGGCGATGGCCCGCTGCGCCCACGCGACGGAGCGCGGCTCGGCCCTCTGGGCCAGGGCCGTCACCCGGACCAGCAGGTGGGGCCGCCGGGCCCGGGTGGTGGCGCCGAGCAGGGACGGGGTGGTGTCCGCGACGATCCTGGCGCGCAGGGAGTCATCGTCGATCAGGTCGGCGAAGCGGAGGCGCGCCGCGGCCCCCTTCGGCGTGTCGGCCGTGCCCCGGGCCGCGAACAGGGCCAGCGCGCGGACGCGGTGCGGATGGCGGCGCAGGAACGCCATCACCGCATAGCCGCCCATCGAGCAGCCGACGACGACCGCCGAGTCGAGGCCGCGGCGGTCGAGCTCACGGGCCAGGTCGTCGGCGACCAGGTCGAGGGAGGGGGCGGCGTCCGCCGGGAGCGGGGTGCCGCCGAAGCCGCGCTGGTCGAGGGGGAGGACGCGATGGCCGCGGGCTCGCAGGGCCCGGGCGGACTCGTCCCACATGGACGAGTCGAGGGGCAGGGCGTGGAGCAGGACGACGGGGAGGTCCGCGCCGGTCTTCGAGTGGCTCATCGTCGGGCCGCCCGTTCCGCGTCGCCGACGAACCGCCGGGCCCGCTCGGGCAGCCGGGTGCCGCGCAGCCAGGCGAGGGCTACCGGGGAGGGGGGCAGGTCGTGTACCGGGACCACCTTGACGCAGGGGGGGAGGACCGCGGCGAGGGACTGGAAGGACACGTGCATCGCGGGAGTGCTCCAGAGCAGTTCCACCAGGGCGGGCACGGTGGTCATGGTGTGCGTACGGCGGATGGCGCGGCCCGCCCGCGTGTGCGGCGGTACGACGAGGTCCCAGACGTGCGGCGGGAAGTCGCCGGGGCACCGGAAGCCCTCGTAGTCGGCGACCTGTTCGAGGGAGACCGACTCCTGCTCCGCCAGGGGGTGATGGGCGCCCACCAGCACGGCACGGCCGTCCCAGGCGACGGGTTCGCTGAGCGCGATGCCCGGGTCGAGCGGATCGTACTTGACGAGCATGAGGTCCGTCGCCCCGGCACGCAGCAGCGTGAACGGCTCGGAGACCTCGTAGGGGACGTACTCGATCGACGACTCCGGGTGGCCGGCGGCGGCCACGATGCGAGCGGCGAGGTGGGTGGAGCCGTGGACGCCGAGCCGGAGGCTCCGGGGCGGGACGGCCGCGCCGGGTACGGAGGCGTCACCGGCGGCCGCGGGTGTGCGGATGGTCATGGGTCAGGTCTCCGTGGTCAGTCCCGCGTACGCCCGGAGTTCGTCCGGGCGGTGGACGTCGGTGTCCACGCGGAGCATGGCGAACCGGCCGGCCGGGCCGGTCAGGCGGGGTACGAAGCGCAGGGTGAGGTGGTCGCCGGGGCGGATCAGCCCGTCCAGGACGGCCTCGGCGAGCAGATGGTTGACGTGCACGAGGGCGTGCGCGACGGTCACTCCGGTGGTGACGATGTGCAGGTCGCGGTGGACGGCGGGGCGGGGCCGGCCGGCACCGGACGCGGTCACCGTGCGCGGGACGGTCACCGTGGCCGCGGGCACCGCGGTCAGCTCGTGCCCGGCCTCGAAGGCCTTGAGGAGGCGACGCAGCGTGGCCGTCGCCGCGCTCGGCGCCGGACCGCACCAGGCCACCGAGCCGTCGCCCGCGACGTGGTCGAAGGCGAACCGCTCACGCAGGTTGGCCGGGCTGCCGGCCAGGTACACGGTGCGCGTGAAGGAGCCGCGCCAGGCGGCACGCGCCTCCAGCCCCAGGGTGAGCGCGAAGGCGCAGGTCTCGCGCACCCAGCGGGGCAGATCGAGCCGGCCCACGACGACCACCGCCAGCACCTCGGTGTCGACGGCGTCCGCGTGGTGGAAGCCGGCCCGGAGCGCCCTCAGGGCCCGGACTCCGGACAGGTCGAGCCGGTCGGCCAGTTCGGGACGGGCGGTGCGGATGCGGTCCAGGGCGGAGCGCAGCAGGGCGGCCGGGGAGAGGGCGTGGGGCGGTGCGGGGGCCGCGGTCGCGGGGGACGCGGGAGTGAGCGTGCCCGAGGGGTCGGAGAGCGCGTGGGCGAGGGCCGCCGGTTCGAGGGAACTGGTCACAGGTACACCGCCGACAGGAGTCCGGGATCGGGAGCGGGCCGTCCGCGGCCCAGGAGGGAACAGGTGAGCCGGTAGGGGTCGACATAGGCGTGGCCCCGCCGGTGCCGGTCGAGAGTGTCGAGCAGATCGCCGGTGCCGGCCGCGACGGCGGCCCGGGAACGCTCGAGGAGCCGGGCGGCCGTGGTCAGGCAGTTCCGCAGCAGGTCGTGCCGGAACGACTCGCGCTGGCCGGGGCCGAGGGTCGCCACGAAGTACAGGCGCATGCCGAGCCGCAGCGCCTCGGTGTCGTCACCGCACGTCTCGGCGGCCTCGCCGAGCAGCACGCCGGCCGTGTGCCCGCGCCAGCCGCCGTGCCGGGCCGAGGCGATCCGTCCGTCGATGGGTACCCGCCCCAGGGGAACCCGGCGCACTGTGGGCCCGAAGCGGGTCAGGACGCGGTTGAGCATCTGGTAGTCGGTGTCCAGCTCACGGTCGTAGAGCAGGACGACCTCGTCGTACCAGGGCGCGAGCGGAACCAACTCGCGCAGGGCGCAGGCGAGGTAGTTGGGCCGGCCGTCCGAGGTGATGATGCGGCGCAGGGGCATGCCGTACCGGGTGAGGTCGAGGTAGACCGGACCGCCCCAGTCGCGCTGGTCGAGGAGGAGGCCCGTGGCGGCGAGCCGTCCGACCATCTCCTCCAGGGCGAGGCCCGGCGGCTGGTGTGCCTGGAGGCCGGGGTCGTGCATGCCGAGCCGCTCGTAGTGCCCGGCCCACAGCTCCAGCAGGCGTCGGCTCGCGGGGTGGGTCCAGCCGCTGTGCTCGACGGCGTCCCGGTACGGTCGCAGCGCCTGCGCGCCCTGCGGCTGCTCCTCGGCTCGGTGACGGACGTAGAGTTCGCCGATCTCCTCCTCGGAGAGCTGTGCGTAGTCGGTCTCGCCACGGGTGCGGTCGAGGTACTCCCAGAAGCCGACCGTCTGCTCGGTGACGTGGTAAGTGGTGTGGCTGTACCGGTACGTCACCTCGGCGAGCGGCACCGTGGCCCGGAACATGACGTCGGTCCACAGGAGACCCTTGAGGTGGCTGGGGGTCAGGGGCTTGGTGGGAGTCACCGTGACCGGGGCCAGCAGGACGTTCTTGGGCTGGACGGCATCCTCATCCTCCTTTCCGCACGGCGGCCGTGATGGTCCCCAGGAGTTCGGCCCGGGTGGGGGGCGCGGTTCCGGGGAGCGGGGCGGGGTCCGCGGGCGCCCGGCGTACCCGGGTCGGGAAGCGCTCGTCGGCGAAGAGCCGCGCGGGGGTGGTCAGGCTCGCCCGGGCGCGGGTGACTCCCCGCCACACGACCGGATCGGTGGCCGTGGCCTCGATCGCCGCTGCCCAGAGATCCGGGGGCACCGGCGGCACCGGGGGGCGCCGGGACGCCGGGGGCGCACCCGCCGCCGCCCGCCACCGCTCGACCCGCTTCCACGAGTCGTGGACGCCCTGCTCGTACCAGGGGCGCAGGAGATCGTCGGTGAGGTCCGCGGCGGCACGGCCCAGCTCGGCCGCCGCGGACGGGTACCGGTCGATCAGGTCCGCGAGCCGGAAGGCGTGGGTGAGGGCGAGGGAGAGCCCGCGGCCGAACATCGGGTCGGTGACGCAGGCGGCGTCTCCGACCCGGAGGAGGCCCATGAGCGGCGAGGTGCCCCGCAGGAGGTTCGGCGGCATGCCGATCACCCGCACCGGCCCCAGCGGCTCCACGGCGTCCTCGTCGACCCATGGGAGGAGATACGGAGAGATCCCGCAGACGGCGGTGAAGGCACCGGGGTCGCACAGTGCCGTCGTGGCACGGTCGCCCGGCAGGGTGCCGAGGGTGATGGCGAACACGTCGTTGTCCGCCGGGTGCGCCACGGCCGAGTAGTGGCCCCAGACGCCGCCGGCCGCGTTGCCCCGGTTGAGCGGGCCCGGCGGCGAACCGCCGGGTTCACGCAGCCGGTAGAAGCGGCCGAAGGCGCGCAGGCGACTGGCGCCGGTGAAGTCCTTCCCGACCGGGACGCCGGCTGCGGCGAGCCAGGTCCGGGACGCACAGCGGCGGCCGGAGGCGTCCACGACCAGGTCGGCGGCGAGGGTCTCGCCGGAGTCCGTGACGACTCCGGTCGCCCGGTCGGTGTCGAGCAGGAGCCCGGTGACCGCGGTGTCGTGGCTGATGGTCACCGCGGGCAGGGCGCTCGCGCAGCGGTGGAGGACGAGGTCCAGCACCGAGCGACGGCAGAACAGGGTGACCAGGTCCGCGTCGTCGACTTCGCCGGGTGCCGCCGTTCTGAGGTCCAGCAGCCGCGCCCCGTCCTCCAGCAGCGCGGTCAGCACCCCCGGCGCGTGCCGCCGCAGCGTCCGTACCCCGAGCGCGTTGAGGACATGGTCGTGTGCGGCCTGTGGCACCGCCGGTCGCCGCCACGACTCCGCGCCCTTGCGGACGGGCCCGTCCGGGGGCGCCTCCCCCCGTTCCAGGACCCGGACCCGGTGGCCGCGTCCGCCGAGCGCCAGAGCCAGGGCGAGACCGGCGGTGCCGCCGCCTGCGATCACGATGGCCCCCACGGTCAGCGTCGCCGGCCGTGCACGAGGAACACCCGGCGTACGTCGGTGGCTTCGCGTGGCGGAACCGGGTCCGGCCACCGCCCGTAGTCGGCTTCGGGCTCGCCCGGTTGGACGGCGCGGACGTCGAAGCCGTACTGCGCGAACAGTGCCTCCGGCTCGTCGGTGCCGAACACCCAGGGGCACCCCCAGCCGGAAAACACGTCGAGCAGGCCGCGCATGTGGGGGAGCGTCAGCGCGGCCCGGTTGACGATGTCGGCCGCGATCCGGCTACCGGGCGCGGAGACCGCCGCGACCCGCTCCAGCATGCGGCGGGAGTCGGCCTCGGGGAGGTAGTAGAGCAGGCCCTCCAGCAGCCAGGTCGAGGGGACGGCGGGGTCGTACCCGGCCGCGCCGAGCCGGTCCTCCCAGTCGTCGTCGGTGAGGTCGACGGTGACCGTGCGGTGGTCGGTGCGGGGCGGGACCCCGCGCAGCCGCTCGGCCTTGAAGTCGAGCACCGACGGGCGGTCGACCTCGAAGTAGCGGATGCGGTCGGGCCAGGACAGCCGGTAGGCGCGCGAGTCCATCCCGGCCGGGGCCAGCACGATCTGAGTGGTCTCCGGCGCCCGGGCGGCGTCCTGCAGCAGATCGTCGAAGAACCGGGTGCGGATGGCGTTGTAGTCCGGGGTGCTGGGCAGGGAGCGCGGCCGTTCCGGCGGGAAGGTCGCGGCCCGGATCTCGGCCAGCAGGTCCGGCCCCTCGTCCCCGGCCAGTCCGGCGGCGTACGGGTCCTCGTACAGCCGGTCCGGGCGGCGGGTCTCCGCCGCGCGCAGGGCCGCGGTGAGCAGGGCGGTCCGTTCGACGGGGTTGAGCACGGGCATGGGGGGCTCCTCGTCGGGGGCGGTTCGAGAACGTGGGGGCCCGGCGGCACCGGGGGCGGTTCGGAAGCGCGGGGGTACGAGCGGGACCGGGGGCGGCCCGCGGGCCTGCCGGGAGCGGTTCGGCGTGCCGGACGGACTCCGGTCCCTCACCGCACGGGTCGGCACGTGGGCGTCAGCCGTCCGCTGTGCCGGTCAGCCGCCGCCACAGTGCGTCGTCCTGCCGGAACAGCCGGTCCTTCACCTGGGTCGGCCGGATCCCCGTGCCGACCGCCGTGTGCCAGTCGCGGTCGAACGCCTCGCGGTCCAGCAGCCGAACCACCGGCCCGCCCAGCCGGCCGGCGCCCCGGGCGTGGCGGTACTCGGCGGACTCGGCGGCGAGGGCGCGGTCCAGACCGGCGGTGAAGCGGACGGTCTCCTGCTGGTGCCAGGGGCTGCCGGGCGCGATCGCGAAGACGTACCGACGGGTGTCGTCGGTGTCCGGCTCGACCCGGCACGCCACGTTGCGCAGGCCGAGTCCGCCGGAGCCCAGAGCGGTGTGCAGGGCCCGTATCACCTGGGCGTCCCGCAGCCGTTCCCCCACCGCGTCGGAGCGCACGCCCCGGCCCGCGTACTCCACGCGCGGCACGCCGCCCACCCGGTCGACCACTCGGACCACGTCACCGACGGTGTACCGGTAGAACCCGCCGACGTGGCTGAAGACCACGTGGTATTCCTGGCCGACCTCGATCTCGTGCGGCAGCAGGGTCGCGCTGCCGGGGGCGGGGTCCTGGTCGGCGGGCACGAACTCGTACACCGCCGCCGACGCGACGAGGCTGCCGGCGGAGGCGTGCCGGTCCAGCGCCACGCCGGTCGGTCCCTCGGACGCCGTCACCGGCGCGGGCAGCACGGTGACGCCGTCGCCGAACTCCGCGCGCAGCGCGGGGAGGTAGAGCGAGGCGACGCCGGTGGTCCAGCAGAACAGCGCGCGCAGCCGGGGCCACACGTGTGAGGGGCGCACGGTTCCGAAGTACTGCGCGAGCCACTCCAGCCGGTCCGCCCGTCCGGGGTCGGGCGCCCGGTGGGGCAGGCCGCCCAGGGTTCCGTCGCGGACCTCCTTCACGATCCGCGGCCACCACAGGTTCAGCTGGTACGGCACCGCGGCGATCATCGCGGGGTTGATGCCGATCAGGCACCGCAGATCGCTCTGCACCGCCAGCCTCAGCCGCAGGTAGGCGCGTTCGAGGTGGTCGTCGGGGTCCGTGGGCACGGGCAGGACGGCCCAGGGCGCTCCGGTGCCGGGTTCGGCGGAGAGGGGCTCGCCGAACCGGGCGCCGAAGTCGACCTGGCTGGCGCCCACACAGGGGTGGCCGTCGGCCGTGGTGGGCGGGGCGGTGAGCGGGTCGTGCTTGAGGTTGAGGACGGCGTCGGGCCGCCGGAGCACTTCGGGGAAGTGCTCGATCAGCGGGGCCCAGGCCGCGAAGTAGAACGGCATGAAGGTGGTGCTCATGAAACGCGGGGTGACGGGCACCTTCTTGTGCGCTCCGGTGCTGCCGCTGCTGGTGAAGTAGACCTCGGGTGCGTCGGCCGTGAGCAGGCCCCGTTCGCCGGCGGCGGTCCGCTCGATCAGGGGGGCGTGGGCGGTGTAGTCCCGCAGTGGGACGGCGGCGCGGAAGTCGTCCATCGTGCGGATCCGGGCGAACCCGTGCCGCCGGCCGAACTCGGTGTCGGCGTTGAAGGCCAACAGGTCGGCCAGGACCCTCGCCTGGGTGCCCCTCATGTCCTCGTGCTCGGCGGCGAGCCGCTCGCGGGCGGCGTACACACGCTCGCGGTAGCGGTCGGCGTGGTCGGGGGCGTGCCATACGGAGAGGGCGTTCACGAGGCGAGCACCTCCCGTACGACCTCGGCGGCGCGTTCGACGCTGGGCTGTTCCGGCAACTCGGTCACCGGAAGGTCGCGCACCTCCTCCAGCAGCAGCCTGCGCAGATCCCTCTGATAGCGCTCGAAGCCGGCCAGGTCGCCGTCGTCGCCGTGGTACTCCAGGGAGTTGAGGTCCGCGCCGCCGCCGCGCCGCCGCCAGGCGGCCGAGGGCGAGACATCGAGGTAGACCACCCGGTCCGGCTGCGGGAACGTGCGCCACCAGTCGTACATCAGGGTGTTCCGGACCCCGGCCATCCGGCACTTCGCGAGTATCTTGTAGTAGTACGAGTCCACGAGCACCGGCACCCGCGGGTCCCGCCCGTGCACCTGGTCCCTCAGGTGCACTACGGCCGTCTGGAGCACGCTGGCCAGGAAGTCCGCCGAGTAGGCGGTGCCGAGGCCGGGCAGGAGGTGGTCCCGGAGGTCGCGGCGGAGCCGGCTGATCAGGGCGTGCTCGGGGGCGACGAAGGCGCTGTCCGTCGACACCAGCCGCCACTCGGGCACCAGCCCGGCGAGGCTGCGCATCACCGATGACTTGCCGGCCCCGTCGGGGCCGAGCAGCACGAGGAACGGACGCCCGACCGTCATGCCCTGACGCCCCTGACGCGTTCGGCCAGTCGCTCCCGCAGCTCCTTGTCCTCACCCACGGCGACGGGGTGCCCCACGAGTTCCAGCATCGGCAGGTCGGAGACGTGGTCGCCGTAGGCCCAGCAGTCGCGCGGGTCGACGTCGGGACGGGACTCCAACTTCCCCAGTACGGCGTCGCGTTTGCCGGCACCGATGACCGGGGTCCCGACCTCCCCGGTGTAGCGGCCGTCGGCGACGAGCGGGCGGGTGCAGAGGACGGCGTCGGCGCCCACCTCGCGCGCGAGGGGCTCCAGGAGCGGCGGGAAGGATCCGGAGACGAGGACGACGGTCGCGCCGCCCGCCCGATGACCGGCCAGGGCCTCCCTGGTCGACTCGATGTAGAAGCCCCGGCCGGACGCCGTGCGTTCGGCGAACCAGTCCTCGGCGAGCCTGCCGATCGTCTCCACCGGCTCGTCGGCGTAGTGGCCGTAGTAGAAGCGGTTGACGTCCGCACGGGGGGTGCCGCCGTCGGCGAGGCGGCGGACCACCGCCATGATCCGCTCGTACTCCTCCTCCCCGGCCACGCCGTGCCGGCGCACCAGTTGGTAGTGGAGGAAGTCGAACATGCTCTTGACGGTGACCAGGGTCTCGTCGACGTCACTGAAGACCAGGTAGGGGCGGTCCGCAACCGGCCTGCGGCTGGCATCTGGCATGTGAGAGGCTCCTTCTTGATGCCGACCGGTGGTCCGCTGCGCACCCGGGCCACCGTCTGTCACTCGGTACGAACCCCGGTCACGCGATATGGACCCCGGCCGATGCCGGTTCCCTCGCCGCCGGGAACGCCGCGGTGTCCTGCAGGGACCGCTCGGCCGCCCGGGTCTCCTTGGCGTGGAAGACCTGGGGGTCGAAGGCGGTGAACCGGACCTCCATCACCGCTGTCTCCGATCCGCCCTGGAGCACGGCGAGTTCGCAGGAGAACGTCGTACGGGTGCGGTGCGGCGAGTGGTGCGACAGGACTTCGCACCGGACGATCGCGGGCAGTGGGAAGAGGAAGTTGCGGTAGCGGGTGGCGAAGGTGTCGATCACGAAGTGGCTGTTGCCGACCGCCGTCGGCGGCAGGTAATGCTGCTCGGCCACCGCGATGAACATCTGCCGCCCGGCCTCCATGACCAGCATGCCCTGCACGTGCTGGCCGGTGAGGTGGTCGGACATCACCTCGTTGCCGGAGTCCACCAGCAGGTCCGACTCGAACGAACCGGGGCCGGTCGGGCGGGGCAGGGAGACCAGCACGTTCTCGGTCCGGTGCTTGTGCGCGATCTCCCGCCCGGCACGGTCACGCAGCATCCGGTCGTCGATGACGACCGCGTCCGCGAGGCCGCGCCGGGCCAGGGTGTCGCGTACGAACTGGACGTCGAACTGGGACACCCCCTGCCCGAGCGCCACCGAGGCCGCGCCGGTGCCGCTGGGGAACGCGCCCTTCCTTATCTGCCAGGCGAGCTGGGAAACCGTTATGACGTTCTCGTGCTTGGCGAATTCGGCGAAGACGTCGCCCACGAGGAAGAGGGTGCCCGGTTCGGCTTCGGTGCGGCGGGTGGTCTCATGCATCTCGGAGGACACGGCGAACGCCCCTCACTCGGAGAGCCGGCGGCTCAGTTCCGGAAACCCGGGGTCGCTGCCCAGGGCGCCGCCCTCCGCCCAACGGCTGCGCGGCACCTCCTGGATGTATACGGTGATCTTGTCCAGGGGGGCTCCCGTGACACGCCGGACGGTTCGGGTCAGCTCCTCCATGAGTTGCTGCGCCTGGGCGTCGTCCTGACCGTCCCAGGTGGTGACGGAGATGATAGGCATGGGGCTTCTCCTGTGCTGGATGCCGGTGGGTGCGCGGTGGGATCAGGACTGCGGAGCGGCGGTGGTCCGCAGGTCCTGGAAGGACGCACCGCGCAGCTTGAGGTGGGCGTGGACGTCGCCGCCGAGGCCGAACTCGCCGATGGCGCCGCCGTAGCTGCGCTGGTAGCTCATCCACAGCACGACCACGTTGATGATCCGGTTGGCCCCGGGCAGTCCGGGGTCCGGGAACGGGTTGGGCAGGGTCGCGTGGTAGCGGCCGTTCCCGTCGGCGTCGGTGACGAAGACGTTCGGCACTCCGAGCGGACCCGGCCGGGTCGGCCCGGCGGGGTCCAGGTCGCGGGCGCGAAGCGACATCACGGTGTAGACGCTGTCGGGGACGAGCCGGGAGAACTCGAAGTCGAACGTCCCGCAGTGGCCGTTGGAGGTGACCCCGACCTCCAGGGTGCCGCTCGCCCTCATCCAGGCGCCGAAGGTCACCGGGGCGGTGACCTTCGGCCCGTCCTCGGGGCGCAGGTCCGGGATGGGCACCTCGTGGAAGGCGTGGCTGGGCCGCTTGACCCGGCCGGCCTCCGGCGACTGCTCCGGTGCGAACACCATGGGGTAGTTGTTGCACGGCAAGGGCAGCGGAAGCGTGTACAGGACGATGTCCTTGTCGGCCCCGTCGGGTTCGGGGTCCAGCTCCCGTACCACGGTGTACGGGGCGAGCGTGCCGAACTCGGGCAGCGGACTGTCCGGGGAGACGACAGCCGCGCCCCACTCCGGCCGGGTCGCACCGTCCCGGGTGGTCCGGTTGACCATCCCGACCACCACGAAGTTGCCGTCGGCGTCCATGACCTCGCTCGGCGGGTAGAGCGGGCCCTGGGTGGTGAGGCTGAGCTCGTGCGTCTCTGTGACGCCCGGGGTCGCGGTCCAGGGGGCCGCGGCGGTCTCAGGCATCGGCACGCCGGTAGACACGGGTGTACAGACCGCTCTCGCCGCCGACGATGAAACGGTCGCCGGCCTGCTGGACGATGTCCTGGTACTCGGCCGAAGCGAAGACCTTCTGGTACTCCTCCGGCTCGCAGTCGAAACCCGTCACGAACATCACGCCGGGCTGGGTGCTGAGCAGCGTGTGGTACGCCAGGAACGTGGTGACCGGCTCGGCACGGCGAACGACGTCGAAGATGGTGTTCTCGCGCCACTCGCGGTAGGCCGCGTACTCCTTCGGCTTGACCTCGATGTACCGCAGTTGGACGTACTGCGTCAGGGGCAGCGGGTCGGCGGTGTCCTTGGGCGCCTCGACGAACTCCAGGAGCTGGCGCCGGAAGTCGCTGACAAGGTCCGCCGAGACGGCGTCCCACAGCCTCCGCCAGCCCGCCGACAGCGCATCCAGTTCGGCGTAGTCCTCGACGGGCGTGATCTCGAGAACGTTGTCGCCGTCCGCACTGCGGAACAGGGTGCGGCCGGCCAGCGGCTCCTTCTCGTTCAGTTCGCCCCAGCGGGCCAGAACCTCGTGCGCCCTGCCGGGAGCGACGCCAACCTCGTTGAGAATGAGCAGAGTGGCGGACATTTTCATCCCTCTCGATCAATTTCGAGTAAAATGCGTGTGGCGTCACGACCGGTTGAGATGTCAGCACACGGATCGCCACGAAGAATGTCGAGAACGCATGGCTGGGACGGTGCCCGGGCTGGATCCCCGGAGCGCGTCAGGCTACGGCGGCACCCTTGGCCGCGAGTACTGCGGCCGCCTCGGCGACGGTCTGCTCGGGCACGAGTTCGCCCGTCTCGATCTCGATGCCGAAGGATTTCTGGAGACGCAGGGCGAGTTCCTCCAGCAGGAGCGAGTCGATCTCCATGGCCTCGAAAGTCGTGTCCGGCGTGACCTCTGCCGTCCGCACGTTCAGTTCTGTCAGGACCACGACGATGCGACCGGCGATCGAATTACCCATATCTTCCTCCGCGAGTCGTTGGGAACGCCGACCTCGAATTCGGGGACTTGAGTCCATCGCGTCCCACGGATGCAATCCTGGGATCTGCTCCCGGGTGGAGGAAGTGTCTCCTCATGATGGTGGTGGCAACACCACCATCCGGGAAACCGGCCGCGGCCCGGTCCGTCTCACGGGGCGCTCGCCGGGGCGATGCGCCGGTGTCCCGTACCGGCGCCCGCCGTCCCACCAGGGTATGGCTCAGGCGGCCCCGGAGTGAACGCCCGTGAACGCCCGCGCCCTTATGGCCGCAGCGGCGCCGGGCTGGGCTATGTAAACGGTCAGTACCGACTCGGAGTACTCCGGCATTCGCATCAGCACTCGGTCGAAGACCATCACCCCGGTGCGCGGGTGGGCGAATTTGCGCACGTTCTGATACGGGTCGTCGACCTCGTGCCGGTCCCACAACTCGGCGAACTTCGGACTCGTCCGGCGCAGCCGTTCCGCAATCCTGCCGAATTCCGGATCGTCCGGGAACCGGGCCGACTGCGCCCGGAAGTTAGCGACCAGACCCCGAGCCACTCTCTCGGTGTCGGGATACTTCGCCCGGGTGTCCGCGTCGGTGAAGAACTTCTCCAGGCAGTTGTCCCCGCTCGCGTTGAGACGGAACAGCGAGCGGGCGGACTCGTTGGCCAGTTCGATGCGCCCGTACCGATCGGTGAGGTAGGCCGGACTGGAGGACCAGCCCTCGACGAGCGCACGCATGTGCGGGAACACGCCGTCCCGGCGCTCCCCGTCCGTGCGCCGAGGCGGGTTGAGTCCGGCCAACCGGAAGAAGTACCGGCGCTCACAGCCATCCAACCGCAGGGCGTTGCTGATGGCGTGCACAATTCCCTCGGACACGTTGATGTCCCGGCCCTGTTCCAGCCAGGTGTACCAGGACACCCCGACACCGGCGAGCGCCGCGACCTCCTCCCGGCGCAGTCCGGGGGTGCGCCGCCGCTCGCCGTTCACCAGGCCGACTTCTTCGGGTGATAATCTCCCCCGGCATGTCCGTAGGAAATGCTGCAGCTTCGCTCGTCGTAAAAGTCCGGATACTTCGGGAGGTGCAGTTGCCTGCATGTATCGGCCTCTCGTCTTGATTCCGTGCAGCCCAGCATGGATCTCACTATAGGTTTCCAGTGAATGGAAGGGCTTGCTCAAATTCGACGGCGATTTTCGGCAACCGCTGTCCGGTGTGGCGGCGGTGGGCCCGGTACCGGGACCACTGGTGGTGGCGCCACCCGGTTGGACACGCACTCCCTCCCTCCCGGCGCCGGCGGGAGACTGGTGGCCATGGCCCACACGACGCGGTACGTCACGGAGGACACGGCGGGCGGGGCGACCGCGGGTATGGCCCAGCGTGTCGCGGCGCGCGGCGGAGCCGGCAGGTTGTTGCAGGAGAACCCCCGGCGGATGCGGGCCGTGGTGGACCGGCTCCGTCCGGACCTGCTGGTCAGCGCCGCCTACCGGTACCCGTCAGAGGGACACCGGCCGCTCCCTTGTCCGGTCCACGTGCTCCACGGCAGTGACGACCCGCTGGTTCCCCCGCTCACCCGGCAGCCTGGAGCCGCCGTGCGGCGGGGTCCTTCTCGCTACGCGTCATGCCCGGCGGCCACTTCCTCCACAAGGAACACAAGAAGCTGCCCTCCGGGGAGTTGAGGCGGTCCCTGAGGGCGGCGGGTGCCGGTCACCCGGCGGTCACGCACTGAACCCAGTCCGTTCGCATACTGGTCGACCACCGTTCTTCGACGGGGCCGCTGCCCGTACACCTTTCCGGTAAACCTTCTGGAGTGTGATTCTCGCCGCTGACACTGCGTGATCGCCCGGTCTACATTGCGTTGGTATGGATACCGTTATCTCCAGGGCCGGAAGCAAGAAGAAGCGACGCAATGAGCTGACGAACTTCCTGCGCAGCCGCCGCGCCGCGCTCTCACCCGCCGATGTCGGAATGGGGTCGGCCGGCGGTCGCACCCGGGTGGGTCTGCGCCGGGAGGAGGTCGCGGTCCTCGCCGGGGTGAGCGCATCCTGGTACGCGTGGCTGGAGCAGGGCCGTCCCATCAACGTCTCGGACGGGATCCTGGACGCGATCAGCCGCGCGTTACGCCTCACCGAGCGCGAGCGCGTCCATCTGTACCGGCTCGCCGACGCCAACCCCCCGCTGCCGACGCCGCGTGCGGACCCGCCGGAAGCCGAGGTCCTGCAGCGGGTGGTCGACACCCGGACATCGGGGCCGGCGTGCGTCATCGACCGGTACTGGGACGTCCTCGCGGCCAACGAACAGGCCGTCAGGGTGCTTCGCCTGGGTCAGGACGGCAACGAGAACTTCCTGGTCGGTCTGTTCACGGGATCCCACGGACGCCAGTACGTCGATCTGCCCCAGGTGGCCCGCCGGATGATCGCCCGCTTCCGCCTCCAGACGTCCTACCTCGCCGACGATCCGAGACACGAGCAGATGGCCGACCGGTTGTCTGCCGACAGCGCGTGGTTCGCCGAGTTGTGGGGCCGGCACGAGGTCGAGGAGTTCGTGCCCACGACCGTCGAGCTGGACCATCCCGACAAGGGTCCCGTCCCCTTCGCGCTGTACACGATGGATCTCGACGAAGCCTCCTCCCTCCGGCTCCTGATGTACCTGCCGCTGGGGGTCACCGGCCCGCAGCCGGTCCGGCAGTAGCGTTTTCCCGTCTTTCCTCCGTTTTCCTCGGATTTCCCGGAGCGGGTTCGCTCAGGCCCGGGAAGGTGGTGTTCCCGCCACCACCGGGGCCAGTCACAGCGCCGGCACGGTCTGGCAGTCGGTGTCCGGCCGTCCGACAATCGTCGTACGCCTTGGTGCGTCCTCGCGACGGGGCCGCATCAGCGCCGTCCCCACGCACCCGGCCACGTGTGTCATCCCTCCCCCGTCTCCCGGCCGGAGGGGCGGCACCTTCCGACGGGCCCGGCACCGACGTCCGGCACCGGCAATCAGGGAGGCCCCTCTTGGCATTCGCGCTGTCCCACGGACTCCTCGTGTGGGAAGGACTTCTGATGAAGGAGGCGGCGGTATGAGCAGGGCTGCGGTCCTCGCCGGACTCGGAACGTACGTGCCGCCCCGCGTCGTCACGAACGACGATCTCTCCCGGACCATGGACACCTCCGACGAGTGGATCCGCTCGCGCACGGGCATCGCCCAGCGCCACTGGGCCCAACCCGGCACCGCCACCGGTGACCTGGCCGTCGAGGCGGGCGGGCGGGCGCTGAAGTCGGCGGGCTCCGGCGACGTCGATCTGGTCGTCGTCGCCACGACCACGCCGGATCACCCCTGCCCGGCGACCGCTCCCGATGTCGCCCACCGGCTGGGCCTGAACTCGGTCGCCGCGTACGACGTCGCCGCCGTGTGCAGCGGATTCGTCTACGCGATGGCGTCCGCGGCGGGCGCCATCGCCGCCGGGATCGCCGAGTGCGTGCTGGTCATCGGGGCGGAGACCTACTCCACGATCCTCAACCCCGAGGACCGCACCACCTCGGTGATCTTCGGTGACGGCGCCGGGGCCGTGGTGCTGCGGGCCGGCGAGCCGTCCGAGCCCGGCGCGCTGCTCGGACACGACCTGGGGAGCGACGGCTCGCTCAAGGACCTCATCATCGTCCCGGCCGGCGGCTCACGGCAGCCGGTCGGCGCGGTGGCCGCGTCCGGCGCCCGCCCTGCCGAGACGTACTTCCACATGGACGGCAAGCCGGTCTTCCGACACGCCGTGACCCGCATGGCGGCCTCGTCCCAGGCCATACTCGATCGCGCCGGTTGGGCCCCGGAGTCGGTGGACTGGTTCGTCGGCCACCAGGCGAACATCCGCATCCTGCACGCCGTCGCCGACCAGCTCGGCATGGCCCGCGATCGAACAGTCGTCAACCTCAACCGCGTCGGCAACACATCGGCGGCCTCCATCCCGCTGGCACTCGGCGACGCCGTCTCCGGGGGCCTGCTGACGCCCGGCGACCGAGTGCTGATGAGCGCTTTCGGGGGCGGCTTGACCTGGGGCTCCACGGCCCTGGTGTGGCCGGAGATCGTGGCGGGCTAGGCGATTTACCGGGGCGGCCGTCGGCACAGGGAGACCGGCGGCCGCCACCCACGTCCGGCGGCTGTCCCGCCGTGACCGATCACAGAGACCAAGGAGCTGGACGATGCCCGAATCCAAGGCCGGTCCCACCCCGCTGCGCATCGCCGTCCTCGGCGCGGGTAACATCGGCCGCCCCCTGGGCCGCCACTGGCTGGCCGCCGGTCACACCGTGACCTTCGGTTCCCGGACCCCGGACCGGCTCGCCGCCCTCGTCGAGGAGCTGGGCGAACGAGCGCGGGCGGCCGCGTACCCGGACGCGGTGGACGCCAGTGACGTGGTGCTGCTCTCGGTGCCGCGTCCGCATCTTGAGGAGTTGCTGGAGCAGGTGGCCGACCGTCTGACCGGGAAGACCGTGATCGACGCGACGAGCCCCGTCGGGCTCTCGCCGGACGGCCTGTTCGTGTCCGAGCTGGGCACGGGCCTGACCCAGGGAAGCTGGTCGGCGAAGCGGCTGCCGGGCAGTTCGGTGACGCGGGCGTTCAGCCACTTCCCGGACGAGCTCCTGTGGTCGCGCGGGACGCGGCAGCGGCATTTCTGGGGGATGGCCGTCGCCGCGGACGACGCGGACGCGCTGCGGATCACGGAACGCCTCGTACACGACGCGGGCTTCGTCCCGGTACGGCTCGGAGGCCTGGACGAGTCTGCGGCGTTGGAGCCCGGTGGCGCGCTCTTCGGATACTTCTCGACGGCGGCTGGCCTGCGGAGGGCCGCGGGCATCGGCGGCTGAAGCGCCGTACGACGGCGGCTGCGTCCCCGGACGCACACGTCGTCGCGCGTCGTCCGGGCAGACGAAGCGACCGCCTGTCCCGACCGGCCGGAGCCGGATGGGGCAGGCGGTCGTCGCATGACCGCCTCCCCCTGCTCGGCGTCGGTCAGCGCTCCTCGCCGGCCCGCCCGACGGCGAGCGGCAGGGACTCCGCGGGGACCGCCTCCTGCTGGGCAGGCGCCGGCCTCTTCCTCGGGTTGGACCAGCGCCGGGTGATGGGGCGCTCGATCAGGTAATACAGCGCCGAGGACGCGAGGATCGCGACGCCGAGGCTGAGCAGCATCACGGCCACGGCCTGAGGTGCGCTGTACGTCTTGCTGCCGAGCAGCTTCCACACGCCTTCCAGAACGGTGAAGTGCACGAGATAGAAGGCGAAGGAGATGTCGCCGAGCCAGACCGCCACCTTGTTGCGGAAGACGGTGAAGCGGCCCTCGTCGTCCGCGATGGCGCCGGCCGCGATGAGGACGGCGGCCGGGATGACGCAGACGGCACGCGACGAGTAGATGTACGGCGTGAAGTAGCCGAGCGCGTAGCTGGCGACGAGCAGCGCGCCGGCCCAGACCATGCCGATGTTGCGCCAGCACCCCGACATCACCGAGCGGGCCACCAGGATGCCGAGTGCGAAGTCCAGTACCCGGGGGAACGGCAGGATGTACGAGAAGAAGTACTGGTTCACCGAGGTCTCGGGCTCCATGGACATGAACACGGAACCGGCCGGGACGAGATGGGTGGACAGGAACGGCGTGGCGATGATGCCGAGACCGGTGATCGCGACCCAGAGATTGATCCGGTTGGCCGGAATCTTCTTGATCAGGCGGAGCAGGAGCGGGAAGGACAGGTAGAAGACCGCCTCGACGGCCAGGGACCAACCAGCCGGGTTCACACCGAAGTTGATGGAGAAGTCCGGGTAGTACACCTGGAGCATGAAGAGGTTGAGCAGCCCGATCTTCATGTCGGTGTGGGGTGCCGCGAAGACCACCAGGGCCAGCACCCAGACCACCAGGTAGTTGGGGACGATCTTGAGGAACCGGCGACGCCAGAAGCGCGGCGCGGTGTCCGTGTCCCGAGCCGACCAGGTCAGCACGAAGCCGCTGAGCACGAAGAAGAAGCTGACGCCGAGGGCGCCGGCGTGGTGTACGGAGCGGTAGTAGTCGTGCACGTTCTCGGGGCTGAGCCAGGGCACGCCCAGGAAACCGAGCAGCGCCGCATGGTAGAGGAACACCACGAAAGCGGCGGGAAAGCGCAGCCCGGTGAGCGTGTTGAGGCGAGTGACCCGGGAGCGCCCCGTCGCACTCATTCGGTCCGTCGACACGTATTTACTCCTCAGGAAACGTGGGGTCCGGATAAGCGCAAGTTACCCGACCCTTCCCTCTGTTGCAGGGGTGGATTCATCCGGTTACTCCCAACACCAGTAGGGCGGCTACCAGGTAATTTGCGACGGGTGGTGGTCCTGCCACCATGACCGGGAAACACTTCTCGAAGACTCGGTGCGCCCGGGATGATGGACCCGTACCTAAATCATCCGAACGGTCCGTCAAGCAGTTTTCCAACCCCTTCATCGATTCCCAGGTAATCGATCGCGGGAATACCCCACCGGGAGCAGGAATGTCCCACGGTGCGACCGGTCAGTCGGTCTCGCAGCGTCCACCCCGTCCACCCCGTCCACCCCGCTCATCGCGGCCGGCCGGACGGGCGAAGGATTCGGCGCTGCGCAGCTGGCTGGCCGTGGCCGGACTGGCCCTCGGCGTCTTCTCGTTCGTCACGACCGAGACCCTGCCGATCGGACTGCTGCCGTCGATCGCCGACGGCACGTCGGTGTCAGTCGGTGCGGCGGGCTTCCTGGTGACCGGCTTCGCCACGGTCGCGGCGGTGACAGCGGCGCCGCTGACCACGCTCACGGGCCGTATGGACCGCAGGTGGCTGCTCGCGACTCTGATGGGTTTCTACATCGCCGGCAATCTGCTGGCGACGCTGACCTCCACCTATCCGCTGCTGCTGGCCGCCCGCATCATCGTGGCGCTGGCCCACGGTGTCTTCTGGTCCATCGCCGTGTCGATCGCCGTGCGACTGGTGCCCGAGCGGCACGCCGTGCGCGCGACCTCGGTGGTGCTGGGCGGGATCTCGCTGGCCTCGGTCGCGGGCACGCCGCTGGGCACGGCGATAGGCCAGTCGACGAGCTGGCAGGTGGCGTTCGCGTGCGTGGGCCTGCTCGGTGTGCCGGTGCTGGCGGCAGCGCTGTTGTTCATGCCGGCGCTGCCTGCACAGGGCAGCGGGAACCTGCGCACGATCCTCCATGTCCTGCGCCGTCGCACCCTGCTGGCGGCGATCGGGGTGACAGCGCTGGTGATGAGCGGGCACTTCCTGGCCTTCACCTATGTGACGCCCTATCTGGAGGAGGTCACGGGTGTCCGGTCGTCGTTGATCGGCGTTCTGCTGCTGGTCTTCGGTGCGGCAGGACTGGTGGGCAACTTCGCGGCGGGTGCGGTGGCGGCGCGTGCGCTGCGGAACAGCCTTATCGGCAGCAGCGGACTGCTGGCCGCGGTCCTGGCAGCCATGTGGGCCGGCGGCGCGAGCACTCCGCTCGCCGTGACGATGCTGGTGTGCTGGGGCGTGCTGTACGCGGCTCTGCCGGTGGCGCTTCAGACGTGGGTGCTGCAAGCCGTCCCTGAGGAGAGCGAGGCGGCTTCCTCGTGGTACGTGGCGGCTTTCAACGGCGCCATCGGTGTCGGGTCGTTGATCGGCGGGCTGCTCACGAACGCGTGGGGGCCACGGTCGACGATGCTCGCGGCGGCGGTGTTCGCGGCGGGCGCGACGGCGCTGGCTGTGGCGTGCGGGAGGGACGGCGCGCAGGGGCGGGACTGAGCCCGCCCGTGGAACGCCGTGGTTCCTGCCGGCGGTGCGGCGGCCGGGGTCGTGTCGACCGTTGGGCGGCACGATCCCGCCGCGGGGGGCTGTCCGACGCTGTGACAGGGCACTTGGCCCTCATCCGGACTCCCGCCCGCGACGCACCGGATGAACCCGTCGGAGCCGCCCGTCTTCGCTCCGCCCGTATCCCCCTTCCTTCGCCGCACGACTGGCAGGGGGTGTGGAGATCGCGGGTCAGCACGCGGCGGGTACGGCCGGGAGCGCTGTGTCGGCCGGCCGGTGGTTCGGCCTGCCCGGCCGGCGGCGCCCGCCGTGGAGACGGCCGGAGGCGCACCGAGGGCCGTCTGCCCGTGGGTTCGGCAGTGGACGGACACACCGGGAGGATCGGCAGCCGGCCGGGTCCGCCCCGGACGGGGTGCCGTCGACGAGCGGCGAACCAGGCGACGGGTAACCCGCCAGTAGCTCCACGGCGCCGCCTTGGCGGCGCCATCGTGGTCTCGCGGCATGCGCACCACAGGCGCGGGTGTTCGCCCGTGGAACGCGCTCACATCGGCCCGCTGGATACCCGGGGGCATCAGCCTTCCGGGTGCCCGTCGTAGACGCGGATTTTGTACTCGGTGGTCTCCAGCGCCAGGCCGAGCTCACGGATCTGCCGCATGATCCGGTCTCGCTGGTCGAGCATGATGCGGCGTCGTTCCGGGATGGTGCTCGGGCCCTGCTCGACGAGCAGGACGTAGCGCTTGAGGTCGGTCATGGTCATGCCGGACAGGCGCATCCGGGTGAGGAAGACGAGGCGGCGCAGGTCGAACACGGAGTACTTGCGGTACCCGGAGGCGTTGCGAGCGGGCCGCACGAGTCCCTCCTGCTCGTAGTACCGGAGGGTGTGCGTCGACAGGCCGACGAGCCGGGCGGCCTCGGCGACGCTCTTGGGCATCGCCGAGGCCTCGATCGTGGCGTCGTCGAGCAGCTCGTGCAGCGCATCGATCGCCGACGAGGACGGCCCGTCGCTGGCAGCGAGGATGCGTTCGATCAGCGCTTCAGTGGCCACGGGCCATAGCCTACGGCGATCAGAACGCGCGCACCGCGGGCGGCATGCCCGGGAAGTCCGCCGACTCGCTCACAGCCGCCCATTTCTCGACGTCGTCGAGCGCACCACGGTAGACGCGGGTGAGATTGCGAACCGCCTCGGCACCGAGCGGGAGCCGGAGCGGCGCGTCGGGGGTGTCGAGCACGTCGCGAATCACCTGGGCGGCGCGTGCGGGGTCGCCCTCCTGGACGCCGTCGGCCTCGGCCATGTTCGCGCGCACGGCACCGATGACCTCGTCGTAGGCCGAGCTCCGCTGCGCTGTGTTGAGTACGTCGGGGGCGTTGAACGCGGTGCGGAAGCGACTGGGCTCGACGATGAGGACGCGGATGCCGAACGGTGCGACCTCGCCCGCGAGCGCCTCCGACCAACCCTCGAGCGCGAACTTGCCGGCTGAGTAGCTGCCGACGGCGGGGAACGACATCCGCCCGCCCTGGCTGCTCATCTGCACGATCGCACCCGAGCGACGCTCCCGCAGGTGGGGCAGTACGGCACGCACGTAGGCGGCCGGGCCGAACAGGTGCTGTTCAAGCATGGCCCGCAGCGCGGCATCCGTGATCTCCTCGGCGGCGCCGACCTGTCCGGCACCGGCATTGTTGACGAGCACGTCGACGCGCCCGAACACCTCCAGGGCCCGCTGCACGACCGCGGCCGCTCCCGCCGTGTCGCGCACGTCGTGTTCGATGGCGAGGAGCCGATCCCCGTACCGCGCCTTGAGCGCGTCGAACCGGCCGACCCGTCGCGCGGTCCCGATCACACGCTCGCCGGCCGCGAGTGCCGTTTCGGCGAGCGCCAGGCCGAGGCCCGAACTCGCGCCCGTGATGATCCATGTCTTCGTCTCGTCCGTCGTGGTCATGGCCCCGACGCTAGAGCTTCGAGCGCACTTGAAAGCAAGCCGTGCCCAGGCTCGGGAGGCGACGAGCGGTCCGGCCCGCTTGATCCGCTGCGCGACGATCCCGGTCCCGGCGCGGTGCGCGCCGGGGAGCGCGCCGATGCGCTCGGTGAGGCACCGGTGCGGGTGGCCGCCGTCGGCGAACTCGCGGAAGGCGAGGACGCGGTGACGCCCGTGGTCGTCGCGGCGAACGCGACCTCGGGGTGCGAGGCGAGGGCGCTCGCGACATCGCCGGGCGCGGCGGGGTGCACGTCGAGCCGGCAGATCACGCCGAGGTGCCGGGCGTGGAGCCGGGGGCCGACCTCGACCTCGGGTATCAGGACGCCGCCGCCGACGAGCTCGGCGATGCGACGGCGGCCGGTTGACCCGGGAATGCGGCAGGCGCGGGCCGGGCGGGCGACGCTCATGTGCCCGCCGACGGCGAGGAGGCCGAGGAGGCGCGCGTCGGCATCGGACGGCTGGCCGATGGGATCTGCAGGCTGTGCGGCCCCACCGGACCGAAGTGCTGTGCCGGTAATTGGCTGGTGCGCCCCCAGGAGGGGTGGCTAAGGTTGTGTGCGATCCGGTGGTCACTCCGCCGCCGGTACTCGCTCCAGGTGATCGGGAGGTGTTGACAGATGGCTGTCGCTGCGACGGGCGTTGCCCGCATCCGGAAGTTCGTCAAGTCCACCTCCGTGGCCGCCGGCTGACCTCACTCCTCCTTCCGCGCCAGCGCGCGGTGCCGGGGCCACCCTTGTGAAGGGTCACCCCTTGTCTTCCTCTTCTCTCCTGGGTTCGTCCTCCTCCTCGCATCCGCTGCTGCCTTTCGGCTGGGACGCGTGGTGGGAGGCCGAGTTCGCGCCGTATGCCGAGCAAGGTCTCGTGCCCGGCCGCGTCGTTCGTGTCGATCGCGGGCTCTGCGACGTCGTCACGCCGGCTGGTACGGTCCGGGCCGACGCCGAGTTCGTCGTTCCTCGTGATCCGATGAAGGTCGTGTGCACGGGGGACTGGGTCGCAGTCGATCCCGAGGGCGGTGATCCGCGGTACGCGCGCACGATCCTCCCTCGCCGAACGGCCTTCGTACGGTCGACGTCGTCCAAGCGTTCCGAAGGCCAGGTACTGGCCGCTAACGTCGATCACGTCGTCATCTGCGTGTCGCTCGCGGTCGAGCTCGACCTCGGGCGGATCGAGCGCTTCCTGGCGTTGGCCATGTCCAGCTCGAGTGGTGAGGCCCTGCTGCACGAGTCGGCACCTTCCCGGGAGTCGGGCGCGCAGCCGCTCGTCGCCCTCACCAAGGCCGACCTCGTGCCGGACGCGGCCGGGGTCTCCTACCTGGTCCACGACGTGGAGACCACCGCTCCCGGAGTCCCGGTGCTGCCCCTCAGCGCCGTCACCGGGGAGGGCGTCGACGCGCTGCGCGCGGTCGTCGCCGGTGGTACGAGCGTCCTGCTCGGCGTCTCCGGCACCGGCAAGTCGACCCTCGCCAACGCCCTGCTCGGCGAGGACGCCATGGCCGTCGGGGCGATCAGGGAGGTGGACGGCAAGGGCCGGCACACGACCACTACCCGCAACCTCCTCCCCCTGCCGGGCGGCGGCGTCCTGATCGACACGCCGGGGCTGCGCGGGGTGGGCCTGTGGGACGCCGGGACCGGCGTCGGGCAGGTCTTCTCCGAGATCGAGGAGCTGGCCTCCTCGTGCCGCTTCCACGACTGCGCCCACGGCGCCGAACCCGGCTGCGCCGTCCTCGCCGCCGTCGAGGACGGCACCCTGCCCGAACGGCGCCTGGACAGCTACCGCAAGCTGCTGCGGGAGAACCAGTACATCGTCGCCAAGACCGACGCCCGGCTCCGGGCGGAGATGCGACGGGACTGGAAGCGCAGGGGCGCGCAGGGCCGCGCCGCCGCGCAGGCCAAGCGCGACGGCCTGATCCGCTGACGACGCGCCCGTACGGGGACCGCCCGCCCGCCGGGCGGTCCCCCCGGCGTCGGCGCGACGGAGGGCCCGGCAGGGGTACCGGAGGGGGCGGTGCCCGCCCCGCGCCGGGGGACGGGTACCGGCCGCGCGGGTCAGCGGACGATCCAGCCCCGCTCGCGGGCGTGCCAGCCCAGCTGGAGGCGGGTCGTCACGCCCGCCATCTCCATCAGCCCCCTCACCCGCCGCTGCACGGTCCGCAGGCCCAGGTCGAGCTGCTTCGCCACGCTCGCGTCCGTCATGCCCGCGAGCAGCAGCGACAGCACCTCCAGGTCCGTCGCGTCCGGACCCTCGGCCCGCTCCTCCGCGAGGGCGTCGCCCGCCGCGCCGAGCCGCAACGGCAGCGCGTCCCGCCACACCGCCTCGAACAACCCCACCAGCGACTCCAGCAACCCGCTCGCGTGCACCACCAGCGCCGCCGGCTCCGCCCCCCGGCCCGTCAGCGGCAGCATCGCCAGCGACCGGTCCGCGACGACCAACTGCGTCGGCACCCTGTCCGCCACCCGCACCCGTCCCTCCCCGAGCGGTTCCGACGCCAGACCCGCCACCCCGCCGGGCCGCTCCAGCACCTCCCGCTCCACCACGACCCGGTACGCCGCGGCGCGCTCCCGCACGCCGCTCTCCGGACCCGCCGCGACCACCGGCCGGCTCGTCACCAGGGCACGCACCTCCTGCGCCGCGCCCAGCCGGAGCTGCCGGAACCGGTGCGCCACCGCACTCGCCCCGGTCACCACCTCCACCAGGTCGTGTGCCGCCGGCCGCGCCGCCGCCTCGGCGCGGTACCCCTCCACGAGCAGCGCCGCCGCCAGCTCGGCCTGCTCCAGCTCGTGCCGCCGGCGCGACAGCAGCGCGTCCAGGGCCGTCGCCGGGGGCGCCGCCACCCACCGGTCCGCGCGGCGCGGGGACCGCCCGGCCAGGCCCCGCACCTCCAGCCGCCGCAGCGCGTCCTCCGTCTCGCGCTCCGGCAGCGCCAGCCGGTGCGCGAGGTCGGCGACCTCCGCCGCGCCCAGCGCCACCAGCGCCCGGTACGCGGCCTCCTCACGTCCGTCCAGCCCTATCGCGCCCAGCACCCTGTTCCACCCTCCGCTCAAACCGTGGCGGGAAACGGCCACGGCACGAACCCGCCGCGTCCATCATCCATGTACCGGCCCCCGCCCCGCCGGGGAGGTGCCGCCTCCCCGGCCGTACGACCGCGGGCGTCCGGGAGGCGCGGCCGGGCGGGTCGTGCGCCCCCTGCCGGGGTTCCGGCCCCGGCGGCCGGGCGG
>JAAXOU010000229.1 GCA_012396115.1 Streptomyces somaliensis DSM 40738 | reverse complement strand
CACCGGCCCGTGCCCCGGGGGCGGCGCGCAGGCCGCGCGGTTCCGGCCACCGCCCGGCGGCGGTCGGCCGGGGGTCGCTCGGGTGACCGCCCCGACATGGACAATCGGACCGTGGACGCCCGGCAGCTCGACGACCTCACCGCCCGTGCGCGCCGCCTCGCCGTCCCCGGCGGGCGGCGCCTCCTCGGCCTCGCCGGCGCACCCGGCGCCGGCAAGTCCACCCTGGCCGCGCGCCTCGTGGACCGGCTCGGCGGACTCGCCGTCCTCGTCCCCATGGACGGCTTCCACCTCGCGCGGGCCGAACTCGACCGCCTCGGCCGGACCGACCGCAAGGGCGCCCCCGACACCTTCGACGCCGCCGGGTACGTCGCCCTGCTGGTCCGGCTGCGGGCCGCCGAGCCCGGCACCACCGTGTACGCGCCCGCCTTCGACCGCGCCGTCGAGGAACCCGTCGCCGGCAGCGTGCCCGTCCCGCCCGAGGTGCCGCTCGTCGTCACCGAGGGCAACTACCTCCTGCACGACGACCCCGCGTGGTCCCCGGTCCGCGCCCTCCTCGACGAGGTCTGGTACCTGGAGACCGACGACGGCCTCCGCACCCGGCGCCTGGTCGACCGGCACGTCCGGTACGGCGGGAGCCGCGCCGACGCCGAACGCCGGGTCCGGGAGCGGGACGAGGCCAACGCCCGCCTGATCGCCCCCGGCAGGGCCCGCGCCGACCTCGTCGTGCGGACGGGCTGACCGTCCGCCGTGACGGCCGCCGCTCCTCACGATCCGCCGGACGGTCCAGACTGTGCCCCATGGACCCGCACCTCCTGCGCACCTTCGTGACGGTGACCCGGCTCGCCTCGTTCCCGGCGGCCGCGCGCGAGCTCGGCTGCACCCGGGCCGCCGTGGCGCGGCACGTGGCCGCCCTGGAGAGGGAACTGGGCCTGCCGCTGCTGACCCGGCGGCCCGTCGTCCCCACCGTGGCGGGTGCGCGGCTCCTGGAACACGCCGTACCGCTGCTGCTGCGCCTCGACGCGGCACGCGCCGAGCTCACCCGTCTCGCCGCCGTGCCCGCCGGCGAGCTGACCGTCGCCGCGACCCCGCTCGCCGCCGGCCCCCGGCTGCTCGCCGCCCTCCCGGGCACCACCGTCCGCGTCACCCTGCGCGTCCGGCCCCACGACGCGGTACCCGCCGCGCTCACCGACGGCACCGCCCACCTCGGCCTCGTCGACGGCCTGTCCACCCCCGGCGACCCGCTGCCCCCGTCCGAGGCCGCCGCGCCGCCGGCCGGAACCGCCCCGGGACAGAGCACCCATCACCCGGACGGGGGAACGCCGCGTCCCCCGTCGGGGACCCCCGCGGCGCCCGCCCCCGCGCTCCGGGGCGGCGTGCCGGAGCTGCGGATATACCGCGCCCCGCATCCCGGGCCGGCCGGCGGGGCTGCCCGGGCGCGCCCTTGCGCACCCCTGCCGAGCAGGCCGTTCCGGGCGAGCGCCCGGAGAGTGGTTCACAGGCGTTTGCCACAGCGGGCCCCGGGCAGGCGCATCTCGTGCTTCGGACCGGAGGCACGTCCGTGGGAGCGGCCCAACGCTCCGGACGTGCCTGCCCGCGTCCGGGCCGGGTGGAGCCTCCCCGGGGTGACAGCCAACCGTCGGCGCCGTTCAGGGAGCTGAGAACCACATGCCTACGCTCGCCCACTCGAAGCATCCGCACGACGACGCCCCCGACACCTCCGAGGCGTTCCGGCGTCTGGCGACGCTGCCGCCCGGGGAGGAGAGGGACCGCGTGCGCCAGGACATCGTGAGCGCCTGGCTGCCCATGGCGGACCGGCTGGCCGGCCGGTTCCGCAACAGGGGCGAGGCGCTGGAGGACCTCAAGCAGGTCGCCGCGCTCGGCCTGGTCAAGGCGGTCGACCGCTACGACCCCTCGCGCGGCGCGGCCTTCGAGAGCTTCGCCGTGCCCACCATCACCGGAGAGATCAAACGGCACTTCCGGGACCACATGTGGACCCTGCACGTGCCGCGCCGGGTCCAGGACCTGCGAGGCCGGGTCCGCACGGCCTACCAGGAGCTCTCGTACTCCATCGGCGGGCGCACCCCCACGGTCGCGGAGATAGCCGAGAAGGCGGGGATGACGGAGGAGGAGGCCGCCGCCGGCCTGGAGGCCCTCGACAGCTTCACCGCCCTGTCGCTCGACGCCGAGCTGCCCGGCACCGAGGACGGCTACACCCTCGTCGACGCGCTCGGCGGACCCGATCCGGCCCTCGACGTGGTCGTCGACCGCGAGGCGGTCAAGCCGAGGCTCCGCACGCTGCCGGAGCGGGAGCAGAAGATCCTCTACATGCGGTTCTTCCGCGACATGACCCAGAGCAGCATCGCCGAGGACCTCGGCATCTCCCAGATGCACGTCAGCCGCCTCATCAGCCGCTGCTGCACCCGGCTGCGCGAGGACATCATGCGGGACGCCGCGTAGGCCGTCCGGTGCCGCCGCCCGCGCCCGGCCCCTCCCCGGCCGCGAGGCCCCGGGGACCCCTACGGCGCGGGCGGGCCCGGACGGCGCATGGCCAGCCCGACGTGGCGGGACAGCACGTCGGCGGCCTGCGCCTCCGCCATGGAGAACGCCCGCCGCGCCCGGGTGCGCAGCAGCGTCAGCACCCCCAGGACCTCCGGCCCGCCGGCACCGCCCGCCGCACCGCCGACGACGACCGGCAGGCACAGCAGCGAGCTGACCTCGGCGCGCACCAGCACCGCCGTCCCGCGGTCGTCCGTACCGAGTGCCAGCGCGTCCTCCGGGCGCACCTGCAGGGACGCCGAGCCGCCCGCCGCGACCTCCGCGACCAGGGGGCACCCCGCCGGGTCCTGCCCGGCGAGCACCTTCGCCAGCGCGGCGCCCGCCCACGATGGCGCCCGGGCCCGGCGGCCTGACCCCCGTCTTCGAGCGCCGCTCCGGCACGGCGGGCGCGACGGCCGCCGACAAGGCCGTGGCACTGACCTTCGACGCCGACATGACCGCCGACCAGGGCCCGCGCGCCGCCCGCGGGGAGCGGTTCGACAACCCGGCGCTGATCGCCACCCTCCGCCGCCTGGACGTGGACGCCACGGTGTTCATGACGGGCCGGTGGGCGGAGGAGTATCCCGACCAGGCGCGGTCCATCGGCGCGGACCCCCGCTTCGAGGTCGGCAACCACTCGTACAGCCACCACGCCTTCCGCTCCCCCTGCCACGGCCTGCCTGCGCTGGGCCGCGCGGACATGGCGGCCGACGTGGACCGGGCGTTCGCGGCGTTCCGCGCGGCGGGCGTCCGCAACGCCGTGCCGTACTTCCGCTTCCCGGGCGGCTGCTACGACGACGCCGCGCTGCGCGCGCTGGCCCCGGCCGGGGTCACGGCCGTGCAGTGGGACGTGGTGGGCGGCGACGCCTTCGCGACGGACGCCGACGCCGTGGCCGAGCAGGTCCTGGAGGGCGTGCGGCCGGGTTCGGTCGTGGTGCTGCACTGCACGCTGAGCGCGGCACCGGCCACCGAGCGGGCGGTCCGCCGCATCGTCCCGGAGCTGCGGGCGCGCGGCTACCGCTTCGTGAAGGTGTCGGAGCTGATGGCCGCGGGCTGAAGCGGCCCCGACCGCACGGAGCCGCGCCGGTCCGCGCCGGTCCGCACCGCTCGCGTCGGCCCGTACCGGGACCGCGCCGCAGTTCGTCCTGCCGCTGGTCGTACGGATCGAGAAGGCCGCGCCGCCGGACCGCACCGACGCCCTGGAGACCGCCGCGCGGGCCGTACCGGTGCTGCTGTCGGACGACCGGTCGGCGGGGGACGGCGAGTGGGCGCGGGCCGTGCGCGACTGGGAGGACGCCCGCGTCCGCAAGGTCGTCCGGCGCGCCAGGGGCGCGGAGTGGCGGCGTGCCGAGCGGCTGCCCGGCATCACGGTCACCGGCGCCCGCGCCGAGGTGCGGGTCTTCCCGCCGGTCCCGCTGGACGGCTGGCCCGGGGACCTGGCCCGGCTCCAGGTCTCCGGCACCGAGCTCGCCGACCCCTCTCCCCCGCCCCCGGCCCCCGGCGGGGCCGTGCTCTGGCTCAACCCCGGCCTGCGCATGTCGACCGGCAAGGAGATGGCCCAGGTCGGCCACGGGGCGCAGCTGCTGTGGCGGGCGATGGACGACGCCGCCCGCGCCGCCTGGCGGGAGGCGGGTTTCCCCCTCGCGGTCCGCACCGCGGAGCCCGGGCACTGGGCCGACCTGGCCGCGAGCGGCCGCCCGGCGGTGCGCGACGCGGGCTTCACCGAGATCGCCCCGGGCTCCGTCACGGTCGTCGTCGACTCCTCCCCCGCCGTCTGAACGGCCCCGCCCGGCGCCGCCCCGGCCGAAGCTCAAATGAAGCTCTGAAAGCGGGGCGCGGGGGTTCGGCGCCCGGCGGCGGGGCCATGTCCCCTCCAGCGGCACGGAGGAGGGGGGAAGATGGTGGGACTCGGCACGGGCGTCGGCTGGCGGCCGGAGATCGCGGAGGCGGTGGAGCGGCTGCCCGGGGTCGACTGGGTGGAGGTCGTCGCGGAGAACGTGTGCGCCGGCCACCTCCCCGCCTCCCTCGTCCGGCTGCGCGAGCGGGGCGTCACCGTCGTCCCGCACGGCGTCTCCCTCGGCCTCGGCGGCGCCGGCCGGCCCGACGGCGAGCGGCTGGCCCGGCTCGCCGCCACCGCGACCGCGCTGGGCGCGCCGCTGGTGAGCGAGCACATCGCGTTCGTACGGGCCGGGGGGTCACTCACCGCGTCGCCCGCGCTGGAGGCCGGGCACCTGCTGCCGGTGCCCCGCACGCGGGAGGCGCTGGACGTGCTGTGCGAGAACGTCCGCGTCGCGCAGGACGCGCTGCCGGTGCCGCTGGTGCTGGAGAACGTGGCCGCGCTGTTCGCCTGGCCGGACGACGAGCTGACGGAGGGCCGCTTCCTGGCGGAGCTGGTCGAGCGCACCGGCGTGCGGCTCCTGGTCGACGTGGCGAACCTCCACACCAACCGGGTCAACCGCGGCGAGGACCCGGGTCGGGTCCTCGCCGAGCTGCCCCCCGGGGCGATCGCGTACGTGCACGTGGCCGGCGGTGTCGAACGGGACGGGATCTGGCACGACACGCACGCCCACCCGGTGCCGCCGCAGGTCCTCGACCTGCTGTCGGAGCTGGCGGCGCGGGCCGCGCCGCCCGGGGTGCTGCTGGAGCGCGACGACGACTTCCCCCCGGAGGACGCCCTCGCCGCGGAACTGGCCGCGATCCGGGGGCGGGTGGCCGCGGCGGACGCGGCGCCGGACCCGGCCCGGACTCGCCCGGAGGAGACCGGCAGGGTGCGGGACCCGGCCGGAACGCGACCGGGGACGGCCCCGGAGGGAGCGCGGGAGCGGCTGGCGCTCGCCCAGACCGCGCTGCTGTCGGCGCTGGTGGCGGGGACGCCCGTGCCGGAGGGCTTCGACGGGGCGCGGCTGCGGATGCAGCGCCTGGCGCTGGCCCGGAAACGGGCCGGGATCGTCGCGAGGCTGGCGCCCGAGCTGCCGGAGCTGCTCGGTGCGCAGGGCTACCGGGAGGCGTTCGCCGCGTACGCGCGGACCCGGCCGATGCCGGGCGGCCACCGGCGGGACGCCCTGGACTTCGCCAGGCACCTGCTCGACTCGGGCCGGCCCGGGGACGGGCGCGCCCGGCGGCGGCTGTACCTGTGGTGGGCGGAGCGCTCGGGCCCGCGCCCGCCGGGCAGGGCGCTGCGGCTGGTGCACGCGGTGCGCGCCGCGCTGGCGGGGTGACGCCGGTGCGGCGCGCGGGGGATTCCCGCGCGCCGCACCCGGAGCCGGACCCGGTGTCGCTGGAGCGGCGGACGGATCGCGCCCGCCGTCTGATCTTCCGGGTCGAGGAGCGGCGGCCGGTCGCACCGGGCGCCGCCGGGTCGTCAGGCCAGTCCGGCCACCAGGTCCGCCACGTCCTTGCGGCGGCCCGTGAAGAACGGGACCTCCTCGCGGACGTGCATACGGGCCTCACTGCCGCGCAGGTGGCGCATGAGGTCCACGATGCGGTGGAGTTCGTCCGCCTCGAACGCCAGGATCCACTCGTAGTCGCCGAGCGAGAACGACGCGACCGTGTTGGCGCGGACGTCGGGGAAGCCGCGGGCCATCCTGCCGTGGTCGGCGAGCATGCGGCGGCGGTCCTCGTCGGGCAGCAGGTACCAGTCGTACGAGCGCACGAAGGGGTAGACGCTCACGTAGTCGCGCGGCGTCTCGTCCGCGAGGAACGCCGGGATGTGCGACTTGTTGAACTCGGCGGGGCGGTGCAGCGCCATGTTGGACCACACCGGCTCCAGCGCGCGGCCGAGCCGGGTGCGGCGGAAGAGGTTGTACGCCTCCTGCAGCTCGTCCGAGGTCTCGGCGTGCCACCAGATCATCATGTCGGCGTCGGCGCGCAGACCGGACAGGTCGTAGGTGCCGCGGACCGTGACGTCCCGGGCCGCGAGCCGGTCGAACAGCTCCTGGACCTCCTCGGCGTGACCGCCGCGGTCCTGCGGCAGGGCCTCGCGCAGCCTGAAGACGGACCACAGGGTGTAGCGGATGACCTCGTTGAGGTCCTTCGCCTTCTTGCCGGCGTTCGGGATCTTTTCGGGCGCACTCATACGGCTATTCTCACCCGCCCGCCCCCGTGCTCCGCGCCGGGGTCGGCGCGGCGAGGACCTCGTCCGCCGCCCGCCACCCGTCCGCGACGACCGCGGGGACGCCCACGCCGTCGTAGGCCGCGCCGCACACGCGCAGCGCGGGCAGCGCGGCGACGGCGGCGCGGACGCGGGCGACGCGCGCCGGGTGGCCCACCGGGTACTGCGGCAGGCCGCCGGTCCAGCGGGTCACCTCGGCCGCGACGGGCTTCGCGGCGAGCCCCACGGCGTCGCCGAGGTCGCGCAGGGAGAGCGCGACGAGGTCGGCGTCGTCCCGGTCGAGGTGCTCCTCCTCGCCGTACCGGCCGAGGGAGGTGCGCAGCACGAACAGGTCGCCGGCGTTCTCGTCGACCCAGTCCCACTTGCGGCTGGAGAACGTGGACGCCTTGATCGCGCGCCCGTCGACGGGCGGCACCAGGAAGCCGGACCCGGCCGGTACGCAGGCCGCGTCGGCGCGCCGGAAGGCGAGCGTGACGAGGTCTTGGGGTCGTCGTCGTACAGCACGCCCCGGCGCCGCTGCGTCTGCTGCCGGACGTACAAGACGCGGCCGTCGAGGTCGAGGTCCGACCAGCGCAACCCGACGATCTCCCCTCGGCGCAGGCCCAT
>JAAXOU010000228.1 GCA_012396115.1 Streptomyces somaliensis DSM 40738 | reverse complement strand
GACCGGCGGGCCGCCGGGCTCCGCGGCCGGAGCCCGTGGAGTGGGAAGCGGTGCCGCGCCCGCCTCCTCCGGTCGCGCCCCGGACCGTTCGGCCGGAACGCCGGGGCGCGGGGCGGGGTACGGGACGGGGCGCGAGGGGACCGCCGGGGCCGTGGACGGGGCGTGCGGCTCCCACCGCGACCGCGTGCGTCCTGCCCCTGGACACCATGCCATGCGTCTCCTCCTCGGGGCGCGGGGTGCCCTGTGCGGGGCGGACGGCGCGGGCACCTGACAGAGGGTTGCCCGGTGGAAAGGCTGGTCACTCGGCGCGGCGAACACTCGCCGAAGACGGGCGCGGGGAGCGGGTCCCAACCGCCCCACGCCGCCACGCCGTTCCCTCACGTCTCCTCCCGCACGGGCCTGCACGGACCCGCACGGGCCTGCACGGGCCTGCACGGACCCGTGGGGACCGTTGCGGACAGGTGCGGACCGATGGAGAACGGTCGCGCCCGCTTCACCGGTACGTGCCGTACCGCTCCGACCCCGCCCGATCCCGCCAGACCGCCCCGGCGTCACGGCCGCCACCGTCCGCGTGCCGGGCGGCGGGGTGGCCACCGCACCCGCCCACCGCCGACCGCGCACCCACCCACCGTGCCCGCCCATCGCACCCGGTCGCGCCCACCGCGCCCGCGCGGGGCGCTTCCAGTGGCCCTGGACCGGCGAGTGTCCGCGATGCGCCGAGCACCCCTCCCCGGGATGCCGAAGGGAGTGCTCCCATGTCGAAGCGCGGCAAGAAGCGGCGGGCCCGCAAGGGCGAGGAGGCCGACCACCGCAAGCCGCCCGCGCCCGACCGGCCCCCCGAGCGCTCACCGGGCCCGGTACGCCGCCTCCACCGCGTCCAGGGCCGACGCCCAGGGGAAGCGCTCCGGCCAGTCCCGGCCGGGGGGGTCCGGGAGGTACCCGCCCTCGCCGTAGAGCACCGTCACGCCCGCCGCCCTCAGGGTCTCCACCGACCGGTCGAACTGCGGGTGGCGCACGTACGCGGCGTTCGCGCAGGGCATCGTCACGATCGGCAGGCCCCTGCCGATGGCCTCCGCCGCGACGCCGACCACGAAACTGCCGGTCAGGCCGAGCGCCCACGCGTTCACCGTGTTGAACGTCGCCGGGGCGAACAGCACCGCGTCGGCCGGCGGCCAGACGTCCGGGTCGCCGGGGCGTTTGTACGCGCTGCGCACCGGATTGCCGGTCAGCGCGGCCAGCCCGTCGAGGCTCGGCTCCAGCCACCGCGCGGCGCTCGGCGTCAGCCCCAGGCAGACGTCCCAGCCGCGGGCCTGCGCGTCCTCGACCACCCTCGCCACGTCGAACACCGGGGGAGCGGCCGAGCAGAACAGATACAGGGTCCTCGTCTCGATCATGGAGTTCATCTGATCACACGCCGAGCGGGCGCATCCCGGCGGTCGACCGCACGCCGAGCGGGCGCATCCCGGCGGTCGACCGCACGTCGAGCGGGCGCATCCCGGCGGTCGACCGCACGTCGAGCGGGCGCACCCCGGCGGTCGACCGCACACCGGACGGGCGCACCCCGGCGCCCCGTGCCCCGTGCCCGGCGCCCCCGTCCGCTCCGACCGGTCGGGGAGCGCCGTGCGCCGCGGCGTCAGGACCCTCCGCCCGCCGGCGCTCCCCGGGCGCGCCGCCGAGGACGACCTCCCCGCCACCGCCCTCCGGTACGTGCACGGGGTCTCCGGGCGCCCGCCGCGTACGGCCCGGGGTGTCCGAGCACGCCGTCACCGGGGTTGCCGAAGCGGCGCGGCGGCTGCCCGACGGACTGGAAGCGCGGCGGCGCCGTCAGGAGGCCGGTGCCGGGGCGGACCGGGGCACCGGGCGCCGCACGACGTACGCCGCGAGGCTCCCCGCCAGGAACAGGGCGAGCACCGACACCGCCGCGCTGAGCCAGGTCGCGCCCAGCCACTGCCCGCCGAAGTAGCCCAGGCCCACGCTGTACGAGGCCCAGACCACCCCCGCCAGGACCGACCAGGGCACGAACTCGCGCGCCCGGCGCCGCGCCGCCCCCGCCCCCAGGGACACCACGGACCGTCCGGCCGGGGCGAACCGGGCGATGACCACGAGCGCGCCGCCGCCTCCGCCGAGGGCCGCGCCGAGGCGCTCGCGCGCGGTGGTCAGGCGCCGGGAGCGGGCGATGGCCTGGTCGAGACGGGGCCCGCCGCGCCAGGCGAGGCGGTACGCCACCAGGTCGCCGAGGACCGAGGCGGACGCGGCGCACAGGGCGAGGGCGACGAGCGAGATCCCGCCGGGGGCGGCCGTCGCGGTCGCGGCCGTCGCCGCGGTCGCCGCCGAGATCAGCAGGACGCCGCTGGGCAGCACCGGCAGGAAGACGTCCAGCACCACGGAGGTGGCCACCGCCGCGTAGATCCAGGGGCTGCCGGCCAGCCACCGCACGCTCTCCAGCACCCCGACCCCCGCTCACTCCCGACAAATGCGGAACAGCGTACGCCCCGCACGCCGGCGGGCGCACGGAGGGCGGCGGGAGGGGCGGGCGCCCCGGCCGCGGGTCATCCGGAGCGGGTGCCCACCGCCCGTTCGGCGGCAGGTTCCCGCCCCCACGCCCGTTCGTGCACCGTCACCAGCTCCCGCTCGCCGCGGGCCCGTTCCAGCCGCAGCAGGGCCGTCCGCCCGTGGAGCGTCAGCGTCATCAGCTGGTTGCCGAACCACGGCCCGCCGGTCCTGGCCCAGCCGGTCTCCGCGGCACCCACCCGGCCGTGCCGGGCCAGCACCCGCCCGAGCCACCGGCCCGCGCGGCTCCAGCCGAAGCGGAAACCGAGCCGCAGGGCGTACGGGATGCGCTGGTGCACCGGCGAGCAGGTCAGCTGCAGCACCCGGGAGGCGGCCGGCAGGTCCGGCTCCGCCACGTACGCGTGGTGCACGTCCCCCGACAGCACCGACACCGTCGCCGGGGCGTCCGGGCCCCCGGCCGCGTCGGCCAGCAGCCCCGTCAGCCACGCGAACGACTCCGGGAAGGCCGCCCAGTGCTCCAGGTCGGAGTGGCGGCGCAGCGACTCGCCGACCCGCGCCCAGCGCTCGCCGCGGACACCCCGGCACAGCGCGGCGTTCCACCGCTCGGCGTCGTGCACCAGCGGCGGCAGCAGCCACGGCAGGGAGCTGCCGATCAGCAGGTGGTCCCGGTCCGCGCGGCCCTCCAGCAGCTGTTCGCCCACCCAGCGCGCGTCCTCCTCGCCGAGCATGGCCCGCTTCTGCTCGTCCAGCACGCGGCCGGCCCGGGTGTCCACCATCACCAGCCGCGTCCGGCCGAGGTCCCGCCGGTAGCTCCACCGGACCCGCGCCGGGTCGGCGTCCGCCTCGGCGGCGAACCGGCGCAGCGCCGCGGTGCCGTCGGGCACCGCGCACACCCGGGCGTACAGCGGGTCGGCGGCCAGTTCGGCGGGGGAGAGGTTGCCCAGGTGCTGGTGCACCCAGTACGCCATCAGGCCGCTCAGCAGCCGTTCGCGCCACCAGGGGGCGGCGCGCATCCGGGACAGCCAGGCCGCGCTGGTGTTCCAGTCGTCGATCACGTCGTGGTCGTCGAAGACCATCATGCTGGGGACGGTGGAGAGGAGCCAGCGCACCCCGGGGTCGAGCCAGGACTCGTGGTAGAGGCGGGTGTACTCCTCGTAGTCCGCCACCTGCGCGCCGGGCGGCTCGGCCAGGTCGCGGCGGCCGGCCAGCCAGCGCCTGGTCGCCTCCGACGGCTTGTCCGCGTACACCTGGTCGCCCAGCAGGAGCAGCACGTCGGGGCGTTCGGCGTCCGGGTCGGCGGCCAGTCGGGCGGCGAGCGCGCCGAGGGCGTCCGGCCCGGCCGGCCGCCTGCCCTCCGCGCCCGCCGCCGCCCAGCGGCAGGAGCCGAACGTCACGCGCAGCGGCCCACGGGGGTCACCGGGCGCGGTGAGGGTGCTCGGCGGGAACGGCGAGTCCGGCGGCGGCCAGACGGGCCGGCCGTCGAGCAGCACCTCGTACGCCGTGGTGGTGCCCGGCGTCAGGCCGGTGACCGGCACGACCGCGTAGTGGTGCCCGGCGATCGCGAACGTCCGGGCCCGCCCCCCGGCGCCGTCCGCGCACCGCACCTCGGCGGTGCGCGGTCCGTCGGCCTCGATCCACACGGTCGCCGCCGAGCGGTGCGGGGTGCCGTCGGTGCCCGGCCACTCCACGTACCTCAGCAGCGGCCCCAGCCGCAGTCCGGCGTCCACGAAGTCGGTCCTCCTCGGTCGCCCCGCCCGCGCGGTGCGGGGTCCGTACCGTACGGAGTGCCCGGAGGGGGGTTCCGGTTCCGCCGGACGCCGGCCGGGAAGTGACGTTTCGTCAGGAACAGCCGTTCAGCACCGACTGGAGGGCGCTCTTCTCGGCGGAGTCCACCGAGAGCCCCCAGTGGTGCTTCACGTGCACCCACATGCGGGCGTAGGTGCAGCGGTACGCGGTGCGCGGGGGCATCCACTCGGCCGGGTCCTGGTCGCCCTTGGCCTGGTTGACGTTGTCCGTGACGGCGATGAGCTGCGGCCGCGCCAGGTCGTTGGCGAAGGAGCGGCGGTCGGTGGTGGTCCAGGAGCTCGCGCCGGAGCGCCAGGCCTCGGCGAGCGGGACGACGTGGTCGATGTCGAGGTCGGAGGCGACGTACCAGGTGGCGCCGTCGTACTCGGAGTACCAGCGCCCGCTGGTCGCCGCGCAGGTGGAGTCCTGGACGACGTCCACGCCGTCGCGCTTGAGGACGACCTCGCGGGTGTTGCAGGCGTCGTACTGGGTGATCCAGTGCGGGAAGAGGTCGCGGCTGTAGCCGGTGGAGGAGCCCTCCGCCCGGACCGCGAGCTGGCCGAGGTACGTGCGCGCGGTGGCGGCGCTGACGGGGGTGGGCGGGGACGCCTGCGCGGTGGGCGCGGTGGCCAGCAGGCCGGTGACCGCGAGGGCGGCCGTCGTGGCGAGCGCGGCGAGGCGGCGCATCGGTCGACGCGCGTAGACACGGGACATGTGGACTCCTCTGGGCGACGGGGCCTTGCGGGGCGCCCGGGCGGGCGGTCCGCTCATGGTGGTGGCGCGGGGTGTCCTGGAGGTGGGTGCCGGGTAACAGCGTGGCGACATGGGCACGTCACATCAAGGCGCGTGTCCACTTCCCGACACACCGACAGGTCCCTTGCCGGGCCCTAGGGTTGGCGTGTGCTGCTGCCGGTCGACCTCGTCCTCGGTGCCGTCCTCGCCCTCCTGCTCGCCGCCGCGGCGGCCGTCGTCGCCGTCGCCCGGCTGCGCCCGCCCCGCGAGACCGTCGTCGCGGGGGTGCGCGCGGCGGCGCAGCTCGCGGCCGTCTCGCTGGTGATCGGCTGGGTGGCCCGCGCCGCACTGCTGCTGCCGCTCTTCCTGCTGGTGATGTACGGGGTCGCCGTGCGGACCGCCGGGCGCCGCCTCACCCGCAACCGCACCTGGTGGTGGGCCGCCGCCCCGGTGGGCGCCGGGGTCGCCCCGGTCGTCGCGGCACTGCTGCTCACCGGGCTCGTACCGGCCGAGGGCATCGCGCTGATCCCGGTGACCGGCATCCTCGTCGGCGGGGCGCTCACCGCCACCGTCCTCGGCGGGCGGCGCGCCCTGGACGAGCTCACCGCCCGCCGCGGCGAGGTCGAGGCCGGCCTCGCGCTCGGGCTGCTGCCGAGGGACGCCCGGCTGGAGGTGGCGCGGGCGGCGGCGGCCGACGCGCTGCTGCCCGGGCTCGACCAGACCAGGACCGTGGGCCTCGTCACACTGCCGGGCGCGTTCGTCGGGATGCTGCTGGGCGGGGCCTCACCGCTGCTGGCCGGGGCCGTGCAGCTGTTCGTGCTGGTCGCGCTGATGGCGGTGCAGGCGGTCGCGGTCGCGGTGGTGCTGGAGCTGGTCGCGAGGGGGCTGCTGCACCGGGAGGAGGATCCCGGCCCGCGTCGCGTACGCTGGGGCGAGCGGAAGGGGAGTAGCTCCTAGCCGGACCGTCGACATACTGCTGGGCCCCGCGCCCGGCCGGCGCCCGGAGGCGGGCCCGTCGGGGACCGCCAGCGAGACCTTCGGCATCAGCAGGATCCATGCAGCCATGGCCCTGCCGTGCCGGAGCGACCCCCGAAACGCGCGAGCGAAGGTCCCCCGGTCCGGCCGCGGCCCGACCGATTGAGGAACCAGCCCGTGCTCAGCTTCACGATCGTGGCGATCACCTTCGGTGTCGTCTTCCTGGCCGAACTCCCCGACAAGACCGCCCTCGCCGGCCTCGTGCTGGGCACCCGCTACCGGGCGTCGTACGTCTTCGCGGGGGTGGCCGCCGCCTTCGCGGTCCACGTCGCGCTCGCCGTCGCGGCGGGCAGCGTCCTCACCCTGCTGCCGCACCGGCTGGTGCAGGCGTTCGTCGGCGTGCTGTTCCTCGCCGGCGCGGCGATGCTGCTGCTGAAGAAGGACGACGACGGGGACGAGGAGATCAGGGCCCCCGCCGACCAGTCGTTCTGGAAGGTCTCCGGGGCGGGCTTCATGCTGATCCTCGTCGCGGAGTTCGGCGACCTCACGCAGATCATGACCGCGAACCTGGCCGCCCGCTACGACGACCCCCTCTCCGTCGGCCTCGGCGCGGTCCTCGCCCTCTGGGCGGTCGCCGGACTGGGCATCCTCGGCGGGCGGACGCTCATGAGGTACGTGCCGCTGCGGCTGATCACGAAGGTGGCGGCGGGCCTGATGCTGGCCCTGGCCGGCTTCAGCCTGTACGAGGCCCTGACCGGCTGACCGGCTGACCGGCTGACCGGCTGACCGGCTGGGCGGCCCGGTCGGGGCGATGGGGGACGCCCGTACCGGGCGGGACGGGGCGCCGCTCAGCTGACGCCGAAGGTCTCGGCCTCCAGCGCCCTCCTGGTGGTGGGGCCGTAGACGCCGGACGGGTCGGCGGTGATCCCGCGGCGCTCCTGGTACCGGGCGACGGCCCGCTCGACGCCCTTGTCGTAGCGGCCGTCCATCGCGTTGCCGTACATGCCGAGCTGACGCAGCCGGTACTGGAGCTCCAGCACGTCCGCGCCCCGGTCGCCGCGGCGCAGGGTCCGGTCGTCCTCCTGCGGCCGGCCGGGGGCCGTCGCGGACGGCCTGCGTCCGGGCCAGGGCCACGCAGGGACGGCCGTGCCCGGTGCCGGACGCCCCGTAGCGGCCGGGCCCGCGGACGCCCCGGTCCTCGCGGGAGCCGGGGCGCTCGACGCGGACGCGGCGGGCACGGCCGACGGCGCGGCGGACG
>JAAXOU010000227.1 GCA_012396115.1 Streptomyces somaliensis DSM 40738 | reverse complement strand
GCCCCGGCGCACGGCCCGCGCGGCCCCGGGGCGGACCGGCCCGCGCGCCCCCCGGCCTCACCGGACGGTGAGGAAGTCCTCCGGGTCCCGCGCCGGCCGGGGCCCCACCGGTCCGGCGGGCCGCCCGACCGCGACCGCGCCCATCGGGTCCCAGCCGGCCGGCAGGTCCAGCACCCTCCGCACCACGTCCCGGCAGAACATCGTCGAGGACACCCACGCCGACCCGAGCCGCTCGCCCGCCAGCGCCACCAGGAGGTTCTGCACCCCGGCGCCCGCCGCGGCCACGAACATCTCCCGCTCGGCGGCGTCCCGGCGCGCGTCCCCGTAGCGGTGGGCGCCCTCCGCCACCAGGCACGGCACCACCAGGTACGGCGCGTTCCGCAGGACGTCGCCGCGGCGGACGCGCCGGGCGGCGGCCTCCTCGTCCAGCCCGTCCCGCCGCAGGTCCGCGACCCACGCCTCCCGCATGGCGTCCAGCAGCCGGGTCCGCGACGCGGCGCTCTCCAGCAGCACGAACCGCCACGGTGCCGTGTGGTGCGGCGCGGGCGCCGTCACCGCCGCGGCCACCGCGCGCCGTACGGCCCCGGGGTCCACCGGGTCGTCGGTGAAGGCCCGCACGGTGCGGCGCCGCGTGACCGCCTCCCGGATCGCCTCCGAGGTGCCGAGCCGGAACATGTCGCCGTCCGCGCCGCGCACCAGCGCCCGCGCGCCCGGGTCCTCCCCGCCGTCCCCGGTCACCAAGTGCGGCAGGCCGCGCACGACGGCGACGGGCCGCCCCGCCGCCTTGCCCTTGACCAGGTCCGCGGCGGCGGCCAGTTCGTCCGCGGCGGCCACGACCGTCGCGACGAGCGGGTTCCCGTACGAGTCGGTGCCGCCCCGCAGGTCGTCCAGGACCCGCACCCCGGCCGCCCCGATCGCGACGTCCGTCAGCCCGCAGCGCCAGGGCCGGCCGAAGGTGTCGGTGAGGACGACGCCGACGTCGACGCCGAGCCGCTCGCGCAGCCCGGCCCGCAGGGCGCGGGCGGAGGCGTCCGGGTCCTCGGGCAGAAGCAGGACCGTCCCGGCGGGTGTGTTGGACGCGTCGACGCCGGCCGCGGCCATCACCAGCCCGTTGCGGTTCTCGACGATCCGCAGGGCGCCGCGCCGGGCGACGACGCGGACGGTCTCCGCGTCGATGGCCGCCTCGCGGTCGGCGGCGGCGACGGTCCGGCCCTCCGCCTTGCTCACGACCTTGGAGGTGACGAGGACGACGTCGCCGTCGGCGAGGCCCGGTTCGGCGGCGGCGATCAGCGCGGCCAGGTCGTCGCCCTCCGCGACCTCCGGTATCCCCTCCGGCGCCCACACCCGGTACGAGGCGGTCATCCGCGCACCTCCTCGGCGAGGGCCAGCGCCTCGCGCGCCATCGCCGCGGCCGCGTCGACGTCGGTCATCATCAGCGGCACGGCCCGGCAGCGGATCCCCGCCGCCTCCACCTCCGCCACCGCGTCCGCGTCGACCGTGTCGACGAGCCAGCCGTCGAGCAGCCCCGAGCCGTAGTGCCGGGCGACCGCGGCGGCCGTCGCCTCCACGCCCACCGCCGCGAGGACCCTGTCGGCCATGCCCCGCACCGGGGCGCCCCCGACGATCGGCGACAGGCCCACGACGGGGACGCCGGCCTCCGCGACGGCCTCCCGGACGCCCGGCACGGCCAGGATCGTGCCGATGCTCACCACCGGGTTGGACGGTGGGAACAGCACCACGTCCGCCTCGGCGATCGCCTCCAGCACGCCGGGCGCGGGCTCGGCCCGCTCGGCGCCGACCGGCACCACCGCCTGCGCCTCGACCGAGGCGCGCAGCCTCACCCAGTACTCCTGGAAGTGCACCGCCCGCCGCTCGCCGTCGATCTCCACCGCGACGTGCGTCTCGATCCGGTCGTCGGACATCGGCAGCAGCCGCACGCCCGGCCGCCACCGGTCGCACAGCGCCTCGGTGACGGCGCTGAGCGGGTAGCCGGCGGCGAGCATCTGGGTCCGGACGATGTGCGTGGCGAAGTCGCGGTCGCCGAGGCCGAACCACTGCGGCCCGACCCCGTACGCCGCGAGTTCGTCCTTGACGGTGAAGGTCTCGTCCGCGCGGCCCCAGCCACGCTCCTCGTCGATGCCACCGCCGAGGGTGTACATCACCGTGTCCAGGTCGGGGCAGACCTTCAGCCCGAAGAGATGGATGTCGTCACCCGTGTTGCCGATGACCGTGACGTCCGCGTCGGGCGCGGCCCGCTTGAGGCCGCGCAGGAAGCGGGCACCGCCGATGCCACCGGCCAGAACCACCATGCGCATGCGGGCAGTCTGTCAGGCGGGGGCGGCGCTCCGGGGCCGCGGGGCGACGGCGCGGGTGGTCCCGGGCGCGTCGCGCACCGGCATCTCGGTGAGGCCCGGGAAGTAGAGGTGCAGGCTGACGGCCGGTTCGAGCGAGTCGTTGGCGATCTCGTGGACCCGACCGGGGGCGACGAACCGGCCCGCCGCGTCCCGGGCGCCCCCGGTGAGGGTCCGCTCGCCCGCGTCCGTGCGCTCCGTCAGCCCGCCCTCCAGCACCGTGAAGTAGCCCGAGGACCGGCCGTGGTCGTGCGGCCCGGTGCCCTGGCCGGGCAGCCACGACAGCAGCCACACCTCGTAGCCGGGTCCGGTGCGCAGCCGGTGGTACCAGCGGCTGGTGGCGTCGTACTCGACGAGCGGCGCCCACAGGGCGCGGTCGGCGGCGATGGAACGGGCGAGGCCGGCGAACTCCGCCACCGTGGCCGGGTGTTCCCCGGCGGGCTGCAGGAGGTGCTGGACGGAGAGGATGTCGCCGGCGATCTGGAGGTCGCTGTCGCTGTTCACGGGTGCTGTGTTTCCTCGGTGGAGCGGTTCGGGGAGGGTGCGGCGGGCACGGCCCGCGCGGTGGTGCCCGTGGGACTGGGCGGACGCGGGTGAGGCGTGGGACTCGCCGGGGTGAGGGGCCGGAGCGCTACGGCGTCAGCGGCACGAACAGCAACAGCGCGCGTGGACAGCGCGGCGGAACCCACGGGTGGCGTGGGTCGCGGAGGGCGCTGCGGTCGCTGGCATGCCCCAACGGTGGACCGGCCGGATTCGTTCTGTCAAACCGCGGCCGGTCCGGCGGCGGTGCCCCGCTCCGCCCGGCCGGGTCTCCGGCGGGGAGGTTTGCGCCGGGCGGGTCCGGGACACACGGCGCAGGAACCGCCCGCGCGCCCCCCTCCGAGGGGCCGCGGTCCTCCCCCTCGGGGAGAGGCGTCCGGCTGCGGGACGCCGGGCAAGATGCGGGGGAGTGTGCTTTCTAATGATTTGCACACTTTCTGGTCCGCCTTGGTTCCGCAGGGTGAATACCGGGACCGATAGCAGATCCCCGCTTGACTGCCCCGGAGATACACACTTGTAATTTCGCTCGTGTCGTTCGGCCGGGAACGGGGAGCGGCGGCATCACGGGGACGTGACAGACAGACGAGGGGCCCAGATGACCGAGTTGTTCCAGGAGCTGCTGGTCGAGGACGCGGAGGAGGAAATCGGCTGGCAGGAGCGCGCGCTGTGCGCCCAGACCGACCCCGAGTCCTTCTTCCCCGAGAAGGGCGGATCCACCCGCGAGGCCAAGAAGGTCTGCCTCGCCTGCGAGGTCCGCTCGGAGTGCCTCGAATACGCACTCGCCAACGACGAGCGCTTCGGGATCTGGGGCGGCCTGTCCGAGCGTGAGCGCCGCCGCCTGAAGAAGGCCGCCGTCTGATCCCTCCCCGGCGCCGTCCCGCGGCCCGGTACCCCGGCGGCAGCCGCCGCCCGATCGCGGACACCACCCGTACGTCCCCGCCCAGCGGTCCGCCGCCTGTGCTCCGTCCACAGGCGGCGGACCGCCGCCGTGCCAGCCATTAGTGTGGAGCCCCGTCAAAGACGCTCCGACGCCCCGCGACGCGGGCGACCCCGGCCGGAGGGCCCGTACCCCGATGTCCGCCACCACAGCCGCGTTCCCCGCCGCTCCCCCGACGCAGCAGCCCGAGTTCCCGCGGCACGTCGTGACCGCCGTGCTCGTCTCCCACGACGGGGCGCGCTGGCTGCCGGACGCCCTCGCCGGACTCCTGGGCCAGGAGCGCCCCGTGCAGTGCGCCGTCGCCGCCGACACCGGCAGCGCCGACGAGTCCGCCCGGCTGGTCGCGGAGGCCCTCGGCGACGAACGGGTACTGCATCTCGCCCGCCGCACCGGCTTCGGCGCCGCCGTCGAGGAGGCCGCCCGCACCGCGCCCGTCCTCGGCCCCGACGAGCTGCCCTACCTGAGGCGGCCCAGCGGCTGGGACCCCGTCGGCAGGACCTGGCGCGACGACGTCCACGACATGCCCGAGCTGCCGCACGGCGAACCGGTCCAGTGGCTGTGGCTCCTCCACGACGACTGCGCGCCCGCCCCCGACGCCCTCGCCGAGCTGCTGCGCGTCGCCGACTCCGACGAGCACGCCGCGATCGTCGGCCCCAAGCTCCTCGGCTGGTACGACCGCAAGCAGCTCCTCGAGGTCGGCGTCACCATCGCCCACAGCGGCCGCCGCTGGACCGGCCTCGACCGCCGCGAACAGGACCAGGGGCAGCACGACCAGATCCGCCCGGTCCTCTCCGTCTCCAGCGCCGGCATGCTCGTCCGCCGCGACGTCTTCGAGGAACTCGGCGGCTTCGACCGCCGCCTGCCGCTCATGCGCGACGATGTCGACCTGTGCTGGCGCGCCCACGCCGCCGGCCACCGCGTCCTCGTCGCCCCCGACGCCGTCCTCCGCCACGCCGAGGCGGCCTCCCGCGAGCGCCGCACCGTCGACTGCGCCGGCCGCTCCGTCACCAACCCGCACCGCGTCGACAAGGCCGGCGCCGTCTACACCCTCCTCGCCAACACGCGCGCGGCCGCCCTCCCCTACGTCCTCGTCCGCCTCGTCCTCGGCACCCTCCTGCGCACCCTCGCCTACCTGGTCGGCAAGGCCCCCGTCCAGGCCGTCGACGAGGTCATGGGCCTGTGCGGCGTCCTCCTCCGCCCCGAGCGGATCATCGCCGCCCGCCGCCGGCGCGCCTCCCGCGCCGGCGACCCCGCCGAGCTGCGGCCCCTCTTCCCGCCGCCCGGGGCCACCGTCCGCGCCGCGGTCGAGCAGGTCGCCTCCAACTTCGGCGCCGCCGACGCCGACTCCGGCGGCTCGCGGCACGGCGCGGTCGAGTCCGGCCCCGGCGGCGACGACGCCGACTACCTGGAGGTCGAGCAGTTCGCCCGGCTGAAGAAGATCGCCCGCCGGCCGGGTCCGGTCCTCTTCGCCCTGCTCCTGCTCGTCTCCCTGATCGCCTGCCGCGGCCTCCTCGGCGGCGGCTCCCTCGCCGGCGGCGCCCTGCTGCCCGTCCCCGACGACGTCGGCGGCCTGTGGAGCCGGTACGCCGACGCCTGGCACCCCCTCGGCACCGGCGGCACCCAGAGCGCCCCGCCCTACCTCGCCCTGCTCGCCGCGCTGTCCGGCCTGTTCCTCGGCTCCACCGGCCTCACGCTCACCGTGCTGCTGGTGTGCTCCGTGCCGCTCGCCGGCTTCAGCGCGTACTTCGCCTCCCGCTCCCTCGTCGAGTCGCGGCTCCTGCGCGCCTGGGCCGCCGTCGCCTACGCCTTCCTGCCCGCCGCGACCGGCGCCCTCGCCACCGGCCGCCTCGGCACGGCGGTCCTCGCGATCCTGCTGCCCCTCACGGCCCGCGCCGCCGTCGCCGCGTACGGGCTGCGCGGCGGCGGGCCCGGCGCCGCGCGCGGCAGCTGGCGCGCCACCTGGGCGTACACCCTCCTCCTGACGTTCACGACGGCCTTCACCCCCGTCGTCTGGCCGCTCGCCGTCGTCCTCGGCGCCGCCGCCCTCGTCCTGCGCCGCGACGACCTCACCGCGTACGGGCTGCGCCTCCTCGCCGTCGCCGGCACGCCGCTGCTGGTCCTCGCCCCGTGGTCGCTGTCGCTGCTGAGCGACCCGGCCGCCTTCCTGCGGGAGGCCGGCACGCAGGTCCGCACGGGCCCGGCCTCCGCCCTGGACCTGCTCGGCGCCAGTCCGGGCGGTCCCCGCACGGTCGGCGGCCTCGTCCTGATCGGCCTCGTCCTGGCGGCCCTCGCCGCCCTGCTGCGCGCGGAGCGCCGGTTCGCCGTCCACAGCGCCTGGACCGTCGCCCTGGTCGCCCTCCTCTTCGCCGTCCTCACCAACGGCGCCGGCGAGCACGCCACCGGCTGGGCCGGCCCCACCACGCTCGTCTACGGCCTCGCCCTCCTCGCCGCCGGCGTGCTCGGCGCCGAGGGCGGCCGCACCCGCGTCGCCGCGCAGAGCTTCGGCTGGCGCCAGCCCGTGGCCGCCCTCGTCGCCCTCGCCGCGGCCGCCGGCCCCCTCGTCTCCGCCGCCAACTGGATGATCGGCGGTGCCGCGGGCCCCCTGGAGCGCCGCGACCCCACCCAGGTGCCCGCGTTCGTCGCGGAGGAGAGCGTCACCCGTGACCAGCCCCGCACCCTCGTCCTCGACGGCCCGTCGCCCGCCGAGGTCGCCTACGCCCTCGTCCGCGGCTCCGGCGCCCGCCTCGGCGACGCCGAGCTGACCGCCGCGGGCGGCGGCGACCCGCGCCTCGACAAGGTCGTCGCCCACCTCGTCGCCGGCTCCGGGGCCGACCAGACCGCCGAGCTGAGCGGCTTCGCCATCCGCTACGTCCTGGTGCGCGACGGCGCGCCCCGCGAGATGGGCCGCGTCCTCGACGCCACGCCCGGCCTCAGCAGGCTCAGCCAGCGCGACGGCAGCGCCCTGTGGCGGGTCGACCGCCAGGTCGCCCGCGTCGTCGTCGTCCCCGCCGCGGGCACCGCCGGAAGCGCCGGAGAGAGCGGTGAACCCCTTCCCGTCGGCTCCGGCCCCGTGGAGGCGCACGGCGACATCCCCGCCGGCGGGGAGGGCCGCGTCCTGCGCGTCGCCGACCGCGCCGACGACGGCTGGCGCGCCACCCTGGACGGCGAGCCCCTGGAGAGGACCACCGTCGACGGCTGGGCGCAGGGCTTCAAGCTGCCGGCCCGGGGCGGCCGGCTCGACCTGACCTACGACACGCCGCTCACCCGCACCGCGTGGATCTGGACCCAGTGCGCCCTCGCCGTCGTCCTGGTCGTCCTCGCCCTGCCGGGCCGCCGCCGCGACGTCGACGACGACCTGCCCGAGGAGCAGCCGGCCGCCGTCCCCGACGCCCGGGACGCCGCGGGCGACGGGCGCCGCGCGCGCAGGCTCCGCGCC
>JAAXOU010000226.1 GCA_012396115.1 Streptomyces somaliensis DSM 40738 | reverse complement strand
GTCGGCCGTGCGGGCGCGCGGGTCCCGCGGCGCGTCCGCTGCGGAGCCGTACCCGTGCGGCGGCAGCTCGTTGACGTGGAGCGGCAGGTACAGCGTGAACGTCGAGCCGCGGCCCGGCTCGCTCGCCGCATGGATCTCGCCGCCCAGCAGCCGGGCGATCTCCCGGCTGATGGACAGCCCCAGCCCCGTGCCGCCGTACTTGCGGCTCGTCGTGCCGTCCGCCTGCTTGAACGCCTCGAAGATGACCCGCATCTTGCTCGCGGCGATCCCGATGCCGGTGTCGGTCACCGAGAACGCGATCAGGTCCGCGTCCGGATCGTGCAGCGAACCCGCCTCCAGGAGCTGCTCCCTGATCGACGGCGGCACATCCGCCTTCGCCGGGCGGATGACCAGCTCGACCGCCCCGGTGTCGGTGAACTTCACCGCGTTGGACAGCAGGTTGCGCAGCACCTGCAGCAGCCGCTGCTCGTCCGTGTGGAGCGTCGCGGGCAGCTCCGGGGAGACCCGTACGGAGAAGTCGAGGCCCTTCTCGGCGGTCAGCGGCCGGAACGTCGCCTCCACGTAGTCGACCAGCTGCACCAGGGCGATCCGGGTGGGGCTGACGTCCATCTTGCCCGCCTCGACCTTCGACAGGTCCAGGATGTCGTTGATCAGCTGGAGCAGGTCGGACCCCGCGCCGTGGATGGTCTCGGCGAACTCCACCTGCTTCGGCGACAGGTTGCCGTCGGCGTTGTCGGCGAGCAGCTTGGCGAGGATCAGCAGCGAGTTGAGCGGGGTGCGCAGCTCGTGCGACATGTTCGCCAGGAACTCGGACTTGTAGCGCATGGAGACGGCGAGCTGTTCGGCCCGCTCCTCCAGCACCTGCCGCGCCTCCTCGATCTCGGTGTTCTTCACCTCGATGTCGCGGTTCTGCCGCGCCAGCAGCTCCGCCTTCTCCTCCAGTTCGGCGTTGGAGTCCTGCAGGGCCTTCTGCCGGCTCTCCAGCTCCGCCGACCGCTCCCGCAACTGCTCGGTCAGCTCCTGGGACTGCTTCAGCAGCACCTCCGTCTTGGAGTTGACGCTGATGGTGTTGACGCTCGTCGCGATCATCTCGGCGATCTGGTTGAGGAAGTCCCGCTGGATGTGCGTGAACGGCTGGAACGACGCCAGCTCGATCACCCCGAGGACCTTCCCCTCGAACAGCACCGGGAGCACGATCACGTACGCCGGCGCGGCCTCCCCGAGGCCCGAGGAGATCTTCAGGTAGCCCGGCGGGACGTTCACCTGGATCGTCCGCTTCTCCTCGGCCGCCGTCCCGATCAGCGTCTCGCCCGGCCGGAACGACGTCGGCATCGACCCGGCCGAGTAGCCGTAGCTGGCGCGCATCCGCAGCTCGTACGCGCCGTCGTCCCCGCCGCCCGGCTCCACCGGCCCGCCACCGGTCGGAACGGCCAGGAAGAACGCGCCGTGCTGCGCCGACACGACCGGCGTCAGCTCGCTCATGATGAGCGACGCTACGTCGTCCAGGTCCCGGCGGCCCTGCATCAGGCCGGAGATCCGGGCGAGGTTGCCCTTCAGCCAGTCCTGCTCCTCGTTGGCCAGGGTCGTGTCGCGCAGGTTGGCGATCATCGTGTTGATGTTGTCCTGGAGGACCTGGATCTCCCCGGACGCGTCCACGTCGATCTTCAGGTTCAGGTCGCCGCGCGTCACCGCCGTGGCGACGGCGGCGATGGCACGCACCTGCCGGGTGAGGTTCCCGGCCATCTCGTTCACCGACTCGGTGAGGTCCCGCCAGGTTCCGTCGACGTCCCGCACCCGCGCCTGGCCGCCGAGGATGCCCTCGGTGCCCACCTCGCGGGCCACGCGCGTGACCTCCTCCGCGAACGACGACAACTGGTCGACCATCGTGTTGATGGTGTTCTTCAGCTCCAGGATCTCGCCGCGCGCGTCGATGTCGATCTTCTTGGTGAGGTCGCCCTTGGCGATGGCGGTCGTGACGGCCGCGATCTGCCGCACCTGACCGGTCAGGTTGGACGCCATCGAGTTCACCGACTCGGTGAGGTCTTTCCAGGTGCCCGACACCCCCGGCACCCGCGCCTGACCGCCCAGCTCGCCCTCCGTGCCGACCTCGCGGGCCACGCGCGTGACCTCGTCGGCGAACGACGACAGCGTCGTGACCATCGTGTTGACCGTGTCGGCCAGCTCCGCGACCTCGCCGCGCGCCTCGACGGTCACCTTCTTCGTCAGGTCTCCGTTGGCGACCGCCGACGACACGCGGGCGATGTTGCGCACCTGCGAGGTCAGGTTGTTCGCCATCACGTTGACGTTGTCGCTGAGGTCCTTCCAGATACCGGTCACCCCGCGCACCCGCGCCTGGCCGCCGAGGATGCCCTCCGTACCGACCTCGCGGGCCACCCGCGTGACCTCGTCGGCGAAGTTGGACAGCTGGTCGACCATCGTGTTGACGGTGGTGACCAGGTCGAGGATCTCGCCGCGCGCGTCGACCGTGATCTTCTTCGACAGGTCGCCCTTGGCCACCGCCGTCGTCACCTGGGCGATCTGCCGCACCTGGGAGGTGAGGTTGCTGGCCATGAAGTTGACCGACTGCGTCAGGTCCTTCCAGGTCCCGGCGACCCCGGGCACCTGCGCCTGACCGCCGAGCCGCCCCTCGGTACCCACCTCCCGGGCGACCCGGGTGACCTGCTCGGCGAACGCCGAGAGCTGGTCCACCATCGTGTTGATGGTGTTCTTCAACTCCAGGATCTCGCCCCGCGCGTCCACGTCGATCTTCTGCGACAGGTCACCCCGCGCCACCGCCGTGGCCACCTGCGCGATGTCCCGCACCTGACCGGTCAGGTTCCGGAACGCCGTGTTGACCGAGTCCGTCAGGTCCTTCCACGTACCCGCCGCACCCGGCACCTGCGCCTGACCGCCCAGCAGCCCCTCGACACCCACCTCCCGCGCCACCCGCGTCACCTCGGACCCGAACGCGGACAGCTGGTCCACCATCGTGTTGACGGTGTTCTTCAGCTCCAGCATCTCCCCGGCCACGTCCACGGTGACCTTCTGCGACAGGTCGCCGTTGGCCACCGCCGTCGTCACCTGCGCGATGTCCCGCACCTGACCGGTCAGGTTCCGGAACGCCGTGTTGACCGAGTCCGTCAGGTCCTTCCACGTACCCGCCGCACCCGGTACCCGCGCCTGACCGCCCAGCAGCCCCTCGACACCCACCTCCCGCGCCACCCGCGTCACCTCGTCGGCGAAGGTGCGCAGCGTCTCCGTCATCTGGTTGATGGTGTCCGCGAGCTGCGCGACTTCGCCGCGCGCGCTGACGGTGACCTTCTGCGACAGGTCGCCGTTGGCGACCGCCGTGGTGACCTCCGCGATACCGCGCACCTGGGAGGTGAGGTTGCCCGCCATCGTGTTGACGGAGTCGGTGAGGTCCTTCCACACGCCGGCGACACCGGGGACCTCGGCCTGCCCGCCGAGTTCGCCCTCCGTGCCCACCTCCCGCGCGACGCGGGTCACCTCGGAGGAGAACGACGACAACTGGTCGACGAGGTTGTTGACGGTCCGGGCGACCTTCAGGAACTCGCCGCGCAGCGGCCGCCCCGCACCGCCGGGCCTCTCGGACCGCAGTTCCATCCGCTGTTCCAGGTCGCCGTCCGCGACTGCGGACAGCACCCGGCCGACCTCGGAGACGGGCCTGGTCAGGTCGTCGACGAGCGCGTTGGCCGCCTCGATCGCACTGGCCCAGGTGCCTTCGCTGGCACCGACCTCGAGCCGCTCCGACAGCTTGCCCTCGCGGCCGACGACCCGGCGGACCCGCGCCAGCTCGCCGGTGAGGTGCAGCTTGCGGTCGGCAACCTCGTTGAAGACGGCGGCGATCTCCGCCATCGTCCCTTCGCCGGTGACCGTGAGCCGCCTGCGGAAGTTCCCGTCCCGCATCGCGGTCAGGGCCCCCAGCAGCCGCTCCAGTGCGGCGGCGTCCACCTCGACGGTCCCGCTGCCCCGGGACCGTCCGCCCTTCGCGCGCGTGCTGCCGCCCCGCGTCGCCACGCCAGACTCCACCGTGTCCCTCCCGCAGGGGTTGACCGTATTCCTCGGGTTCATGCTTCGGACGGCCCTCCGGCCGCGGCCCTCGCGGCGGCCGCCGAACGCCCCTCCCAGTCTTCCACCGGGAACGGATCTGGCCATAACACTTCGGCAGCTTCGCATAACGTCCCCGTCCACTGGGGACGGAAACAGCCGTGACCACCACCCGCCCGGACTGTGAAGGTAAGTAACCTGGCATGCGGCTGTCCAACCGCCCCGGTCCGCCCGGCGGGGGCGGTGCGGCCACACGGCCAGGGGCACGGGAGGGGCTGGGCCGATCAGGGCGGAGCCGGGCGTCGACACCCTTACGAGGAGTTCTGTGATCACCGCGCGGGCGGCTGCCACCTTCGAACCCGTGGGGCGGGCGGTCGCGACCGCCCGGGCCTTCGTCCGGGACACCCTGCAGGGGTGGGGGTACTCCGATGTCGTCGACGACGCCGTCGTCCTGACCAGCGAACTCGTCACCAACGCGGTGATCCACGCCGGCACCGCGGCGGACGTCCTGTGCCTGCGCACGGAGCACGGCGTACGGGTCGAGGTCGCGGACCGCTACCCGGAGCGCGAGGTCCCCCTGCAGGGCGCCGCCGGCTCCGCCCCCGCACCGGACCGGGAGAACGGCCGCGGGCTCCTCCTGTGCGCCGCCCTGGCCACCCGCTGGGGCGTCGAGTACTCCTCCGCCCGCAAGCACGTGTGGTTCCAGCTCGATCTGCCCGAGCGACCGGTCGGCACCCGCCACGCGGGCCCCGCCCTCCCCGCCGACCTGCTGCCCGTCGCGGACGAGCGCGTCCGGGTCGCGGTCGTCCAGGTCGACGGCTCGGGCGCCGTCACGGCCTGGAACGACGACGCGGAGCACCTCTTCGGGTACCCCGCGGACCAGGCCGTCGGCAAGCAGCTCGGCGACTTCGCCGCCTGGCCGCACACCCCGGGAACGGGCACGGGGCTGGCGGAGGCGCTGCGGCTGTCCCGCTGGGAGGGCAGCTACGGCGTCCGCGGCGCCCACGGCCGCGTGATCCCCGTGTACGCCTCCCACCTGCGGGTCCGCGGCACCCACGGTGAGCCGTCGACGGTGTGCCTGCTGGTGCGCGACCACGAGCGCGCCGTCCTCCAGACCCCGCCCCGCGCGGCCGGCGGCGATCCTGCGGGCGAGGGGCGCGCGGCGGACCCGTTCGAGGTGTTCATCGGCTCCCCCGCCCCGGACGACCTCGACGGCCTCCTGCAGCGCACGGTGGAGCGGGCCCGCGACATGCTCGACGGGGACGCCGCGTTCCTGCTCCTGGCGACGGACGACGAGACGGAACTGGAGGTCCGCGCCACGACGGGCCTCCCCTCCGCCCGCCAGCGCTTCGCACGCGTCCCGGTGGAGGCCGGGACGAGCCGGTACGCCTCGGCCCGGATGCCGACCGTGCACGAGGACCTGCTGGCGGTGCCGAACGCGGTCCCGCTGCTGAACGGCACCGGGATGCGTTCGGTCGTGACGGTCCCCCTCAAGGTGGAGGGCCGCCTGACGGGCTCCCTGGGGGTCGCGGCCGAGTCACCGGGCCGCTACGCGAACGAGGAGGCCCTGCGGTTGCAGTTCGCCGCCGACCGGATCGCCCTGGCCGTCGAGTCGGCCCGCCTGGGCGAGCTGGAGCGGCTGCGCCGCGGTTCCCTGAGCTTCCTGGTGGAGGCCTCGGACCTGCTGGCGGGCACGTTGGACCGGGACCAGACGCTGGCGCTGATGGCCCAGATGACCGTCCCGACGCTGGCGACGTGGTGCGCCGTGTACACGATCGCCGACCAGTCGTCGGACCCGTACCTCTCGTACGTGCTGCACGAGGACGAGGAGCGCATCGACGGGCTGAAGGAGCTGCTGTCGGGCATCGCCCCGCCGGCTCCGGAGCCGACGCCGGGCGCCCGCCCGTGGGAAGCGCCTGCGGAGGCGGCCCAGCGCGCGGCGTTGGAGGCGTCGCGCCGGCAACTGGGCGGGGCGGCGGCGCCGCTCTCCTCCGGGATCGGTGCGACGCTCGCGACGGCGGCCGCGGTGGGCGGTGAGACGGTGGTGCTGCCCCTGGTGGCCCGCAACCGGGTGATCGGCATGCTGACCCTGGGCAGGCCGTCGGACGACCACTTCCGCCAGGAGATCCTGGAGCTCGCGGAGGACCTCTCCCGCCGTGCGGCGCTGGCCCTGGACAACGCGCGGCTGTACAGCGAGCGGACGGCGATCAGCCAGTCGCTGCAGCGCAGCCTCCTCCCGCCGGGGCTGCCGCGGATCCCCGGCGTCGAGGTGGACGTCATCTACCGGGCCGCGGGCGAGGGCAACGAGGTGGGCGGTGACTTCTACGACCTGTTCCCGATCCGGGACGGGGCGTACGGCTTCGCGATCGGTGACGTGTGCGGTACCGGGCCGGAGGCGGCGGCGGTGACGGGTCTCGCCCGTCATGCGCTGCGGCTGCTGGCCCGTGAGGGTTTCGGCGGCCCCGCGGTGCTGGAGCGGCTGAACGCGGCGATCCTCGACGAGGGTTCCCGGAGCCGCTTCCTCACACTGCTGTACGGGGAGTTGCGACCCCAGAAGGACGGCAGCGCCGCGCTGAAGGTGGTGTGCGCGGGTCATCCGCTGCCGTTGCGGCTGCGCCAGGACGGCACGGTGGAGCCGGCCGCGGAGCCGCAGCCGCTGCTGGGCGTGATGGACGATCTGGAACTGTACGAGGAGGCGGTGACGCTGGCCCCGGGGGACGTCCTGCTGTGCGTCACGGACGGGGTCACGGAACGGCGTGAGGGCACTCGGATGCTGGGGGACGACGGTCTGGCGGAGGTAAGGAATCCGAATATGACGAAGGCCCTCCGCCATCAAGCGGAGGGCCTTTCATTCGGAGCCCCCAAACGGAATCGAACCGTTGACCTTCTCCTTACCATGGAGACGCTCTGCCGACTGAGCTATAGGGGCCTGTCGCTTTTGCGGATTCCCCCGCAGCGACGTAGGAACTATACCCCGGGGACGACCCGAACGCCTAATCGGCTACCACAGGCCATGCGGGCCCGACAGACGACTCCGAAAGAACCGGAAACGCGAAAGAGCCCCGCACCTGGCGGTGCGGGGCTCTTTGACAAGGATTGTTCGGCGGTGTCCTACTCTCCCACAGGGTCCCCCCTGCAGTACCATCGGCGCTGAAAGGCTTAG
>JAAXOU010000225.1 GCA_012396115.1 Streptomyces somaliensis DSM 40738 | reverse complement strand
GGCTTGCGGGCGGGCCGGGGCAGGCGGGGAGGTCCCCCGTCCGCCCCGGCGCGTCCGGGCGCCGACGTGCGGGCGCGGGCGGGCCGTGTGAGTCTGGCCGGGTCGCCGGGCCGTCCGGCGGCGGAGACGGAGACGGAGACGGAGAGGGCCGTGAACCAGATCGGCGACAAGCCCGAAGAGGTCCGCAGGCACCACGAGGAGGTGCGGCGCGCGGCCGGCGGCGAGGACCCCGGCGACCGGCCCGAGCACGCCGAGCGCGCCGGGGACGCCCCGGAGGAGGACCACGCCTACGGCGCCGCGCCCGACGACGCGGACGACGCGTTCGACGCGTACGAGGAGCCGGAGGACCGCCCTTAGCCCCGGCGGCGGGCGCCCGGGGCGGTCCCGGTCAGACCTCCGTGACCCGGCCGTCCGCGACCTCGACGCGGCGGGTCACGCGGACGGCGTCGAGCATGCGCCGGTCGTGGGTGACGAGGAGGAGCGTCCCGGTGTAGGCGTCGAGGGCGGACTCCAACTGCTCGATCGCCGGGAGGTCGAGGTGGTTGGTCGGCTCGTCCAGGACGAGCAGGTTGACGCCGCGGCCCTGGAGGAGGGCGAGGGCGGCGCGGGTCCGCTCGCCCGGCGAGAGCGTCGTCGCCGGCCGCAGCACGTGGGCGGCCTTGAGGCCGAACTTGGCGAGGAGGGTGCGCACGTCCGCCGGCTCGGTGTCGGGGGCGGCCGCGCAGAAGGCGTCGAGCAGGGTCTGCTCGCCGTGGAACAGCCGCCGCGCCTGGTCGACCTCGCCGACGACGACGCCGGGTCCGAGCGCCGCGTGGCCGGCGTCCAGCGGGAGGCGGCCGAGGAGCGCGGCGAGGAGGGTGGACTTGCCCGAGCCGTTGGCGCCGGTGACGGCGATCCGGTCGGCCCAGTCGACCTGGAGGGTCACCGGGCCGAGGGTGAAGCCGCCGCGCCGGACCTCGGCGTCGCGCAGCGTCGCCACGACGGCGCCCGAGCGGGGGGCGGCGGCGATCTCCATGCGCAGCTCCCACTCCTTGCGGGGCTCCTCCACGGTGTCCAGCCGCTCGATCATCCGCAGGGTCTGCCGTGCCTTGGCGGCCTGCTTCTCGCTGGTCTCGCTGCGGAACTTGCGGCCGATCTTGTCGTTGTCGCTCGCCTTGCGGCGGGCGTTCCTGACGCCCTTGTCCATCCAGGAGCGCTGCGTCCGGGCGCGGTCCTCCAGGGCGGCCTTCCGGTCGGCGTACTCCTCGTAGTCCTCGCGGGCGTGCCGGCGGGCGGTCTCCCGCTCCTCCAGGTAGGCGTCGTAGCCGCCGCCGTAGAGGGCCGTCCGCCGCTGGGCGAGGTCGAGTTCGAGGACCTTGGTGACGGTGCGGGCGAGGAACTCGCGGTCGTGGCTGATGACGACCGTGCCCGCGCGCAGGCTCCGGACGAAGGCCTCCAGCCGCTCCAGCCCGTCGAGGTCGAGGTCGTTGGTCGGCTCGTCGAGGAGGAAGACGTCGTAGCGGGAGAGGAGCAGCGAGGCGAGGCCGGCGCGGGCGGCCTGGCCGCCGGAGAGGGCGGTCATGGGCCGGTCGAGGCCCACGGCGAGGCCGAGCGCCGCGGCGGTCTCCCCGGCCCGGTCGTCGAGGTCGGCACCACCGAGGGCGAGCCAGCGCTCCAGGGCGGCGGCGTACGCGTCGTCGGCGCCGGGCGCCCCGTCGACGAGGCCCTGCGTCGCCGCGTCCATCGCCGCCTGCGCCCCGGCGACGCCCGTGCGGCGGGCGAGGAAGTCCCCGAGGGTCTCCCCCGGCCGCCGCTCGGGCTCCTGCGGGAGGTGGCCGACGGCGGCGGTGCGCGGCGACAGGTGGACCTCGCCGTCCTCGGGGGCGTCCAGCCCGGCGAGGACGCGCAACAGCGTCGACTTGCCGGCGCCGTTGACCCCGACGAGGCCGATGACGTCCCCGGGGGCGACGACGAGGTCGAGACCGGAGAAGAGGGAGCGCTCGGCGTGTCCGGTGGCGAGGTTCTTGGCGACGAGGGTGGCGGTCATCAGGAGGCCGATCCTAGGGCAGTCCGGCCGCCCCCGTACCCGCCGCCCGCTCCCCCGCCGCCGGCGCTCCCGCCGCCCGCGCCGCTCAGCAGCGGCACACCGGCCGCCCCGGTGTGAGGTGGTGCGCGGCGCGGGCGTCGAGGAGGAGGACGGCCAGGGCGCGCAGGGGCTGGCGCAGCGGGACGAGGGCGCCGGGGCCGTCCCGGACGACGCGTACGCCGTGCAGGGCCAGTTCGTCGCCCCACTCGGCGTGCTGGGCGGGGTCCAGGCGGTAGCCGCAGGGCGGGTCCCGGAGGATCTCGGAGGGTTCGGCGGGATCGTTGTCGGCGCCGCCCAGCAGGACCGGGCCCCGGTCGGCGTATCCGGCCGCCCGGGCCTTCGCGGTGGCCGCCGCGATCCGCGCGCGCCTCTCGGTGACGTGGGCGAACGCCCCGTCGAGCGCGGCCAGCTGGGTGTCCACGCGGCGCCGGTTGTTCCGGGCGGGGTCGTCCCGGTCCGCGGCGGTGAGCGGTTCCTCGCGGGTTTCGACGAGGAGGCCGACCGCGTGCTTGACGCCGGTGGTGTTGCGCAGGATGCGCTCCTGCCCGTCACCGGCGACCTGGCGGACCGGTTCGCCGGTGACGGGGTCGGTCCAGATGCCGTACAGGCCGCTGGTGAAGCCGGCGCGCTCGGCGGCGGGGCGGACGTACGCCTCGGAGAGGGTGCGCGCCTCGCGGTGGACGCCGGGGCCCGTGTTGGGGTTGCGCGGCCACAGCGCGAGGAGGTCCTTCACGTAGTACGGGGGTGTGCCGCTGTACTCGTGGAGGTCGAGGACGACGTGGGGGCGGTGGTCGCGCAGGACGCGGGCCACGGCGCGGGCCTCGGCCGTGCGCAGGGCGATGTGGTCGCGGTTGACGTCGACGCCGTCGGCGTTGTGGCGGGTGTCCGCGGCCCGGCCGTCCGGGTTGGCGGTGGGGATGACGAGGACGGTGGTGCGGGAGAGGAACCGGAGGGTCGGCGCGTCCCGGGCGTACGCCAGGTCGCGGAGGGTGGTGAGGCACGCTTCCCGGCCCGCCGGCTCGTCACCGTGCTGGCCGCAGACGAGGAGGACGGTGGTGGTGGCCGCGGCGGGGGTCCCGCCGCCGACGCGGACGAGCCGCAGGGGCCGTCCGCGGACGGTGGTGCCGAGGGTCGTCGTGGTGGTCCGGTCGCTGCCCCGGTCGACGGCGGCGAGGAAGCGTTCCTCCTCGTCGAGTCCGGTCCAGCGGGTGCCGCCGGCGGTCTCGAAGCCGGTGCGGGGCGGTCGCGGGTCGGCGGAGGCGGCCCGTGCCGGGTCGGCGGGCAGGGTCAGCGCGGCGGCGCACGCGGCGAGGCCGGCGAGGGCCGCCGCCGCGCGGAGGCGGAGGCTCATCGGGCGGCTCCCGGGAGCGGCGGGAGGGTGCGCGGCGGACGGGGGGCGTCCGGTCCGGTGAGGAGGGGGGCGGGGGTGGCGGCGGTTCCGCCGTTCCGGGCGTGCGGGAGGGTGGCCAGGGCGTACGCGAGGGGGCCGCCGACGAACGGGACGCGGGCGTGGGTGCGGGTCAGGTCGAGGGTGAGCGTCGGGGTGGAGGGCGGCTTCTCGACGAGGTCCTCGTCGGTGCCCGCGAGGATCAGGGCGAGCCGGTGCCCGGCCGGGACGACGTGGTCGGCGGCGTGCAGGTCGAGGGTGATGGTGTACGGCTCGCCGGGGGTGAGCGGACGGCCCCGGCGGGGGTCGGCCCAGGTGCCGAGGTCGGCCCAGCCGCGGCTGACGACGGTGAAGCCGACGTCCTTGGTCCGGGGCGCGGTCTCCTTGTAGCAGGCGCTGTCGCCGGGGGTGCTCGCGCCCCAGCAGGTGCGCTCGGGGAGGGTGGTGATGCCCTCGCCGGGCGCCGCGTAGTCGCGGATGACGGCGGGGCCCAGGTCGACCAGGACGGCCGTCAGGTGGGCGCTGGTGGTGGTCGGGACGGCGGTGACGGTCACGGTGGCGGAGCCGGCCAGCCGCAGGTCGCGGGCGAGCGGACGGGTGGTGAACCCGGCCTTGTCCGGAGTGGGGGCGTCGATCCGCGCGGCCCAGTCGAGTTCACCGAGCGAGGGGTCGTCGGTGAACGTCTCGGTGGCGCCCGCCGGGGCGGGCAGCGGGCCGAGCGCGCCGACGCCGGGTGCCCGGCCGGGGGCGGGCCGCAGGGTCGTGGCCGCGGTTCCCGCCGGGGGCCAGGTGCGGTCGGTGGTCCACTGGCCGGGGGCGCGCTCGATGACGGCCATGGGCTCCCGTTCGACGCCGTTGTCGTAGCCGAGGAGGTAGTGGTCGAACCAGCGGTGCAGGGTGCGGACCCATTCGGCGCGGCGGAGGTCGAACGGGTCGACGTGCCCCGCCCGGGAGAGCCAGATCCTCCGCTCGACGCCGTGCTCGGCGAGCGCCTGCCACCAGCGGCCGAGGTGGCCGGTGCGGACGTTGAGGTCCTGCAGGCCGTGGACGGCCAGGACGCTGGCCCGTACGCGGGAGGCGTCGGGCACGTAGTCGCGCGCGTCCCACAGCGGGGTCAGGTCCCCGGAGCGCGGGGCTCCCTCCACCAGCGTCCGCTTGACGGCCTGGCAGCGGGTGCGGGCCTCCGGGCTCTCGACGTAGTGGGCCAGCCGGTCGGGGCCGGAACCGTAGAGGGGGGCGCCCTGGCTGAAGTAGTAGTCGTACCAGGAGGAGATCGCGCCGATCGGCACGATCGTCTTCAGGCCCTCCACGCCGGTGGCGGCGACGCCGTTGGCGACCGTGCCGTCCCAGCTCTTGCCGATCATGCCGGTGGCGCCGGTCGACCAGTGCGCGCGGGCGCGGGTGGCGCCGGTGCGGGTGGTGTAGGCGGGCGCACGGCCGTTCAGCCAGTCGACGACGGCCTTCGCGGACAGGACGTCGGAGCGGCCGCCGACGTCGACGCAACCGTCGGAGCGGCTGGTTCCGGCCAAATCGACGGCGACGAAGGCGTAGCCGCGCGGCACGAAGTAGTTGTCGTAGAAGAGGGGCATCCCGAGGGGGGCGCCGTTCGCGTCGTAGGTCTTCTTCTGGCTCTCGTTGCCGCGCCCGCAGCAGGAGTAGTAGGGGCTGGCGTCCATGATGACCGGGACCCTGAAGCCGTTCCGCCCGCTCTCGCGGGGCCGGACGACGTCGGCGGCCACCCGGTCGGTCCTGCCGTCGCCGTCGCCGTCGAGCCCGGTGTCCACCCAGACGGACTCGCGGATCGCGTTCTCGTAGGAGTGGACGGGCCGGGAGGCCTCGGGGCGCGGGGGGCCGGGGCGGAGGGCCTGGGCGCCGTGGGCCGGGAGGAGCAGGGACGTCAGGGCGGCCGCGACCGCCACCACCAGGGCCCTGCCCGGCAGGGCGGTCGCCGCCCGGGCGGGGATGTGGGAGGGGGTTCTGCGCGTGCGTATCGGCATGGGCGGACGGTACTGCCACCGGCCCCGGCGCAGAAGGGGGTGATTTGGGGGCGAGCGCGGCAGAGTGGGACGGGGCGGCCGCGGGGAATTCATGTCGGCCGGATGGCGATCGTGTGACGGTGCAAGACGTGGACATGACCAGAGCGACCGAGGTGAATAGCGTTCAGACGATTCGACCCTCCCACGACTTGGAGAGACACAGGTGCACCGCAGACTGTTCGTCCCGGGCGCGATCGCGGCCTCCCTGCTGCTGACGATCCCGGCGTCGGCCGCCGACTTCGCCCCCGGGGCCCCGAGCATGGGCGACCCCTACTACCCGGCCAGCGGCAACGGCGGATACGACGTCGCCCACTACGACCTGCGGCTGAAGTACCAGCCGTCGACGGACCTGCTGGAGGGGACGGCGACGCTCCTCGCCACCCCGACGCAGAACCTGTCCCGCTTCAACCTGGACCTCGGCCTGAAGGCGCTGGAGGTGCGGGTGAACGGCCGGAAGGCCGCGTTCAAGGCGTCGGGCGAGCAGGAACTGGAGATCACCCCGGCCGTGCCGCTGCCGAAGAACCGGCCGGTTTCAGTCGTCGTGCGGTACGCGGGCAAGCCGTCCCAGGTGAAGATCGACGGGTGGACGGCGTGGCACCGCACCCCGGACGGCGGCGTCGCCGCGAGCCAGCCCGAGTCGGCCGCCTGGTGGTTCCCGTCCAACGACCACCCGCTCGACAAGGCGACCTTCGACATCTCCGTCTCCGTCCCGGACGGCGTGCAGGCCATCAGCAACGGCGTGCTGCTCTCGCAGAGTTCGCGGCTGGGCTGGACCCGCTACAACTGGCGGTCCGACAAGCCGCAGGCGACGTACCTGGCGACGCTGGCGGTCGGGAGGTTCGACGTCACCACCGACACGACCGCGAACGGCCTGCCCGTCGTCAACGCCTACAGCAAGGACCTCGGGGCCAACGCCGGTTCGGCGCGCGCGAGCGTCGAGCGGACCGTCGAGGTCGCCGAGTGGCTGGAGGAGGTCTTCGGGCCGTACCCGTTCAACGCTCTCGGCGGGTACGTGCCGAACGTGCGCAGCGGGTACGCACTGGAGACGCAGACGCGGCCGTTCTACAGCCCGCGCCAGTTCGCGGGCGGCACCAACGTGTCGGTGGTGGTCCACGAGCTGGCCCACCAGTGGTACGGCGACAGCGTGTCCGTGGACAACTGGAAGGACATCTGGATCACCGAGGGCTTCGCCCGGTACAGCCAGTGGCTGTGGTCCGAGCGCGAGGGCGAGGGCACGGCCCAGGAGCTGGCGGACTGGGTGTACGCCTCGCACCCGGAGGACGACCCGTTCTGGACGGTCAGGCCGGGTGACCCGGGCCCGGAGAACCAGTTCCACCTCGCCGTCTACGACCGGGGCGCCATGACGCTCCAGGCACTGCGCAACGAGGTGGGCGACGAGGCCTTCTTCCGCATCCTGAAGGGCTGGCCGACGGAGCGGGCGTACGGCAACGCGAAGGTGGCGGACTTCGTCGCGTACGCGGAGCGGATCTCCGGCAGGCAGCTGGACGGCCTGTTCGACACCTGGCTGTACCGGCCGTCGAAGCCCGGCGCCGCCCCCGCCCCGGCGCCGTCCGCCGCCTCCCCCTCGGCCCGCACGGCCCCGGCCCCGGTGAGCCCGCCGAAGTCCTGGTCCAAGATCGCCGCGACGAACACGATCCACGACCACGGCCACGGCGGCTGCTGCGGCGGGTGCTGCTCGCACGGCACCGCGCGGGACTGAACCCGCCGCCCCCGGTCGCCGCGTCCGTCCCGGGCGCGGCGGCCGGGACGGCTCCCCGGGC
>JAAXOU010000224.1 GCA_012396115.1 Streptomyces somaliensis DSM 40738 | reverse complement strand
CTACCGCCCGCTTAGGATCACCGGGTGACCCACCGCAAGAGGGGGAGGGGCCGCGCCCGCGCGTCGCTCGCCGCGCTGCTGCTGTCGGCGGCCGGCTGCACGGGCGGCGTCACCGGCGCCCCCGGCGCCGCCGGGGTGCGCGACCCGTACTTCCCGCGCCTCGGCAACGGCGGCTACGACGTGCGGCACTACGCCCTCACCGTCGCCTACGACCCCGCCACCGGGCGCCTCGACGGGACCGCGGAGATCACCGCGCGCGCCACCCAGGCCCTGAGCGCCTTCAACCTGGACCTGGCCGGGCTGACCGTCCGCGACGCCACCGTCGACGGGGACCGGGCCTCCGTCCGGCGCGCCGGGCACGAGGTGACGCTCCGGCCCCGCACCGACCTCCGGGACGGCGCCGTCTTCCGCACGGTGGTGCGCTACTCGGGCGTCCCGCGCACGATCACCGACCCCGACGGGTCCGAGGAGGGCTGGCTGCGGACGGCCGACGGGGCGGTCGCGCTCGGCGAGCCGACCGGATCCATGGCGTGGTTCCCCGGCAACCACCACCCCTCGGACAAGGCGACGTACACGGTCACGGTCACCGTCCCGGCCGGTTTCCAGGCCGTCTCCAACGGACTGCCCGGCCGGGCCGTCACCCGCGGGGGCCGCACCACCGCCACCTGGCGGACCGCCGAGCCGATGGCGAGCTACCTGGCGACGCTCGCCGTCGGCCGTTTCGACGTCGTCGTCACCCGCACCCCGGCCGGGCTGCCCGTGCTCACCGCCACCGACCGGACCGTCACGCGCGGGAACGCGGACCTGCCGGCCCGGCTGTCGGGGATGCTGGAGTGGCTGACCCGGAGGCTCGGGCCGTACCCCTTCTCCTCCGCCGGGGTGATCGTCGAGCGACCGGGCGACTCCTCGTACGCCCTGGAGACCCAGACGCGGCCGGTGATCCCGCAGGACATGCTCACCCCCGACACCCTCGTCCACGAGCTGGCGCACCAGTGGTACGGGAACTCCGTCTCGCCCGCCTCGTGGCGGGACATGTGGCTCAACGAGGGCTTCGCGCAGTACGTCGAGTGGCTGTACGAGGAGGACTCCGGGGGCAGGTCCGTGCGGAGGAGCCACGAGGCGGCCTTCGCCGCCCCCGCCAACTGGGCGTTCCCGCCGGCCGCGCCGCCGGCCGCCGCCGACGTCTCGGGGTCGCCGGTGTACGGCCGGGGCGCGATGGTGCTGCACAAGCTCCGCCAGGCGGTCGGCGACGACGCGTTCTTCGGCCTGCTGCGCGGCTGGGCGGCCGAGCACCGGCACGGCAACGCCTCGACGGGCGACTTCACCGCGTACGCGCAGGAGCGGACCGGTAGGGACCTGACCGCGCTGTGGGACACCTGGCTGTACGGCCGGGAGCGGCCCGACGCGCCCTGAGCGGCGCCGGGCTACAGCGGCTTGCGGAGCACCAGGCAGTCCCGGCCCCGCCGCCGGTCCCTGCGGCGGCCGACCTCCTCGTACCCGAGGGACCGCCAGAACAGGAGCGCCCTGCGGTTGCCGTCGAGCACGGCCAGCTTGACGCCCCTGCGGCCCAGGGCCCGGAACCGCTTCTCGACGATCTCCGCCAGCTCGCGGCCGAAGCCCATGCGATGGTCGCGGCCGTGCACCATCAGCAGTCCGATCCACGGGTCGGGGTCGTCCGGGTCCGGGTGGTGGGCCAGGGTCACGACGATGCCGATCACCCGGCCCGCCGACCGGGCCAGCAGCACCTCGGCGCCCGGCTGTGCCAGCTCCTCGGCGAGCGAGACGGCCACCTGCTCGGGCCGGATGTCGTCCGGGTCCGGGAAATCCCCGCTGAGCTGCTGGAACTCCCGGTTCGACGCGTACAGGCCGGTGATCTCGGTGAGGAGCGGGCCCGGCAGGGCGCCCTCCTCGCCGAGGTCCAGCGGTTCGACGATCATGCACCCACAGTAGGCAACGACGGGCCCCGGGGCGGCGACCGCCACCGGGGCCCGTCGTCGGTGTCCGCGCGCGGAACGCCCTGCGTCCGCGGTGCGCGTGGGTCAGATGTTCACGCCGAAGTCGCGGGCGATGCCCTCCAGGCCGGAGGCGTAGCCCTGGCCGACCGCGCGGAACTTCCACTCGGCGCCGTTCCGGTACAGCTCGCCGAAGACCATGGCGGTCTCCGTCGCGGCGTCCTCGCTGAGGTCGTAGCGGGCGAGCTCGGTGCCGCCGTTCTGGTTCACGATGCGGATGTACGCGTTGCGGACCTGGCCGAAGTTCTGCGAGCGGGACACCGCGTCGTAGATGGAGACCGGGAAGACGATCTTCTCGACGTTCGCGGGGAGGCCCGCGAGGTTGACGTTGATCTGCTCGTCGTCGCCGCCGCCCTCGCCCGTGCGGTTGTCGCCGGTGTGGACGATGGTGCCGTCGGGGGTGGACTTGTTGTTGAAGAAGACGAAGTGGGCGTCGGAGGCGACCTTGCCGGCCGCGTCCACGCCGATCGCCGAGGCGTCGAGGTCGAAGTCGGTGCCCGTGGTGGTGCGGACGTCCCAGCCGAGGCCCACCGTGACGGCGGTGAGGCCCGGGGCCTCCTTGGTCAGTGAGACGTTGCCGCCCTTGGAGAGGCTTACAGCCATGGAAGTCCCTTTCCTTCTTCTGAGCGCACCGTGCGTCACTGCTGATAACGCCCGGGGCGGCGGGACGGTTCCAGGTCCGCCCCTCCGCCGGTGGAAAAGCGCGTGACGGGGCGGGTGCCGACCGGGGAACATGGAGGCGTGTCCGGTCCCCACGTCATCAGAGGCTCGGTCTCCCTGCCGGAGTCCGAGCTGGTCTGGCGTTTCTCCCGGTCCTCGGGGCCGGGCGGGCAGCACGTCAACACCAGCGACTCCCAGGTGGAGCTGCGCTTCGACCTCGCCCGCACGGAGGCGCTGCCGCCGGTCTGGAAGGAGCGCGCCCTGGAGCGGCTCGCCGGGCGGCTGACCGGGGGCGTCCTCGTCGTGCGGGCCTCCGAGCACCGGTCGCAGTGGCGCAACCGGGAGGCGGCGGCCGCGCGGCTGGCGGGGCTGCTCGCGGAGGCCACGGCGCCCCCGCCGCGGCCCCGGCGCCCCACGAGGGTCCCGCGCGGCGTCAACGAGCGGCGGCTGCGGGAGAAGAAGCAGCGCTCCGAGACCAAGCGCGGGCGCTCGGCGCGCGACTGGCCGTAGCGCCCCGGGGCGCCCCGACGGGGGATCTACCCCAGGTGGCGGTACCCGCCCCGGAAGTACATCAGGGGCGCGCCCTCCGGGTTCGGGAAGGCGGCCGTCAGGACGCGGGCGAGCACCAGGGTGTGGTCCCCGGCCTCCACCCGCTGCTCCGTCCGGCACTCCAGCGTGGCCAGCGCCCCGCCGACCAGCGGCGCCCCCGTCAGCTCCCCGCGCGTGCAGGGCAGGTCCGCGAACAGCAGGCGGTCGCTGATCCTGCCCTTCATCGCGAACCGGCCCGCGACGTGCCGCTGGCCCTCCGCGAGCACGGAGACCCCCCACAGGGGCTGCTCCGCCAGCAGGTCGTCCATGCGGGACCCGTTGCGCAGGCTCACCAGGACCAGCGGCGGGTCCAGGGACACCGACACGAACGCCGTCGCCGTCATGCCGACGTCCTCGTCCAGCGGCGGCTCCACCGCCGTCACCAGGACGACGCCGGCCGCCAGCCGGGACATCGCCGCACGGAACTCCTCACCGCCCACCCCTCCAGGATGGGGCGGGCGGGAGTCTGACACGGAGGTTCGGGTGGTCGGCAGCACACCGGAACGCTAACCTCGTCCGCCACCCGGCCGCATCGGACCGGAGGACCAACCCGGGCCGTGACGGACCTAGGTCCTCCGAGACGGTTTGCTTGCGGAATTTTTCCGACTCGGTCCTTATTTCTGTGACTTAACTCACAGAGGGAACTAATTGTTGACCCTGTGTACCGGCGGCACAGCTCGCTGTGATTCAGTGGCCGTTGACACCGCACGAGAACGCCGCTGACACACCTGGAGTTGTTGCTGTCGAGGTCTCGGGGGAGAGCGAGCAATGGAGACCGAGTCGGAGCCGTACGTCCGCCTTGCGACCCTGCGGCAGCTGCACCAGGCCGTCGCCAACCTCAACACGGCCCGCAGTCTGGCCGAGACGCTGCAGACCGTCGCCGACGGCCTCCTCAGCGGTCTCGGTTACGAGCTCGCCTGTGTCAACCTCGTCCGCCCCGACGGCGACCTCGTCGTCGCCGCGCTCGCGGGCAACGCCGCGGCGGACGCCCTGATCACCGGCCGGGTCGGCTCCCGCTCCTCCTGGGAGCGGCGCCTCGGCATGGGTGAGAGCTGGGGCGACCTGCGGTTCATCCCCTACTCCGAGGGCTGGGTCCTCAGCAACGACGACGTCCCCCAGTGGCACACGGACGGCCCCGAGCCCCGTTTCGAGGGCGAGTGGCACCCCGGGGACCGGCTCTACGCGCCCATGTACACCTCCGGCGGCCAGCGGGAGCTGCTCGGCGTCATCTCCGTCGACCGCCCCCGCAACGGCCGCCGCCCCGGCGCCTGGGGCCGCGAAGCCCTGCAGATGTACGCCTCCCAGGCGGCGATTGCGATCAGCAACGCCCGGCTGCGAGCAAACATGCAGCGGGCGCTCGTGCGGCTGGAGCGCGAACAGCAGGCGCTGCGGGCCAGCGAGGAGTCGTTCCGGCAGGCCTTCGAGTACGCGCCGTCCGGGATGGCCATCGCGGAGATGGGCGGCGACCAGCACGGCCGGCTGCTGCGGGCCAACGACGCCCTGTGCCGGCTCCTGGGCAGGCCCGCCGCGGTGATGCGCCGGTACTCCTTCGCGGACCTCGTCCACCCCGAGGACGTCGGGACGCTGCTGCGCACGTCCGCCGAGGGCGGCCGCGCCGAGCTGCGCCTCGCCCGCCGGGACGGCACGTACGTCTGGGTCTCCCTGCGGAACTCCGTGGTCGCCGACACCGCCGACGGTCCCCGCTTCCTCCTCACGCACGTGGAGGACATCGAGGAGCGCAAGCGCCACGAGCTCCAGCTCGCCCACCGCGCCTCCCACGACGCGCTGACCGGCCTGCCCAACAGCGCCGAGCTGCGCGCCCGGCTCAGCGCCCGGCTCTGCTCCCGCCCCGGCGACCGCGTCCGGACCACCGCGGCCGAGGCGGCCGGCTTCGAGCCGGCGTACGCCGGGGCGTACGGCGCCGCCCACCCCGGCGCCGAGGCGCCCGGCGCGTACGAGTACGAGGGCGACCACGCCTACCGCGGCGACGGCTTCGACTTCGGCCCGTCCGGGGGCGTCGGCGCGTACGACGGGCACGTGCACGCCGTCGCGCCCGACGGGGAGGTCGACGACGGGACGAAGGGCCTCGCGGTCCTCTTCTGCGACCTCGACGGCTTCAAGTCGATCAACGACCGGTTCGGCCACCACACCGGGGACGCCGTCCTCATCGAGGTCGCCCGCCGGCTGACCGCCGGGGTCCGCGACGGCGACACGGTCGCCCGGCTCGGCGGCGACGAGTTCGTCGTCCTCGCCGACGGGCTCGGCGCGGCCGACGCCGCGGACCTGGCCACGCGCCTGCGCAACGGCATCATCCCGCCGATCCGGGTGGACGGGCGGGCGGTGCGGGTGGGCGCCAGCTTCGGCATCGGCTGGGCCGAGTGCGGGATGTCCGTCGAAGAGGTCCTGAACTCCGCCGACCAGCGGATGTACGTGGAGAAGCGGTCCCGGTCCAAGGCGCACCGCCGGGCGGGGTAGCCCGTTCGGGGTAGGCTCGCCGGGGTCGGTGACGGCTGGCGAGCACGGATGAGGAGTGACCAGGGATGGCTGCCGGAAACCAGGGCAACGGTGAGGGCACGCCCGAGGACGACGACCCGTTCGGCTACCTGTACGCGGACGGCCAGCCCTCCGGCGCCCGGCAGGGCGGCTACGGCTACCCCGGCCCCGCCGGTGTCCAGCCGGGGCGCCCCCGCACCTCGTACAACCAGGTCAGGGCGGTCGGCGAGCGCCCGCGCCCGCAGGTCCCGCCGCAGCCCCAGGCGCCCTACGGGCAGCAGCCCGGCACCCCCTACGGGCAGCCGCACCCGCAGTACGCGGCGCCCGAGACCTACCCGGGCGGCGCCCCCGCCCGGCCGGCCCCGGGCCGGGCCGGTGGCCGCGGCGGCCGGAACGGCGGCCCCAACACCCGGGGCCTACTGGTCGGCGCGGTCGTGGTGGTCCTGGTCGTGGTGGCCGGAATCACGGTGGCGCTGCTCGCCAACGGTCCCGGCGACAAGGACGAGGCCGCCCCCACCCCGGCCCCCTCGGTCTCCGTCTCCCAGGACGCCGCCGACCCGGACCCGTCCCCGTCGTCCGACCCGGGCGCGGCCGAGCTGCCGAAGCGGGACGCCGCGACGCTCCAGCTCACCCCGCCCGCCGTGCTCGGCACGGACGTGAAGGGCGCCAAGGGCGCGGGCGGGGCGTACGTGATGTTCAACGGGGTCGGCGGCGCGGCCAGCTGGAAGGTCGACGTGCCGCAGGACGGCCCCTACACGCTGTTCCTCACCTACAGCGTGCCCGGCAAGGACGCGAAGGCGTCCCTCACCGTCAACGACGGCCGGCCGCGCGGGATCAGGATGTCGAACTTCGCCCACGCCCCCGAGGGCGACTGGGAGAAGGGCTGGACCCGGACCTACTCCTGGGTCGAGCTGAAGAAGGGCGAGAACGTCCTGAGGATGTCCTGCGAGCCGGGCAACCAGTGCGAGGCCTACCTGGACCAGGTCTGGCTCAGGCCCGGTCAGGTCGGCAGCGGCGGCTAGCGGCCCGCCGGCGGGCGGCGGTCCGCGGGCGGGCGCTGCCCTTCCCGGCCGTGAGGAGCGGGCGAGGGCTTCGCGGTCCGGCGGGCGTCCCCGGTCCGGACGGTGCTCCCGGTCTGACCGGTGCTCCCGGCCCGGACGATGGTGCTCCCGGGTGCGGAAGGGGCTCCCGGTCCGGGGGGCGCTCCGCCTCGGGGCGGTCGTCCGGGCGGTACCCGCGGGGAGCCCGTAGCGGTCCCGCGAGGAGCCCGTAGGAGCGCCGCGCCGCCCTGTGGCGGCGCGTCAGGCCGCGGTGGCCTCCTCCGTCACCCTCACCCGTTCCAGCAGCTCCCCGTACCGGTCCGGGTCGAACTCGCCGGCGGCCGGCGCGTACACGGTGGCCGTCGCCAGGGCGGCCGCCCTGGCCAGCCGCTCGGGCCACGGCGCCCCCTCGGCCAGGGCGGAGAGCAGGCCGGCGACCACCGCGTCGCCCGCGCCCGTCGGGTCGCCGGCGACCCGGG
>JAAXOU010000223.1 GCA_012396115.1 Streptomyces somaliensis DSM 40738 | reverse complement strand
GCCGGCCGCCGCTCCCGGGCGCGCACCGAGCACGGCCGCACCACCGGGGCGCACCGCCCCCGGGGCGCCCTGACCAAGCTCCACCTGGCGGCGACCGTGCGGGCGGCCGCCCCGCACCAGCGGGTGCGCGGCCGCTCGGGCCCCGGGCTGGTCGTGCACCGCGACGACCTGCGCCAGGCGGTGCGGGAGGGGCGCGAGGGGAACCTCGTGCTGTTCGTGGTGGACGCCTCGGGGTCGATGGCGGCGCGGCGGCGGATGGGCGCGGTGAAGGGCGCCGTGCTGTCGCTGCTGCTCGACGCCTACCAGCGGCGCGACAAGGTCGGCCTGGTGACGTTCCGGGGCCGGGAGGCGGAGCTGGTGCTGCCGCCCACGTCGTCGGTGGACGCGGCGGCCGCCCGGCTGGAGCGGCTGCCCACGGGGGGCCGCACGCCGCTGGCGGCGGGCCTGCTGAAGGCGCACGACGTGCTGCGGGTGGAGCGGCTGCGGGACCCGGCGCGCCGTCCGCTGCTCGTCGTGGTGACGGACGGGCGGGCGACCGGGGGGCCGGAGCCGCTGCGTCCGGTCGCGCGGGCGGCACGGCTGCACGCGGCGGAGGGGACGGCGTCGGTCGTCGTGGACTGCGAGGCCGGGCCCGTACGGCTCGGGCTGGCCGCGGGGCTCGCGCGGGACCTGGGCGGTGCGGCCGTGACGCTGGAGGAGCTGCGCGCGGACGCGATCGCCGGACTGGTCAGGGATGTTCGTACTACGAGGAGGGCCGCATAGTGCCGCAGGGGCAGCCGACCGTCGTTCCGGACGACGGTCTCACCACCCGCCAGCGCCGCAACCGCCCGCTGGTGATGGTCCACACGGGCGTGGGCAAGGGCAAGTCGACCGCCGCGTTCGGGATGGCGCTGCGCGCCTGGAACCAGGGCTGGCCGGTCGGGGTGTTCCAGTTCGTCAAGTCGGCGAAGTGGAGGGTGGGCGAGGAGAACGCGCTCAAGGTGCTCGGCGCGACCGGTGAGGGCGGCACGGTCGCCTGGCACAAGATGGGCGAGGGCTGGTCGTGGATCCAGCGCGAGCCGGCCGAGGGCGAGCCGTCCCACGAGGAGAAGGCCCGGCAGGGCTGGGAGCAGGTGAAGCGGGACCTGGCGGCGGAGACGTACCGGTTCTACGTGCTGGACGAGTTCGCCTACCTGCTGCACTGGGGCTGGATCGACACGGCCGAGGTGATCGAGGTGTTGCGGAGCCGTCCCGGCACGCAGCACGTGGTGATCACCGGCCGCAACGCGCCGCCGGAGCTGGTGGACTTCGCGGACCTGGTCACCGACATGTCCAAGGTGAAGCACCCGATGGACGCCGGCCAGAAGGGCCAGCGGGGCATCGAGTGGTAGCGCGTCTCGTCATCGCCGCGCCGTCGTCCGGCGCGGGCAAGACCACGGTCGCGACGGGGCTGATGGCCGCGTTCGCCGAGCGCGGCCTGGCGGTCTCGCCGCACAAGGTCGGCCCGGACTACATCGATCCGGGCTACCACGCGCTGGCGACTGGCCGCCCCGGGCGGAACCTCGACGCGTTCATGTGCGGCACGGACCTGGTGGCGCCGCTGTTCGCGCACGGCGCGCGCGGGTGCGACCTGGCCGTCGTCGAGGGCGTGATGGGGCTGTACGACGGGGCCGCCGGCCAGGGCGAGCTGGCGTCCACGGCACAGGTGGCGAAGGTGCTGCGGGCGCCGGTGGTGCTGGTCGTGGACGCCTCGTCGCAGTCGCGGTCGGTGGCGGCGCTGGTGCACGGCTTCGCGTCGTGGGACCCGGAGGTGCGGATCGGCGGGGTGATCCTCAACAAGGTCGCCACGGACCGGCACGAACACCTGCTGCGGGAGGCGCTGGACGAGTCCGGCGTGCCCGTGCTGGGCGTGCTGCGGCGGGCCCCCGCCGTGTCGACGCCGTCGCGCCACCTGGGCCTGGTGCCGGTCGCCGAGCGGCGCGCGGAGGCGGTGGACGCGGTGCGGGCGCAGGCGGAGCAGGTGCGCGGCGGCTGCGACCTGGACGCGCTGCTGGCGCTGGCCCGTTCGGCGCCGCCGCTGCGCGCGGAGGCGTGGTCGGCGGAGGCGGCCCTGCGGGGCGCGGGGGCCGCGGCGGTGGGCGGCGGCGGGCGGCCGGTGGTGGCGGTGGCCGGCGGGGCGGCGTTCACCTTCTCGTACGCGGAGCACGCCGAGCTGCTGGCGGCGGCGGGCGCCGAGGTGGTGGCGTTCGACCCGCTGCGGGACGAGGAGTTGCCGGAGGGGACGCGCGCCCTGGTCGTCGGCGGCGGTTTCCCGGAGGTGTACGCGCCGGAGCTGTCCGCGAACGGGGCCCTGCGGGACGCGGTGGCCGCGCTGGCCCGGTCGGGTGCGCCGGTCGCGGCGGAGTGCGCGGGCCTGCTGTACCTGGCGCGTTCGCTGGACGGACTGCCGATGTGCGGGGTGCTGGACGCCGACGCGCGGATGTCGCAGCGGCTGACGCTGGGGTACCGGGACGCGGTCGCTGTGGGCGACAGCCCGGTGGCGGCGGCCGGGACGCGGTTGCGGGGCCACGAGTTCCACCGCACGGTGGTCGAACCGGGCGCCGGGGCCCGGCCCGCGTGGGGGCTGCGGCAGCCGGAGCGGCGCGTGGAGGGCTTCGTCGAGGGCGGGGTGCACGCCAGTTACGTGCACACGCACTGGGCGGCGGTGCCGGAGACGGCACGGCGGTTCGTCGGGCACTGCCGGCCGTGAGGCTGGTGGTGGGCGTGGGCGCCCGGCGCGGGGTGAGCGCGCGGGAGGTGTGCGACCTGGTCGCGGCCGTCCTGCGGGAGGCGGGGCGGAGCCCCGGCGAGGTGGTGGCGCTGGCGACGGTGGGGGCGAAGGCCGCCGAGCCGGGCCTGGTGGAGGCCGCCTCCCGTCTGGGCGTCCCGCTGCGCGCCCACCCGGCGGACGTGCTGGCCCGCGTCCGGGTGCCCGGCCCGTCGGACGCGGCGCTGGCCGCGGCGGGCACGCCGTCGGTGGCGGAGGCCGCCGCCCTGGTGGAGGCGGCGCGCCAAGGGGTGCCGGGCCCGGCGGGGGGCGAACTCCTCGTACCGAAGCGGAAGCCCGCTTCCGGAGCGGCTCGTGTGACCTGCGCGGTGGCGGTGGCGCACGGGGCGGGGCGGTTGCCCACCGGAGGGCGCGGGTACACCCGTGAGGACGCGGCGTCCGGGTTACGGACGCGGCGTTGAACCGCCGATCCCCGCGCCGGATCCCCCGTCCGGCCACCGAGAGCCATCCGGTGGGCCGCCGACGCCGTCGGCCCGCCGCACCCCCACTGTCCCCCCCACCCCGGCTGGCGGCCATGTACACCCGAGCAGACAGCGACAGACCCTTCCCCCGTCCCCGCGACGCGGACGCGTACGACCTGCGGCACCACGGCGACGCCGAGGTCCGGGACGGGAAACTGACCGACCTCGCGGTCAACGTCCGTGCGAACACCCCGCCCGAGTGGCTGCGGGAGCGGCTCGCGGAGTCCCTCTCGGGGCTCGCCGCCTACCCCGACGGGCGGGCGGCGCGCGCGGCGGTCGCCGAGCGGCACGGGCTGCCCGCGCGGCGGGTGCTGCTGACGGCGGGCGCCGCGGAGGCGTTCGTACTGCTGGCGCGGGCGCTTCCGGTGCGGCGGCCGGTGGTGGTGCACCCCCAGTTCACGGAGCCGGAGGCGGCGCTGCGGGACGCGGGGCACCAGGTGCGCCGGGTGCTGCTGCGCGAGGAGGACGGCTTCCGGCTGGATCCGGCGCGGGTGCCCGCGGACGCGGACCTGGTGGTGGTCGGCAACCCGACGAACCCCACGTCGGTCCTGCACCCCGCGGAGACCGTCGCGGCGCTGGCGCGGCCGGGACGGGTCCTGGTCGTGGACGAGGCGTTCATGGACGCGGTGCCGGGCGAGCGGGAGGCGCTGGCCGGGCGGACGGACGTGCCGGGGCTGGTGGTGCTGCGGAGCCTGACCAAGACGTGGGGGCTCGCGGGGCTGCGCGTCGGCTACGTGCTGGCGGCGCCGGACACCGTGGCGGCGCTGGAGCGGGCGCAGCCGCTGTGGCCGGTGTCGACGCCGGCGCTGGTGGCGGCCGAGGCGTGCGTGTCGCGGGAGGCCCTGGCGGAGGCGGAGGAGGCGGCGCGGCGGGCGGCCGTCGAGCGGGCCCACCTGCTGGCGGGGCTCGCGGAGTTCGAGGAGGTGCGGGCCGTGGAGGCCGCGGAGGGCCCGTTCGTCCTGATCCGGGTGGAGGGGGCGGACGTGGTGCGGGAGCGGCTGCGGGCGCTGGGGTTCGCGGTGCGGCGCGGCGACACCTTCCCCGGTCTCGGACCGCAGTGGCTGCGGCTGGCGGTGCGGGACCGGGCGACGACGAATCGATTCCTCCAGGCACTGGACCAGGCTCTGGTCATGGCCGGTTGCGGCCGGGCGGACCAGGCGTAGCGGACCGGACCGGCCGGGCCGGCCGGCGGAGCGGCGGGCGGCCCGGCCGGCGCGGTGGACCCGCACGGCCCCGACCGGCCGCGGAGGCCGGACGGAACCGTGCGGGACGGGGTCAGGAGCGGGCGCGCCGGGCGTACTTCAGCGCCACGGCCCCCACCACCAGCAGGGCCGCCGCCCCGGCCACCAGGTAGGGCGTGCTGGAGCTTCCGCCGGTCTCCGCCAGGTTGCCGCCGTCGGCGGGGGCGTCGCCGCCCGCGGGCGAGGGGTCGTTGCCGTCACCGGGCGCGGCGGACGGGTCCGGCGCGGCGCCCGTGTCCGACGGGTCGGGCGCGGCGGAGGGGCCCGACGGGGCCGGCGTGGCGGACGGGTTCGACGGGTCCGGGGCGCCCGTCCCCTGGGACGGGGCGGGAGCCGGGGCGGACGGCGCGCCCGGGGCGGCCGCCGGCATCTTGCAGCCGGCCTCGGCGAGGGTGACCGTGCCGGTGACCTTGGAGACGTTCAGGTTGAGCGGGTTGACGGCCACCTTGAGCTCCAGGGCGGTCGCCGCCGCGGAGGTGGACGTGGTGGTGCGGCGGGAGAGGTCGAGGACGACCTCGCCGACCCCCTGCACCTGGACGGTGCTGCGCTGGCCCGGGGTGAGCGTGACGCGCTTGCCGAGGGCGGTCACCGTGCCGAGCAGGTTCGCCTCGGCGGTCGGCGCGGAGCCGGCGCGGCACACGGCGCGGGCGGTGACCTGCTCGGCCTCGACGACGGACAGCAGGGGCAGGCCGGGGACGTGCACCCGGGCGCCGACGAGCTTCACGGAGCCCTCGGCGCTCGACGCGCCGGAGGTTGCCTTGGCGGACGCCACGTCGGCCCGCAGCATCTGGACGGGCCTGTTCTCGTCGACGCCGTCGACCCGGACGCTGAGCGAGGTCCGGTCGGCCGTGGCCGGGGCCTTGACCTCGTTGAGGGAGGCGTTCACCGGCACGCGGGCGCCGCCGTTGAGGAGGGAGACGTCCAGGCCGGTGCGCAGGACGGTGGCGTGGGCGCTCGGGGCCGCGGGCGCGGCGAGCGCCGCCGGGGCCGTCACCGTGCCCAGGACGGCTACGGCGGCGGCGGTCGCGGCCACGGCGGTCGCGTGGGTACGGAAGGTGGAGCTGTTCACGATGGTGGAACTCCAAGGAAGGACAGGGGCCGCTGGAAGGCGCGCACGGGGACGTGTGTCGCGGGGACACGTGTGCGGCGGCGGCCCGGGACAACCGGAATCTTCGTATGAACGGAGGCGTCTCGCTGGAACCTGACATGAGTTCACTCCAAAGAGTTGTTTACGGCCATGTGTTCACCCGGGTGGACGTCCGGATTGCTTCGAAGGCGCCGAGAGGTTAAGTTAGGGCAGCCTTACCTAAGAGATCAGGACAAGAGTGAGCATCGAGGTCTACCGGGACCCCTGGGGCATCCCGCACCTGCGCGCCGACGGTCCGCGCGAACTCGCCCGCGCCCAGGGCCTCGTCACCGCCCGCGACCGGGCGTGGCAGCTGGAGGTCGAGCGGCACCGCGCCCAGGGCACGACGGCCGCGTTCCTCGGCCCCGACGCCGTGGAGTGGGACGTCTTCGCCCGCCGCGCCCGGCTCGCCGACACCGCCCGGCGCTGCCTCGACCGGCTGGACGGCACCACCCGCGCCTGGGTCGCGGCCTACACCGACGGGGTCAACGCGGGCCTCGCCGAGGGCGCCCGCCGCAGCCGCGAGTTCGCGGCCACCGGTCTCGCTCCGGGCACCTGGGAGCCCTGGGTGCCGCTGGGCGTCTGGCTGTCGACCCACGTCCTCTTCGCCGGCTTCCCGACCAAGCTGTGGCGCGAACACGTCGCCCGCACGCTCGGCGAGGAGGCGATCGAGCTGTTCGCGACGGACGGTCCCGGCACCTCCGGCAGCAACGGCTGGCTGGTCGACGCCGGCCGGACCGCCACCGGCGCCGCCATCCTGGCGGGCGACCCGCACCGGTTCATCGAGGCGCCCGGCGTCTACCAGCAGATCCGGCTCGCCTGCCCCGGGTACGACGTGGTCGGCCTGGCCGTGCCCGGCGTGCCCGGCCTCGCGCACTTCGGCCACACCGGCACCGTCGCCTGGGCCATCACCAACGCCATGGCCGACTACCAGGACCTCTACCGCGAGCGGCTGCGCCGCCGCGCCGACGGCGTCCCGGAGGCGCTCGGCCCGGACGGGTGGCGCCCCGCCCGCGCCCACACCGAGACCGTCGAGGTGAAGGGCGCCGCCCCGGTCACCGTCGAGGTCGTGGAGACCGAACGCGGCCCGGTGATCGTCCCGGACGACGGCGAGGGCGGCGCGATCAGCCTGCGCCACCCGCCCCGCGTCACCGGGGAGCTGGGCTTCGCCGCGCTGCCCGCGCTGCTCCGCGCGCGGACCGTCGGCGACGTGGACCGGGCCCTCGACCGGTGGGTGGAGCCCGTGAACGTCGTGCAGGCCGCCGACACCGGGGGCGGCACGCTCCACCGGGTCGCCGGGCACGTCCCCGTACGCCCCCGGGACAACATGCTGCGGGTCGTCCCGGCGTGGGAGCCCGCGCACGCCTGGCGGGGACGGTTCGAGCCGCTCCCCCGCGCCGCCGTGGACGGCTTCGCCGTGATGGCGAACGCGCGCGGGCTCGCCGCCCCGCTGGGCGTCGAGTTCGCGCCGCCGCACCGGGCCGACCGCATCGCCGGCCTCCTGGGGGCGTCGCGGGAGTGGACGGCGCCGGACATGGCGGCCGTGCACACCGACACGCGGCTCGCCTCGGCCCGCCCGCTGCTGGACCTCGCCGCCCGCCTGGAGGGGCTC
>JAAXOU010000222.1 GCA_012396115.1 Streptomyces somaliensis DSM 40738 | reverse complement strand
GAGGGATTAGCACCCGAGCGCGCGCGGGAGCCGCGGGGCACGGTACGTCGACGTACCGTGCCCCGCGGCTCCCGCGCGCGCTCGGGTGCTAATCCCTCACGCGGACTTCCTGCTGTCGCGCGGATGGACCGCGATGTTCATGGCGCCGGAACGCAGGACCGCCAGCCGTTCGGCCAGCACCTCCTCCAGCTCCTCGCGCGTGCGCCGCTCCATCAGCATGTCCCAGTGCGTGCGCGCGGGCTTCGCCTTCTTCTCCTCGGGACCGTCGCCGTCCACCAGGAGCGCCTGGCTTCCGCAGACCTTGCACTCCCACTCCGGCGGGATCTCCGCCTCGACCGAGAACGGCATCTCGAAACGATGCCCCTTCTCGCATGCGTACTCCACCGCCTGGCGCGGGGCCAGATCGATGCCGCGGTCGGTCTCGTAGCTGGTCACCACGAGGCGCGTGCCGCGAAGAGCTCGCTCACTCATGAATCGTGCCTCCCGGGCTTGTCGCCCACAGGACAGGTGTCGCTGTCGTCGTCATCCGGTCAACGTCCGGTCGGCGGTGAAGATTCCCGTTGCGGGTCATGCGTCGCCCGTCGTGCCGCCCCTTGTTCTACCCACCAATGCCCGTTTTGTCACATCTGGTAGTAGATGTCGCCCAGTGCTTGCGCTGTCCGAGCATGCAGTAACGGTCCGCCTGGCAGGCCAAAGGCGTATAGTACCGGCCTTTCGTCCCGGCGTCTAAACCGGCCGCTTCCGATCAGATCCGCTCGGGCACCGGATTGCCCGCGGCGGCCACCGCGCGCCGCACCGGCACGCGTGCGAGCAGCGCGAATCCCGCCACGAAGAACAGCACCAGCGAGACGATCGCGTCCCGGTAGCTGCCGGTCAGCTGGTAGGCGAGTCCGAAAACCAGCGGTCCCAGCCAGCTCAGCCCGCGGTCGCTCATCTCGTACGCGGAGAAGTACTCCGCCTCCTTGCCGCGCGGCACCAGGTGCGAGAAGAGCGACCGCGACAGGGCCTGGCTGCCGCCCAGCACCAGCCCGATCGCCGCCGCCAGCGCGTAGAACCAGATCGGCGCCCCGGCCGGCAGGAAGTAGGCGGCCACCAGGATCAGCGTCCACACGGCCAGCGAGCCGAGGATCGTCCGCTTCGCCCCGTGGGAGCGGGCCAGCCGCCCCATCCCGAGCGCCCCGGCCACCGCCAGCACCTGCACCAGCAGCACCGCCGTGATCAGCGTCGTCTGGTCCAGGCCCAACTCCTCCGAGCCGTACACCGACGCCTGGGAGATCACGGTCTGCACCCCGTCGTTGTAGACGAGGTACGCCAGCAGGAACGACAGCGTCAGCGGGTGCCGCCGCATGTCCCGCAGCGTCGCCGCCAGCTGCCGCCAGCCCGACCCGGCCGCGCCCCCGCCGCCGGGCGCCGCCCCGCGGTCGCGCAGCCGCCGCAGCGGTACGAGCGTGAAGGCGCCCCACCACAGGCCGGCCGACGCGAGGCAGACGCGCACCGCTTCCGACTCCGTCAGCCCGAACGACGCGTGCCCGCCGTACAGCACCAGGTTCAGGACCAGGACCAGCGCGCCCGAGGTGTACCCGAAGGCCCAGCCGCGCGACGACACCGCGTCGCGCTCCTCCGGCTCGGCGATCTGCGGCAGGTACGCGTTGTAGAGGGCCATGGACACGGCGAGCGACGCGTTGGCGAGGATCAGCAGGGACGCGCCCAGCAGGTAGCGGTCGCCGTCGAGGAAGAACATGCCCGCCGTGGCGCCCGCCCCGACGTACGCGGCGACCGCCAGCAGCGGCTTCTTCCGCCCGGTGCGGTCCGCGGCCGCGCCCGCCAGCGGCATCACCAGCACGGCGAGGAGGATCGACAGGGAGACGGAGTACGCGAAGACCGATCCGGCCCGCACGGGTATGCCCAGCGGGTGCACGAAGCCGTCCGCGTCGGCCGCCGCCCTCGCCACCGACGTCAGGTACGGGCCGAGGAACACCGTCAGGACGCTCGTCGAGTACACCGAGCAGGCGAAGTCGTAGAAGTACCAGCCGCGCTGCTCGCGCCGGCGGTCGGGCGGCGGCGCGGACGCGCCCCGGTCGGTCGTCTCGGCGGTCACACGCGCTCCCTCGTTCGCCCGGCCCCCGGCCCGTACCGGGTCAGACCCACGCCCCCCGGCCGGTGAGCACCGTGCGCAGCGTCTCCAGATGATCGGTCATGATGCCATCGACGCCCAGGTCCAGGAGGGCCTCCATCCGGACCGGGTCGTTGACCGTCCAGACGTGCACCTGGAGCCCGCGCGCGGTCGGTCGCCGGGGCGCGGCGGGAACCGCGGGGAGGTGCGGGCGGCACCTCCTCGTCCCGCGTCAGCTCGAAGACGTGGTCCGCCGCGGGCGTCCCGGGGTCGTCGCGCCGCACCTCTTGGGCGGGCCGCCCGCATCCGGCGCAGGCCAGGGCCCCGTTGAGGTGCCTCCGGCACTCGTGGCAGTAATCCATGGCGCACGCAGAGTATGCGCCGTACGGGTACCCCGACCGGGGAAGGATGTGAAGATTTTGTGTGGAATGTTTGGTTCCGGCGCGCCTACCGGATCGGGCGCGCCGAGTCTGCGTGGAGCTGTGCGGATACGTGCGCGTGTGCGCCCGCCCCCCGGACCGCGCCCAGCGCCCCCCTGCACCTGCGACCGCGCCCGCGCCCAGCGCCCAGCGCCCCCGGGCCCCGCGTCGGCCGGCCCGCGGCGGGGCGGCTCCGCGCCCGGGCGGACGCCTCCCGCCTGACCACCCGTCAGCTCCGTACGCCCGACCGGCCCAGCCCAGCGCGCGCGGCGCCCCGGGCGACCGGACGATGCAGACACACACCGCTCCCGGGAGGATCCGCCGTGACCGTCAGTCTCGAACAGCTGCGCCGCTGCCACGTCGCCGTCGACCTCGGGGCCGCCAGGACCCGCGTCTTCGTCAAGGGTGCGGGGCTCGTCGTGGACGAGCCGAGCGTGGCCGCCGTGAACACCCGCACCGGCGCGCTGATCGCGGTCGGCGAGTTCGCCGAGCGGATGACGGGCCGCACCCCCGGTTACATCCGGGTCGCCCGCCCGGCGTCGGGGGGCAGCGTCGTCGACATCGAGATGGCGCAGCGGATGCTCCGCAGCCTGCTCGGCGAGAAGCTCCGCCGCCAGCTGCGCCGCAAGCCGCTGCTGCGCGCCGCCGCCTGCGTGCCGCACGACTGCGACCCCCTCGCCCAGCGCGCGACCGTCGAGACGCTGGTGGGGCTGGGGGCCCGGCGGGTCGAGCTGGTGGACACGCTGATCGCGGCGGCGATCGGCTGCGGGCTGCCGGTGGCGCGGCCGACCGCCACCATGATCCTGGTCTGCGGGGCGGCGACGACCCAGGTGGCCGTGTTGTCACTGGGCTCGATCGTCACCGCCGAGCGCATCCCGGTCGGCGGCCACGCCATCGACCACGCGGTCATCCAGTACCTGCGCCACCAGCACCAGCTGATGCTGCCCAGCCAGTCCGTGCGACCGCTCCACCTGGCCCTGCACGGCAACGGCCTCACCGCCCAGGGCCCCGCCTCCACGGAGATCCACGGGCGGGACGTGGCCACCGGCCTCGCGCGGTCGGTCGTCGTGGAGACCGCCGCCGTGCGCCAGGCGATCCACGCGCCGCTCACCACCGTGCTCGACGGCATCGGCAGGGTGCTGCGCGACTGCCCGCCCGACCTCGTCGCGGACCTCGCGGAGCGCGGCATCACGATGGTCGGCGGCAGCGCGCGGCTCCCCGGCCTCGACCAGATGCTGCGGGACGCGACCGGGATGCCGGTGCGGATCGCGGACCGGCCGGACGTCTGCGCGGTCCTGGGACTGGGCGAGATGCTGGAGGGCCGGGTCGAGCCGCTCATGCTGGACCCGCTCGCGGGCACCCGCTGAACCCGCCTCCGGTACGGGCCCGGGACCGCGACCCGCCCCCGGCGCGCCCGCCGGCGGCTGGGACCATGGCTGGACAGCCCCGTGCAGCGATGCGAGGAGGACGACCCGTGAGTTCCCTCTTTCCGGCGCTCGCCACCGGACCGGACGACCCCCGGCCGGCCCTGCGGTTCGGCGAGCGCACCCTGTCGTACGGCGAACTCCGCGCCGCCGCCGGCGTCCTCGGGCCCCACCTGGCCGGCGCCCGGCGGGTCGCGGTGTGGGCGACCCCCTCGGCCGGGACCGCCGTCGCGGTGGTCGCCGCGCTGCTCGCCGGGGTCCCGGCCGTACCGCTCAACCCGCGGGCCGGTACGCGCGAACTCGCCCACATCGTCACCGACAGCGCGCCCTCCCTGGTGCTCGCCGCGCCCGGCGACGAGCTCCCCGCCCCGCTCGCCGGACTGCCGCGCGTCGACGTCGCACCCCACGCACGTGGGGCCGGCGGCCCGGCCCCGCGGCCGCCGGCCGAACCCGGCGCCGAGGCGCCCGCCCTGGTCGTCTACACGTCCGGGACGACCGGCCCGCCGAAGGGCGCCGTCCTGCCCCGCCGCGCCCTGGCGGCGTCCCTGGACGCCCTCGCCGACGCCTGGGCGTGGACCGCGGACGACGTCCTGGTCCACGCCCTGCCGCTGTTCCACGTCCACGGCCTCGTCCTCGGCGTCCTCGGTCCGCTCCGCCGGGGCGGCAGCGTCCGGCACCTCGGGCGGTTCACCGCCGGGGGCGTGGCGCGCGAGCTGGCCGACGGCGGGACCGTGCTGTTCGGCGTGCCCACCATGTACCACCGCCTCGCGGAGGCGCTGGAGACCGACGGGGACCTGGCCGGGGCGCTCGCCGGCGCCCGGCTGCTGGTCTCCGGCTCCGCGGCGCTGCCGCCGACCGACCACGAGCGGATCACCGCCGCGACCGGGCGACGGGTGGTGGAGCGGTACGGCATGACGGAGACGCTCATGCTGTGCTCCGTACGGGTGGGCCCCGACGGGGCCGTGCGGGCGCACCGCCCCGGTTCCGTCGGCACGCCCCTGCGCGGCGTCGGGCTGCGGCTGGTGGGGGACGACGGGACGCCGCTCACCGCGTACGACGGGGAGACGATCGGCGAGGTGCAGGTGCGCGGTCCGAACCTGTTCACCGGCTACCTGAACCGACCCGACGCCACGGCCGCCGCGTTCGACGGGGACTGGTTCAGGACCGGCGACATGGCCGTGCGGGACCCGGACGGCTCGCTGCGGCTGGTGGGCCGCGCGTCCACGGACCTCGTCAAGAGCGGCGGCTTCAAGATCGGTGCCGGGGAGGTCGAGAACGCGCTCCTCTCCCATCCGGGCGTGCGGGAGGCCGCCGTGACCGGCGAGCCGGACGCGGACCTGGGCGAGCGGGTCGTGGCGTGGGTCGTGCCGGCGGACCCGGCCGCTCCCCCGCCCGCCGGGGAGCTGGCCGACCACGTGGCGGCGCAGCTCGCCCCGCACAAGCGGCCGCGCGCCGTCCGCTACCTGGAGGAACTGCCCCGCAACGACATGGGCAAGGTCGTGAAGCGGGCCCTGGATGGCTGAGGCGGCGGCCCGGCCGACGGCGCGCGCGGCGATCGCGCTGGCGGTGGACGGGTTCACGGAGCACACCCCGCCCCCGCCCGGCTCCCCCGCGGCGCCGGACGGCCCGCTGGCGTGGGAGGGGTACGGCGCGGCGCGCGCCCGGGCGGCGGCGCGGACCGGTGAGAGCGAGTCCGTGGTGTTCGGCGAGGCGGAGGTGGCGGGGACGCGGTGCGCGGTGCTGGCGTTCGAGTTCGGCTTCCTCGGCGGGTCGCTGGGCGAGCGCGCCGGGGACCGGCTGTGCGCCGCGTACCGGCTGGCGCGGGAGCGGCGCGTGCCGCTGGTGTCCCTGGTGGCGACGGGCGGCAGCCGGATGCAGGAGGGCATGGTCGCGCTGACGCAGTTGCAGCGGGTGGCCCGCGAGTCGGTGCTGCTGCGGGAGGCGGGCGTGCCGCACATCTCCGTGCTGCGGGACCCGGCGACCGGGGGCGGCTGGGCGACGGTCGGGGCGGGCGCGGACGTCGTGCTGGCGCTGCCCGGCGCGCAGGTCGGGTTCGCCGGGGCGCGGGTGCGGCCCGCGGACGCGGACCCGGCGGCCTACACGGCGGAGGGGCAGTTCGCGGCGGGCCACGTCGACGCGGTGGTGCCGGCCGGCGGACTCCGCACGGCGCTGGGGCACTGGCTGGCCGCGCTGACCCGGCCCGCGCCCGGCACGGTGCCCCCACCGACGCTGCCGGGCCGTGCCGACGGGTTGCCGGGGAGCGGCTGGGAGGCGGTGCGGCGGGCGCGCGACGCGGCGCGGCCGCGCGCGGAGGCGTATCTGGAGGCGTACTTCGACCGGCGGCTGCCGCTGGTGGGCGACCGGTGCGGCGGCACCGACCCGGGTGTGCTGTGCGGGGTGGGGCTGCGCGGCGGGCACGGCGTCGTGTACGCGGCGCAGCGCGGTACGGCGACGCGGCCGGCCGGGTACCGCGCGGCCGCGCGGGTGATCCGGCTCGCGGACCGGCTGGGCCTGCCGGTGCTGACCCTGGTGGACACGCCGGGCGCGGCCAACGACGGGCGGGGCGGAGAGAGGCCCGACCGCCGCACGGACCGCCCCGGGCCCTCCGCCGTCGTCTAGGCTCCCCCCATGGGGGACGGCACCGCACACGGCGTACGGATCAGACCGGGCGGCCCGGCCGACGCACCGGCCGTGCTGGACATGCTCGACTCCGCGGTGGTCTGGATGAACGGACGCGGCAACACCGAGCAGTGGGGCACGACCCCCTACTCGCGGAAGCCCGGCGGGGTACTGCGGGTCGAGCGGTACCTGACCGAGAACACCCCGTACGTCGCGGAACTGGACCAAGTGCCCGCCGGAGCCCTGGTGCTGGACTCCGGGCCCAGCCCCCGGATGCCGATCGCGCCGGCCGGGGAGCCCGAGCGGTACGTCCGGCTGCTGGTCTCCGACCGCCGGCACGCAGGTCTGGGCATCGGGGCGAGGCTGCTGGCCCACGCCGCGGAAGAGACCCGGCGGGCCGGCGTGAAGCTGCTGCGGGTCGACTGCTGGGCGGGCGGCGGGGGCGAACTGGTCGCGTTCTACGAGCGCAACGGCTTCACCCCCACCGATCGTTTCCTGTCCGGGGCGTGGCCCGGACAGGTGCTGGCCATGCGGGTCGGCTGACGACGCGGGCGGGGCGCCCGGCGACGGACCCGTCCGGCGGGTCCGGGAACGGGTGCCCGCCGGGCGGCCCCGGGGCGGCCCCCGCCCGTCCGGTACCGCCGTCCGTGCCGTACGGCGGTACCGCCGACCCACCCGACCGCGGGCCGTCCGGGCCGCCCGGAGCCGAACCGGGCCCCG
>JAAXOU010000221.1 GCA_012396115.1 Streptomyces somaliensis DSM 40738 | reverse complement strand
CGCCGCCACGCGCCCGCCCCGGCCCTTCGCGACCGGGCCGGTGCCCGGCGGTGACCGGCCCGGCCCGCGGACCGGACCCCGCGGCCCCCGGTCCCGTGGTCATCGCTCCCGGTCCCGCGGTCATCCCCACGGGGCACGGCCGTCATCCCCACGGGTGGTTACGGGGCGCGGGAGTGGACGCCACCGGGCACCGGACCGGCACGCGGGGCGCACGGGTGCACGCCCGGGGGCGCGTACGGGCGGTGCCGGTCGCGGGCGGGTAGGCAGGCCGGGGAGCCGTTCCGCCGGCCCCGGCGGGGCCGCCGCGGCCCTCCCCGGACACACGCCGCAAAAGCCGGTGAACACCGGTGATCTGGTATGACAGCGCCGAGTTCCGCATTCTCCGGACACCGGACGGGCAGTGATCGGGGCATTTCACCGCCACCGGCACCACAGGGGGTAGTCATGGCAGCGAGGTCGCTCGTCACCCGCCAGCCGAACGAACGGCTGCAGGCGCTCATCCAGGAGGCGGGGTGCTCCAACGCCGGGCTCGCCCGCCGCGTCAACATGGTCGGCTCGGAACGCGGGCTCGACCTGCGGTACGACAAGACCTCGGTGGCGCGTTGGCTGCGGGGGCAGCAGCCCCGGGGCCGGGCCCCGGGCGTCATCGCCGAGGCGCTCGGGCGCAAGCTGGGCCGCACGGTCACGGTCGACGAGATCGGGATGGCCAACGGCGGCAGCCCGGCGAGCGGGGTCGGACTGCGGTTCCCGCCGACCGTGGCGGGCGCCGTCGAGCAGGTCTGCGAGCTGTGGCGGGCCGACGCCGGCCGGCGGGACCTCCTGGCCGGCCCGACCGCGGGCGCCTCCGCGCTCGTCGAACCGAGCCGGGACTGGCTGATCACCGGGCCGGACGCCCGGGTGGCCCGGGACGCGGGCCCCCGGGTGGGCCCGGCGGACGTGCGCGCCGTGCGCGGGACGACGGAGGCGCTGGTCGAGCTCGACCACCGGTACGGCGGCGGGCACGTGCGACCCGTGGTGGTCCACTACCTCAACGGCGTCGTGTCGGGGATGCTCCGCGGCTCCTACCGGGACGCGGTGGGGCGGCAGCTCTTCGCCGCGGCGGCGCGGCTGACGGAACTGGCCGGGTACATGGCGGTCGACACCGGGCGTCCGGGGCTCGCGCAGCGGCACTACATCCAGGCGCTGAGGCTCGCGCAGGCCGCGGGCGACCGGGCTTACGGCGGGTACGTGCTGGCCGCGTCGATGAGCCACCTGGCGGAGCGGCTCGGCAGCCCGCGCGAGATCGCCCAGCTGGCGCGCGCCGCGCAGGAGGGCGCGCGCGGGCACGTCACCCCGCGCACGGAGGCGATGTTCCTGGCGGCCGAGGCGCGGGGCCACGCCCGGCTCGGGGACGCCCGCGCCTGCCGGGACGCGGCGGGCCGGGCCGTCGCCGCGCTGGACCGGTCCGACCCGGACTCGGGCGACGACCCGGCGTGGATCGCCCACTTCGACCACGCGTACCTCGCCGACGAACTGGCCCACTGCCACCGGGACCTGGGCCACGGACGGGCCGCGGCACGGGCGGCGCAGGAGGCGCTGGAGGGGCATCCGGAGACGCGGGTGCGGCGGCGGGCGATCGGCCTCGCCCTGCTGGCGGCGGCCCAGGTGCAGCAGCGGGAGGTCGAGCAGGCCTGCCACACCGCGGCGCGGGCGGCCGAACTCCTGGGCACACTGCGGTCGTCGCGCGGCGCGGAGTACCTGGACGACCTCCGGACGCGGCTGGAGCCGTTCCGGAACGAGCCCGCGGTGCGGGAGGTCGCGGCGCGGCTGGAACTCCGGGTGGCGTAACGCCCGCACCCGTGTGCGGGGGTGGTCGTGCACCCGGTAGCGTGAACCGACGCTTCCGTAGGTTCACACGTAGGAGTCCCGGTGACGCAGAGCGGACACGGCCAGGAGGGCCAGTCGTGGGGCCAGGCCCCTGGCCAACCCTGGGGGACGCCGCCCCCGCCGGCCGTGCCGGGCGAAGACCACGCCACGCAGTACCTGCGGCCGGTTCCCCCGGCCGTGCCGGGTGAGGACCACGCCACGCAGTACCTGCGGCCGGTCCCCCCTGCCCCGGCGCCGCCGGCCCCGCAGCGGGGGCAGGCGCCCCCGGAGAGCCCGGCGGAGTCGACCCGGTTCCTGGGCACCGGCTTCGGCGCGCAGCAATACCCGCAGGCGTACCCGCCGCAGGACCCGCAGGCGTACCCGCCGCAGCCGCCGCAGCACCCGCAGGCGTACCCCCCGCCGCAGGGGCCGCCGTCCCACCACGCCCGGTCGTACCCGCAGCAGCCCCACCCCGGGCGCCCGCAGCCGGACCCGGACGCGGAGGCCACGCAGTACCTCCCGCCCGTACCGGGGAACGGCGGGCCCCCGGCGGAGTTCGACAACCTCTTCCGCGACGACGCGGTGGGCGCGACCCAGCGGATGCCGCGCGTCGAGCCGTCCGCCCCGCGCCCGGCCCACGGCCACCGGCCGCACCGGCCCCAGGGCCTGCGGCTGCCCCCGCCGTACGCGGAGCAGCACGGCCGCGACGGACACGACCACCGCGACGGACACGACCACCGCGACGAGTCGGGGCGCCGCGACGGGTCCGGGCGCCGCCACCCCTCGAAACTGCCGCTCGTCGCCGCCGTGGTCGTCGGGTGCGCCGTGGTGGGCCTCGGCGCGGGCGCCCTGATGGGCGGCGGCGAGGAGGCGCCCGACGCGGACGGCAAGGCCGGCGTGACCGCCGCCTCGTCCCCCGCGCCGGTCCGGACGTCGGCCTCCGCGCCGCCGCCGGACCCGGCGCGGGGACAGGCGGAGGAGCTCGACAAGCTGCTCGCGGACAGCAACGACAGCCGCGACGCGGTGATCCGCTCCGTCGAGGACATCAAGAAGTGCCGGGACCTGGACAGGGCCGCCGCCGATCTGCGGGCGGCCGCCGGCCAGCGCCGGGAACTGGTGAACCGGCTGGGGCGCATCGAGATCGACCGGCTGCCGGACCACGCGGAGCTGACCTCGTCGCTCACCAGGGCGTGGCAGGCGTCCGCCACCGCCGACGACCACTACGCGGCCTGGGCCCGGCAGGTCAAGGAACCGAAGAACTGCAAGGGCGGCCGGGCGCGCAACACCGCCAGCACCGCGCGGGCGGCCGTGGCCAGCGGTGAGGCGACCGGCGCCAAGCGCAAGGCCGCACGTCTCTGGAACGGCATCGCCGAGACGTACGGCCTGACGAGGCGGCAGCCCACCCAGCTGTAGGGGCGGGCCGCGGCCTCAGGAGGAGCGGGCTTCGAGGAGCGTCTGGCCGACGTCGACGAAGCCGGTACGCTGGGCGACCAGGCGCCCCTTCCGCACCACCTGGAAGGTCACCTCGTGGTTGACCAGCCGGGGGAAGTTGGGCGTGCCCAGCATGTCCTCGTACCGCCAGCGCAGCGTCGGCGTGAGGCCCCCGGTGTCCACCCGCAGACCGCGGTCCAGGGTGAGGGTGATCTTGCCGGGGGTCACCTTCTCCTCGCCGATCGCCTCGACGACCCGCTTGAGGACCGTGTACGCGATCCAGGTGGTCTGCACACCGGCGTCGGCCGGGTCGATCCGGTTGTCGCCGAAGGCGTGCTCCTGGATGACCCGCCGCATCGGCTCCCAGCGCGGGTCGCCGGGGGCCGGGTACCAGCCGGTGACGTACGCGCCCTCGAGCGGCCCCGAGGCGCCGCCCGTCCGGTCGACGAGCAACTGGTCGACGCTGCCGAGCACGGACGAGATGCGGATGTCGCGGCCGTCGGGGGTGAGCCGGCGGAACGAGTCGAAGAAGTGCGCGGTCCGCTCGCCGAGCGTGGCGGTGACGCAGCCGCGCTCCTCGCCGGCCCGCTTGCGGGAGCGGCTGGCGACGGCCGTGTACTCCCCGGCGTCCTCGGCCGCGGGGATGTCGTACGCCTCGCGCTGCTTGCCGTGGGCGAGGCCCGAGTTGAGCAGCGCGTGCAGGTAGTCGCCGGCGATCGTGTCGGGGCGGACCAGGGAGACCCGCTCGCAGGAGGCGGCGAGCTGCACGCCGTTCCCCGCGAGCAGGGCGACCTGGCCGCCGTTGACGGGGTAGGAGAGGTAGCTGGTGAACTCCTCGTCGGACAGGCCGTAGCCGCCGATGTAGGGGATGTTCGCCGCTTCCAGGGTGGCCATGAAGGCGCGGCCGTGCTGGCTGTACGAGCCGACGACGGCGGCCACGCCCTCCTTGACGGCCTTGCGGGCGCAGGTCGCGGCGCCCGTCGCGGTGTTGCCCTCGTTGCAGGTGATCACGCGCAGCTCGTGCCCGGCCAGGCCGCCCTGGCTGTTGGTCCAGCGCGCGTACGCCTCGGCCATCGCGGGCATGCCGGGCATGTTGGTCGCCTTGGTGTCCTGGGGTGCCCAGGTCATTACCGTGATGGGTTCCCTGGAACCCCCCGTGGCCCCGGGGAGTCCGCCGCAGCCGGCGAGGAGGGACGCCGCGGCGAGAGCCGTCGCGGCCCTGGAAGTGAGGAAGGAGGCAAAGCGTCGCCTGCCGTTACCGGTCATGGAAACGCACACTTCCTGTTCACGGGGAACACGGGAGTGAGCGTGGTTCAACAGTCGGTGACGTCGAGGTGAATTGCGGGCTCCGCACGGCGCGTACCGTGGGGGGCGTACCGTCCGCACGCCCACCGCTCCGGTGGAGCGTACCCCGGCCCGCCCGGTCCACCCGGCCCGACACGCCGGAGCCGCGTCCGCGAGGTGAACGCAGATGAACCCTTCCCGTCCCGGCCGTCACTCCTCCACCATGGGCGGCATGCCCCTCAACGACATGCCGTGGTGGCGCTGGCGCGCCAACGTGCGCTCGGCGCTGCACATGTTCTCCGACGTCCGCTTCCACCAGGAGTGCTGGCTGGCCGGCGTCGACGGGTACGGGGACGTCACGGACGCCGTCTACCGGCTGGTCGAGGACACCTGGCTGGACAACTGGTCCGCCGAGAAGTACGTCGGGACGATGTTCCGCGACCGGGACGAGGCCGGGCTCGTCGACCAGGCCGTGCTGCGGATCCTGCGGATCGTGCACCAGGTCGGCCCGGACGCGCCCGTCTCCGCGTACCTGGGCCACCCCGGCTGGCCCGAGGCCGTGCACGCCGCCCGCGAGGCCCACGTGCGGCTCTCCGTCAACGACGGCGAGGACCCGGACGTCCCGCCGCGTCCGCTGCACGCCCTGCGGGCGCTGACCGGCGCCGCGTAGGGGCGCGTCCGGCGGGCGGACGGGCCCGGGGGCGCGCCCGCCCCGTGTGGCATGCTGCCGGGATGACCGACCAGTACGTCCTCACCCTCTCCTGCTCCGACCGGCCGGGCATCGTGCACGCCGTGTCCAGCTACCTCCTCATCACGGGGTGCAACATCGAGGACAGCCAGCAGTTCGGGGACCGCGGCACGGGCCTCTTCTTCATGCGGGTCCACTTCTCCGCCGAGGCGTCCGTGACCGTCGAGAAGCTCCGGGCGGGCTTCGCCGCGGTCGGCGACTCCTTCGGGATGGACTGGCGGGTCCACCGCGCCGACGAGCGCATGCGGGTCGTGCTGATGGTGTCGAGGTTCGGCCACTGCCTGAACGACCTGCTGTTCCGCACGCGGATCGGCGCGCTGCCGGTGGACGTCGTGGCCGTGGTGTCCAACCACACGGACTTCGCGGAGCTCGCTGCCTCCTACGACGTCCCCTTCCACCACGTCCCGGTCACCGCGGACACCAAGGCGGAGGCCGAGGCCCGGCTGCTGGAGCTGGTGCGCGGCGAGAACGTCGAACTGGTGGTGCTGGCCCGGTACATGCAGGTCCTGTCGGACGACCTGTGCGCGGCGCTCAGCGGCCGGATCATCAACATCCACCACTCGTTCCTGCCGAGCTTCAAGGGGGCCAGGCCCTACCACCAGGCGCACGCGCGCGGTGTGAAGCTGATCGGCGCGACGGCCCACTACGTGACGGCGGACCTCGACGAGGGGCCGATCATCGAACAGGAGGTCGAGCGCGTCGGGCACGAGGTCACCCCCGAGCACCTGGTGGCGCTGGGGCGCGACGTGGAGTGCCGGGCGCTGGCCCGCGCGGTCAAGTGGCACGCGGAGCGGCGCGTCCTGCTCAACGGCGGGCGCACGGTCGTCTTCCGCTGAAGGGCCCCGGGGCGGCGCCTACATGCGGCTCAGGGAGGCCGCGGCGTACAGGACCTCCCTGACGGCCTCCCGGTCGCCCGACTGCCCCGCCGCGGCCTCCTCCGGCGTGACGCGCCCCGCCACCAGCCGGCAGAACTCCAGGCGGTCCAAGACCACGAGCGCCACCTCCCGCTCCGGGCGGGCCGCCGCCGGGTGGTCCAGGGCGACGTGCCAGTGGCCGCCGCCCGCCCCCTCCACCTCCAGGCGCAGCGCCCGCCCCGGCCCGCCGGGCGCGCGGGCCGGCCCCGCGAGCCCGGCGCGGCGGCGGTCGGCCAGCGCGCCCGGCAGGAGGCGGACCGCCAGGTCGACCATGCCGCGCAGGTGCGCCCCGGAGGGCGGCTCGTACGGGTAGTCCACCGCCGAGGCGATGTCCTCCGCGTGCACCCAGCACTCGAACGCCCGCTCCAGCAGGGCGTCCCGCAGCGGCAGGGAGAACGGCCCGTACGGCACGGGCAGCTCCGCCACCCCGCGCCCCGCGAGCGACGCCGTCCGCACCAGCGCGTGCGCCTGGTCCCGCCACGGCTCCCGCGGGCACCTCTCGTCCCCGCCCCGCTCCAGGGCGCGCCAGAGCGCCTCGGTGCGCTCCGCCGGCCCGTACGGCGACCCGGCGGCGCCGTGCGGCCCCACCGGGTCGTCCAGCCCCAGGGCCGCCGCGACCAGGCCGTCCACCGCGAACAGGTGGCCGATGACGCCCGCGACGTCGGTGTGCCGGTCCACCCGGTGCCCGCCCGCGAACCACCGCAGCCGCACCGGCGCGCGCCACTCCGCGCGGCCGATGTCCCGCAGCAGCGCGTCCAGTCGAGCGGTCTCCGCGTCGTAGGGGCCGGCCCAGTCCGGTACGGGGATGCGGGCCGGGCGCCGGTCCAGGCAGTTCTCCAGGACCCGCGACCGCAGCAGCGGGTCGAGGTCCAGGTCGCGCTCGCTGTGCAGCAGGCCGACCGCGTCGCGCAGCCGCAGCGCCTCGTCCGCGCACGGCGCGCACTCCGTCAGGTGCGCCTCGACGGCGGAGGTCTCCTCGGCGGAGCAGGCCGCCAGCGCCCACGCCCCGAGGAGCGACCGGAGCGTCGCGTGCGGCGGCGACGGCTCCCGCGACGGCTCCCGCGGCGGGCCGGGCGGCGGGAACGGGACGCGGTCCGGCGAGTCGTCCGCCGCCGGCCGCGGGTGCGGCACGCGCGACG